>JASFRZ010000037.1:0-18935 GCA_050114655.1 Acidobacteriota bacterium
AGCGCAGCTCCTCCTGCGGCAGGATGCGCACGTCGTCGCCGAGCTGCACGCGGACGCCGTACAGCGCCCCGCCGTCGTTGTAGAAGATCGTGGAGCCGTCCGGCGCCCAGCCGGGATACGTACCGTGACCGGTGGAGGCCTTCTGCCCCGGGCCCTCGCCGTCGAGCCGGCGCAGCCAGATCTCGTCGGCATCGCCGCGCTCCGCCGTGTAGGCGAGCCATTCGCCGTCCGGCGACAGGGCGCCAGCAAGATCGTCCCCCGGTCCGACGATCAGCGGTCGCGCTTCGCCGCCGGGCTCGGCTGGGACCGCCCATACGTCGTCGCCCGTCTCGGAGGCGGCGGCGCGACCGCCCTGCAGGTGGACCTCTTCGGTGAACACGAGCAACTCGCCGTCAGCCGAGACCGCGCTCACCACCTGGTCACCGGGCGCCGTCAAGATCTCCTCGCGCGACGCGCTGAGGTCGGCCCGCTGACGGAAGATGTCGTACGACCCGTTTTCACCCACGGCGGAGAAATAGACCGAGGAGCCATCCGGTGACCATACCGGCACGGTGGGATTGCCCTGGTCGGCGAACACCTGAAAGGTCTGCTGCACACGGTCGTAGAGGAACAGCGCGCGGGCGCCGTCGTTGCGCTCGACGGCGGCCATGACGCGGCGGCCATCGGGTGATACACGCGCCGCCCGGATGGCGCCCTCCGACTGCGTTCCGCGCTCGACCTCGGTGCCGTCCTCGACGTCGATCCAGACGAGCCCCGCGCCCCCGGCGCTATCGAGCGCTCCCTGCGGCCCGTAGATGAGCTTGTGATCGTCGGAGACGGCGAAGCGTGCCTGTCCGCTGCCGAGCGTGAACACCCCCTGGGTGACCATCATCGCCGACCCCGTGGGTTGTAGCGTGTCGACGTCGAAGGGGCGCGCCCACAGGGTTCCGTCGCTGGCATACAGCACGTACCCGGCCGGCGTGTAGGTCGGACGCCCGCCCGACGTGCCGACGGGGTGCATCTCACCGGTGGCCAGGTCGAGGGCGAAGACCGGGCTGGGTGTCCCGGTTCCGGCCTCGACGAGCAACCCGCGCGACCCCGGCAGCACCTGGAGGCGAGGCCCGATGAATCCCTCGCCGTCGTATGCGAAGGCCACTTCGGGGGCGCCACCCGCTGCGCTCACTCGCCAGATGGCGCCGGCGTCGGAAAAGTAGATGTTGCCGTCGTCACCCCATCCCGGCATCTGGCCACCGCTCACGCGCGCCAAGACCGTCGCTGCTCCGCCCTCGAGCGGCAGCTTGCGGATCTCGCCGCCGGCCCAGAACGTCAGCCAGTCGCCGTTGGGCGAGAACGTCGGCGTCAGGGCAGCCTCGGAGCCGGTGATGCGCTCCGAAGACAGCTCGTCGATGCGGCGGCGAAACAACCATTGGGTGCCGTTGTCGTCGATGGCGGTGTACACCACGGTGTTGCCGTCGGGCGAGATGGCGATGGCGCTGCGGCCCGCCGCCGGGTTCATGCGCGCGTCGGACGGCAACTCGATGTCGAATACCATCATCTCGGCTGCGGGAGTGCTTGTCAGCGCGCGGCCGCCGATGAGCCCGGCGAGGGCGGCGAGGGCGACGAGCGCGGTGGTGACCAGCGCAGCAGTCAGCAGCGACACGCGCCGCCCGGTGGCGGCTGCGGTCGCGGGAAGGGCGGACATCGCGGCGGTGCCCGACTCCACCGCCGCCGCCAGGTTCTTCAGGTCGACCACCAGGTCATCGGCGTGCTGGTAGCGGGCGCTGCGGTCCTTGGCGAGGCACTTGGCGAGGATGCGCTGCAACTCCACCGGCAGCCCGGGCTTGATCTCCCCGACCGACTGCGGCTCGGTGCGGGCGATGGCGTGCAGGGTGTCGAGCACGGTGGGGCCGCTGAACGCGCGCCTGCCCGAGACCATCTCGTACAGCACGCAGCCGAAGGCGAACAGGTCGGCACGGTGGTCGATGTCCTCGACGCCCTCGACCTGCTCGGGCGCCATGTAGCCGGCGGTGCCCATCACCTGGCCGGCGACGGTGCCGAGCACCGTGGGTGACATCGACATGCGGGACGCCGGCAGAGCCATCTCGGTGAGCTTGGCGAGACCGAAGTCGAGCACCTTGGCGTGGCCGTCCTGGGTGACGAAGACGTTCTCCGGCTTGAGGTCCCGGTGGACGATGCCGGCGGCGTGCGCGGCGCCGAGCGCGGCGGCGATCTCACGCCCCAGTGCGAGCGCGCGGGCGATCGGCAGCGCGCCCTTGTCGAGCGGTGCGCGCAGGGTGTCGCCCTCGAGGTACTCCTGCACCATGTAGTGCACGTCGTCGACGGAGCCGACGTCGTGGACCACCGCGATGTGGGGGTGGTTGAGCGCCGCGGCGGCCTTGGCTTCCTGCTCGAAGCGTGCCAGCCGTTGGGGATCGACGGCGAACTCGGCGGGCAGCACCTTGATTGCCACGTTGCGTCGCAGGCGGGTGTCCTCGGCGAGATAGACCTCACCCATCCCGCCCGCGCCGAGCGGTTCGAGAACTTTGTAAGGGCCCAGGGAACGACCGATCATCGCCAGGATGCCCGGTGGAAGGCGCAGGTTCTTCGTCAGGACGGTCGCAATGTAGACGAACGGAGCCGGATAGACAATGACGAATCCGGCACGTCGATGACTCCGCCGGCTCGTCGTCGCGGATCCTTTGCTATCGTCTGTTCCTCCGGCGACCCGTCAACCGATCCCAGGAGACTGGCCATGCAGCGACTTCCCCGCTTTCTCGTCCGAGCCTTACTCGCCGTTGCCGTTGCCGCGTTGCTCGTCGGCGCGCCTCCGGCGGACGCGACATCGTCCGCTTCGGCACCTGTCGCCCTCGCGGCGGCATCCGGCGGCGGGTCCGCTCAGCAGGCGCCGCAGCTCACCGCCGACATGCTCTCGGGCCTGCGGCCGCGCAACATCGGCCCGGCGCTGATGAGCGGGCGCTTCGTCGACATCGAGGGTGTCGAGCGCGACCCGTACGTGTTCTACGCGGCGTCGGCCACCGGCGGCGTTTTTCGCACCATCAACAACGGGGTCACGTGGGAACCGGTGTTCGAGAACGAGGCGACGCACTCGATCGGCGACATTGCGGTGTTCCAGCCCGACCCCGACATCATCTGGGTCGGCACCGGCGAGCGCGCCAACCGGCAGAGCTCGGGGTGGGGCGACGGCGTCTACAAGTCCACTGACGGCGGCGAGACCTGGACCAACACAGGCCTGAGCGACTCGCTGCACATCGGTCGCATCGTCACGCACCCGACAGATCCCGACACCGTGTGGGTGGCGGCGATGGGGCACCTGTGGGGCCCCAACGAGGAGCGCGGGCTGTACAAGACGTCGGACGGCGGCCGCACCTGGGAGAGGCTGCTGTACGTCGACGAGAATACCGGCGTGGTCGATGTCGCTGTTCACCCCTCCGATCCGGACACCATCTGGGCGGCGGCGTATCAGCGCCAGCGCAAGGCCTTCGGCTTCGACGGGGGAGGACCGGGCAGCGCCCTGTACAAATCCACCGACGGCGGCCGCACCTGGGACAATCTCAACGGTCGCGGTGCCCTTCCCGAGGGCGACTACGGTCGTATCGGTATCTCGATTTACGCCGGCGATCCGGACATCGTCTACGTGTCGATCGAGCAGGGCTTCGAGTACTCGGCGTCGACCACGTACGACATTCCCGGCGGCGGCATCTACCGCACGATGGACGGCGGTGACACCTGGGAGTTCCGCAGCGACTGGAACCCGCGGCCGATGTACGCGTCCCAGCCGCTCGTCGACCCCACGAACCCCGATCGTATTTACATGGAGAACAGCTTCAGCGTCTCCGAGGACGGCGGCGTCAGCTTCCGCCGCATCCCGCAGACGGTGCACGGCGACGATCGCTTCCTGTGGATCGACCCGAACGATTCGCGTCACATCATCAAGGCGTCCGACGGTGCCATCGCCATCTCCTACGATCGCGGCGACACCTGGCTGTTCGTCGAGACCTTGCCGGTGAGCCAGTTCTACCGCATCAACGTCGACATGGCGCATCTTTACAACGTCGTCGGCGGCCTGCAGGACAACGGCAGCTGGTGGGGCCCGTCGGCGACCTACCGCTCCGAAGGCATCCTCAACGAGGACTGGTACCGCACCGGCGGTGGCGACGGATTCGTCAGCGTGGTCGATCCCAACAACGCCGACATCGTCTACAACGCCAGCCAGTACCTCGGGATGCAGAAGCTCGACTTGTCGAGCGGGCAGGTGAAGTCGATCCGGCCGGGCAACGACCAGGGGTTCATCGGCGGGCGACGGAACTGGACGGTGTGGGGGCAAGACAAGGCCACGCCGGCGCTCGGCAACGCCATGGACCCGGCCAACTGGGATGCCCCGATCGAGATGTCACCGCATGACTCCAGTGTCATCTACGCCGGCACCAACGAGCTTTGGAAGAGCACCGACGGCGGCGAGTCGTGGACCTCACTGGGCGATTTGACCAGCCGTGTCGACCGCGCCGAGCTGCCGATCATGGGGCAGTATCCGAGCCGCGAGACGCTGTCGCTGGACGACGGCGTGCCGTACTACCCGACGCTCACCGCCATCGCCGAGTCGCCGCTGCAGGTCGGCGTCCTGTACACCGGCGCCGACGACGGCATGGTGCAGGTGTCTCTCGATGGAGGCGAAACGTTCACCAACATCACCGGCAACTTCCCCGGCCTACCGGAGAACGCCTGGGTCGGCGGCATCGAGCCGTCGAGCTTTGACGAGGCCACGGTCTACGCGGTGTTCGACAACCACCGCGTGGACGACTACGAGAACCACATCTACAAGTCGACCGATTACGGGCAAACCTGGGTGTCGATCGTCGGCGACATGCCGCCGCGGCGCGTCGCCCGCACCATCCGCGAGGATCCCCGCAATCCGAACGTGCTGTACGTCGGCGCCGAGTTCGGCTTCTGGATCTCGATTGATGGCGGCGCGCACTGGGTCGAGCTGAAGAACAACATGCCCACACTGCCGTTCAACGACTTCGTCATCCACCCGCGTGACAACGACCTGGTGCTGGGCAGCCACGGCCGTGGCGCGTGGATCCTCGACAAGATCAACGCCATCCAGGAGCTGACCCCTGCGGTGATGGCGATGCCGGGCTACCTGTTCTCGATGGAGACCGCCGAGCAGGTGCGCCGCCGTTCCACCATCTGCTGTCCGGGGGACAACATCTTCTACGGCGAAAACCCGCCCGACGGCGCGATCATCGATTACTGGCTGCGCGAGGCCGACGCTGCGCCGAGCATCCGCGTGCTCGACGGCAACGGCTCTCTGGTGCGCGAGCTGGGCCCGACCACCGAACGCGGCATCAACCGCATCGTGTGGGACCTGCGCCACGAGCGCTTCGGGCCGCCGGTGCCGCAGGGCGGCGGGCGCGGCGGCCGGGGTGGCGGAGGAGGATTCGGCGGCTTCGGAGGTGGTGGGCTGCCCGGCCCCTTGGTGGTGCCCGGAACGTACACCGTGGTGATGGAGATCGGCGGGCAGACCATGCGCCAGCAGCTCGAGGTCATCGAGGACGTGCGCCTCCAGGTAGGCGTCGGCGAGCGGCGCGCCTGGACCCGTACCTTGCTGCGTATCGGCGCGCTGTGGGAGCAGGCCGACGAGGCGCAGCGCGCCGTCGAGGCCTTCGACGACGGGCTCGGCGACGACGCCGCGGCCGATGTCGCGGCGGAATCCGCCGAACTGGTGCGCATGAGCGACGAGCTCACCCGCCGGATCCGATCGCTCTACAATGCGGTCGACGGCTGGGTCGGTGGTCCGACCGCTGATCAGCAGGCACAGATGCAGTACTTCACCCGCATGACCGACGAGATCCGGACGCGACTTGCAGCGATCGGCGGCGACTGAGCCGGTAGCGCTTCGCAGTCACGCAGCGAAACGGGACGGTCGAGACGTCGCTCAGGAGTCGCCCGCGACCGCTGTGCCGCGGGGTGAGAAAGTGCCGTCCTCGAGGCCGCGCGCCGCGATGATCAGCCAGGCGAACACCAGGGCGAGGAAGATACGCTGGCCCAGGCCGGCCAGGCCGCGGGGAATGAACACGGCAACGAACGCGACGAACGCCACCGGCGTCAGCCACGAAAGAGCGCGCAGCAGGCGGTACCGACCCCGCAGCCGGCCGGCAAGGCGCAGTCGACGCGTCACCAGACCGGCTCCGGGCATGATCGCGAAGAACGCCGTCAGGCCGGCCAGGTCGTGCACCTTTCCCGCCTCTGAGGCGGGAGCCTCCACCCAGCGAGGAGGCGGGTCGTCGTTGGGGATCTGCAGATCGCTGTCGTACATGCCGGAGACGAAGATGCCCGCAGCGCCGATCATGAACAGCACGACGCTGATCCGGGAACGCGCCTCCGGGTCCAATCCCTTCAGCAGCGCGACAGCGAACGCCGCGAGGCCGGCGCTCCAGCAGAAGAAGGCCAGCTTCATGAGCCAGCCCATGCGGCCGACCGCGTACTCGCTGCCGAATCGGTTGAGGGGATTGAGCTCGGGCTGAATGAAGACGAACGCGACGTACATGACGGCGAAGAAACACACCGTGGCCGCGATCGTGATGCGGGCAAGCGTTGCTACGTAATCCTCCATGAATCCTCCTGGCCGCGCACGGCGCCGCCTACCCGCATGTCGTTGCGCTGGATATCCTCGGAAACATGATGCCGAACCTACAATAGGTGTGCGCATGATCGTAATGAAGTTCGGCGGGACGTCGGTCGGCGATGCCGACGCGATCCGGCGCGTCGCCGGCATCATCGACGGAGCGCGTGGGCAACGTTGCGTTGTGGTGGTTTCGGCGATTGCCGGCGCCACCCGCGAGTTGCTGGCTATCGGCGAGGCCGCGGTGCAAGGCGGTGCTGCCGCTGCCAGGGGACTGCTCGACGGGCTCGACGCGCGGCATCAGCGGATTCTCGAACGGCTCGACATCTCTTCTCCTTTGCGCGCCGATGTGGATCAGTGGCTGGCCCGATCGATGCGCGCGCTGGGATCCCAGATCGACCGCATCGAGCGCCGCGGGCAGTGCTCGGCGGAGATGCAGGACGCGATGCTGGTGCACGGAGAACTGCTGTCGAGCCGGCTGGTGTTCGCCGCAACGCGCGAGATTGGCTTGCCGAGCCGCTGGGTAGACGCGACGAAGGTGATGGTCACCGACGATCGCTTTCGCGCCGCGCGGCCCGATCGCAACGCGCTCGCCCGTGCCGTCGAGTCCGCCCTGCGGGCGCCGTCGTCGGCGGGAGAGATTCCGATCACTCAGGGGTTCATCGGTGCCACCGGCGACGGGCGCCCGACGACGCTCGGCTTCGAGGCCTCTGACTACTCGGCGTCGCTGTTCGGCGAGGCACTGTCTGCTCACGAGGTGCAGATCTGGACCGATGTTCCGGGGATGTTGACCACCGGCCACCCGGGCATCGAGGGAGTTCACCGCATCCGCCGCCTGAGCTTCGAGGAGGCGGCGGTGATGTCGTCGTTCGGGGCCAAGGTATTGCACCCGCGTACGGTGGAGCCGCTGGTCACCCACGGAATCCCTCTCCGCATCCGGGACTCGCGCAACGCGGCCGGCGAGGGCACCCTCATTACCATCGACGGCGACGGCACGCGGGGCATCGTCAAGTGCCTGGCCGTCCAGCACGATGCCAACGTGGGCGCCCTCCGAAGCACCATGGTGCGGCACGCGGACGATCGTGCCGGCGGTTCACTGGTGTCGCTCGTCGGCCGCGACGTGGGGGACTGCGACGACGTGCGGGAGCGTGCCGCGGCGGTCGTCGAAGCGAGCGGGTTCGCCCGGATCGTGCCGACGCGCACGCCCCACGCCATTTCCTTGCTCGTCGATCCGGCCGCCGTCGCCGGCCTCGTGCAGGCGCTGCACGCCGCGTTCTTCGGAGCGCGGCTCGACGCGGAGATTTTCGCCCCCATGGAGCCGGTCGAATCCGCACGCTGACGCCGTGATGCGCCGGTCACGCGCCCGTCCGCCACCGCCGTGCCTTTCACGGTACACGGGTGTAGCCTCAGAACTTCGGCTGCTTCCCCGCATCCAACGGTTGGGAGGAGTTCGTGCAAGGCGTCCTGCAGGCCTGGGGCCGGATTCTCAAGGGCTATCGGCCCCTTTTGTCGATCGAGATCACCAGCAAGTGTCCGCTGTCGTGCCCCGGCTGTTACGCCTATGGTGAGGATCACCTCGGCGGCGAGGGCATCCGGTTGTCCGGGCTGCGTGACTTCCACGGCCAGCAGCTCATCGACGGGGTGATGGGCCTGATCGACGAGCACCGACCGCTGCACGTATCGATCATCGGGGGTGAGCCGCTGGTACGTCACAAGGAGCTCAGCGTCATCCTGCCGATGCTCGCCCAGCGGGGAGTGCATGCCCAGGTGGTGACCAGCGCGGTGACCCGCGTTCCCATCGATTGGGCGAGCATCCCCAACCTGTCGATCAGCGTGTCGATCGACGGGCTGCAGCCCGAGCACGACGCGCGCCGCAAGCCGGCCACCTACGAGCGCATCATCGAGAATATCCAGGGGCACCGGGTCACCGTGCACTGCACGATCACTCGCCAGCAGGTGCAGCGCGACGACTACTTGGAGGAATTCGTGCGCCAGTGGTCGGCGATGGACACCACCCGTCGCATATGGATCAGCCTGTATACGCCCCAGGTCGGCGAGGTGTCGGAGGAGATGCTGCTGCCCGAGGACCGCGAGGCGGTGGTCGGCGAGCTCAAGCGCCTCCACCGCATCTACCCCAAGCTCGACCTCGGAGATCGCACCGCGAGCGCCTACGCGTCGCCACCGGGATCGCCCGGCGACTGCATTTTCGCACGCACCACCGATTGCGTCTCCGCAGACCTCACCTCGCGCGTCGTTCCCTGCCAGTTCGGGGGCGACCCGGACTGCTCGCAATGCGGATGCATGGCCTCCGCGGCGCTCACCGCCGCAGGGCGTTACCGGCTCGCCGGAGTACTGCCGGTCGACGCCCTGTTCAGCGGCTCGCTGGCAATCGGCGAGATTGTCCGTCGCCGGCGTCGCCGGCGTGACCCGATCGAGCAACATCCTGACGGCATGCCGCAGGCATCATCGTCCTGAACTCCGGCGGCGAGCGTCGCCCCGGGGCAGGCATTCATGACTTCAACGGATATAGCCGAGCGCACGCAGTCGCTCGAGCGTCGACTCGCTCAATGAGGCCCGCTCGCCGTGCGTGGTGGCGCTCGCCTCCATGGTCGCCTGCAGCTCGGCCATCATGGTGAGCAGTCGGTCGCGCCCGGCGTCGTCGAGGTTGTCGAGGGCGGCCGGGTTCTCTTCTTTCGGGTCCGATGCCAGGTCGTACAACCATTGCCCCTCGTCCTGGATGTCGACCATCAGTTTCCAGGGCCAGCGGATCAGCGCCTTCTTCTCGTCGCCGTAGAGCATCCCTTCGGCGATCAGCGGGCGGTCGAAGCGGATGGCCGACGCGGTGCGCGACGCCGGTCCTTCGCGCAGCGCGGGCCACAACGAGGCGCCCGGCAGCTCTGCCGGTGCCGGCACGTCGGCAATGTCCAGCAGCGTCGGCATGATGTCGAGCAATGACACGGGAAGCTGGTAACCGCCCGGCCGCACGCCGGGACCCCACACCAGCATCGGCACGCGGATGAGCTCCTCGTAGACGGTGTGCCCGTGCTCGGAACCGCCGTGGTCATGGAACTCCTCGCCATGGTCGGAGGTCAGCAGGACGTAGCCTCGCTCGCCGAAGCCGCGCTCGTCGAGCGCCGCCAGTAGGCGCTCGACTTCGCTGTCGGTGTAGGCGATCTCCTCGTCGTAGAGCGCCTGCTCCATCGCCATCAATTCCTGCCAGCCGTCGACCCGCTGACGGATGTTGTAGCGCAGCCAATCGGTGTCGGGCATGGGCAGGCGGAACTGGTCGGACTCGTAGCGGCCGGCGAAGCGTCCGAGATACGGCGCCGGAGCGTCGTAGGGGAGGTGAGGATCGAAGTAATGCACTACCAGCAGAAACGGCTGCGGGTCAGGGGAATCGTCGTACCGGCGCAGCCAGTCGAGCGCCAGGTCCGTGGCTTCGGTGGCCGTGCGCTCCGGCGTCCGGGGGTCGAAATCATAGGTCTCGAAGCCGCGGTTCAGTCCGAACTCCGTCGTGAGGAAGGAGTTATTCATGATGGCGGCGGTGCGGTACCCGGCGGTCTGCAACGTGGCGGCGAGCGTCGGCAGTTGGTCGTCGAGGCGGTAGAGCGTCTTGTTGGGGCGCACGACGATGTCATCGTCCTCTCCCGCCTCCACCGCCGCCTCGTAGTCGCCGACGCGCACGCCGGCGGAGTGGCGCGTCGGGAGTTGCCCGGTGAACATCGAGCCGAAGCTCGGCAGCGTCCAGGGGGCCGTGGAGTGGGCGCGCTCGAACACCGCGGCGGTGGCGGCACGCTCATCGAGGTTGGGAGAGGTCGGGTTGCTGACATAGCCGTACAGCCCGAGGTGGTCGGCGCGTAGCGTATCGATCACGATGATGACCATCGAGGGTGGCGTCTCGGGCGGTGCGCACGCCACCGTCGCTGCGCTCAGCGCGAGCGCGGCGAGGCCGAAGACGAGCATCCGGCGCCAGGGCGCTGTCGATGACGGAACTGACCAGGATCTCAAGGCGATGTCTCGGCGGAGGATTCTCGAGGGGGATCCACACCCGCGATGTTACTAGCTCCGCCGGGCCTCGCCACGTCCTCGGGACGGCACGCGCCCCGTCAGCCCTTTCAGCCCGGTCACCAGTCGCTGATCTGCCTGGCGACCTGCTTGGCGATGCGCTCGCGGTCGCTGGTGCCGGCGACGACCAGCTGATCGCCGATCCATAGCTGAGGGGTCGCCGCGCCCGCGGCGGGCGGTGCGACGCTGATCGCCGGCCTCAGCTCGTGCTCGGCGAAGATCTCGACCAACGTGGCGCGGAAGCGCTCGAGCTCCGGACCGACCTGTGCGCGGACGGTGACGTCGATCTCCGAGTACAGATGACGGATGTCTTCTCCGCGGTGGCGCAGGTACTCGCGCCACAGCGTCAGGCGGTAGGCCTCGGTGGATGCAGGCGAGATGTAGTTGCGCTCGGCGAGCGCGTTCATCATGAGCTCGACGAGCGCATCGCGCTCCTCGATGCCGGAGGCTGACGCTCGTTCGATCGCCTCGCGCAGGCCGACCAGCCCAACGCGGCTGAGCCCTACCAGCACCTGCGAAACCGACGTCATTCCCGCCCTCGTTCTCTCCGTGTTACTGGCGCCGACCGATGACCTGCATCAGCGGGGGGTAAAAGAACAGCGCACGGGGATCGTGCGAGCGCTCGTCCCAATCGGCAAAGAAGGCATCGAGGAGATCCCTCGCCAGATAGCCTTCGCGCACCAGGGGTGGCAGGTGGTGACGGAAAAACAACGCGGCCCACTCCCATTCCGGGGTGATGGCGCGGACCACACGCACGCCGACGTGCACCTCGACTTCGAGTCCGGCGTCGGCAAGCCAGCCCGGCAGCACGTTGCCGATTTGCGGGTCGCAGCCGCGCCTGCCTGCCAGGGCCCGCAGCAGTCCCTCGTTGACCGCATCCATGTGGTCGCTGTGCGGATGCAGGCACGCATGGCGCTGGTTGCAGAATTCCGCCAGGGCGCACACTCCACCGGGCATGAGCCACGCCGCGACGCGCTGCACCAGCCGATGCGCTGCAGGTACCGGCAGGTACATCAGGATCCAGCGGCCGTACACGCCGTCGACGCTGCCCGGTGGAAGGTCGAAGTGCTCCAGGTCGGCGGCCACAGTGTCTACGTTCGAGCGCCCCGCCGCGGCCGCCTTGAGCCGCAGCAGCGGCAGAGACCGCTCACCGTCGCGGTCGATCGCGATGACCCGGCCGTCCGGCCCCACGGAGTCCGCCAACTCGAGAGTGGTGTAACCGGGACCGCAGCCGAGATCCATCACTTTCCCGCCGCGGGCGAAGCCTGCACGAGCGAGAAACTGCCGATTCTCCCCAGACCATATGCGATGTTGCCGCTCCAGCCGCTCGGCCTCCTCTTCGCTGTAGCCGAGGCGGTAGCTCTGGGCTCGATCGGTCTTCATCTCCCGATTCCCAGTACGCGTGGTCGATGTCCGTCGACGTTGCGCTACTCCTTGCTCGCCGCCTCGCGCAGCAGGCTGCGGGCGATGACCAGACGCTGTATCTGGTTGGTGCCCTCGTAGATCTGCGTGATTTTGGCGTCGCGCATGTACTTCTCGATCGGGTAGTCCTTGCAGAAGCCGTAGCCCCCGAAAAGCTGGACCGCGTCGGTGGTGACCTTCATCGCCGTGTCGGTGGCCATCACCTTGCACATCGCCGACAGCTTACTGATGTTCTTTGCCCCGGCGTCGATGGCGCGCGCCGCCGCGTATACCAGCTGGCGCGAGGCTTCGATCTGGATCGCCATGTCCGACAGCATCCACTGCACGCCCTGGAACGAGTTGATCGACTGTCCGAACTGGTGCCGCTGTCCGGTGTACTCCATCGCCAGGTCGAAGGCGCCCTGTGCCAGGCCGACTGCCTGAGCCGCCACGCCCGGCCGTGCCCGGTCGAGGGTGATCATGGCGTGCTTGAAGCCGTGTCCTTCTTTGCCGCCGAGTAGATTCTCCGCCGGCACACGGCAGTCGTCGAAGTGCACTTCGACCACCGGCACGCAGCGGATACCCATCTTGTCCTCGTGCTTGCCGACGCGGTAGCCGGGGGCATCTTCCTCGACCACCAGGGCGGAGATGCCGCGCGCTCCGCGTTCCGGGTCGGTGACCGCGAAGACGGTGTTGTAGGAGGCCACCGCGCCACCTGTGTTCCATTTCTTCTCGCCGTTGATGACGTACTCGTCGCCGTCCCGGGTGGCCGACGTCTTCATCGATCCGGCGTCCGAGCCGGCGGCCTTCTCGGACAGCGCGAAGGCGATCAGCTTCTCACCTGCGGCGATGCCAGGCAGCCAGCGCTGCTTCTGCTCATCGGTGCCGCCGACGATGATCGGGAAGGAGCCGAGCGCGTTGACCGCGTAGCCGACGCCCATGCCGCCGCACGCCCGCGAGAATTCTTCGACCACGACGCACAGATCGAGTACGCCGCCGCCCATGCCGCCGTACTCCTCAGGGATCCACACCCCGGACAGGCCGGCTTCCTTGATCGCCTTCTGGACCTCCCAGGGGTACTCCTGGGTTTCGTCGTACTTCGCTGCGACCGGGCGCATGACCTCTTCGGCCAGGTGGCGGGCGCGCTCGCGGAGCTCGACCTGCTGCTCGGTATGAAGTTCTGGGATCATGATGCTCCTCGATGGGAAAGAGATTATCCGGTAAGTATAGGTGAAAATCGGCGATGGTCCCGCCCATTGAAGGGCGGCCCAGAAGTTCGTTGGGGTAAGCTGCGCGCGTGAGCGAAGCGAGACCGAGGGACCTCATCACCCTGTGCATGTTGACGCGTAACGAGGAGGATCGCGTCGCGGCGTCGCTCGGCGCGGTGCGCGGGCACGTAGCGCGCATGGTGGTCCTCGACGCGCGGAGTGAAGACCGTACGAGGGAGCTTGCCGAACAGGCTGGCGCCGAGGTGGTGGTGCGCGCCTGGGAGGGCTTCGTGGCGGCTCGGCGCCACCTGATGTCGCTCGCCGAGACGCCATGGATCCTGATGATCGACGCCGACGAGGTGGTCGATGCCGCCCTGTGGGACGAGCTCGACCGCATCGGCTTCCCGGATGGCGAGGCGCGCGGCTTTCAGCTCCGTCGTCGTACCGTCTATGAGGGCAAAAAGCTGCTGCGCTCGTTTCAGCCCGACTGGAAAACCACCCTGGTGCGTGCCGACAGCGCGTACTTCGAAGACCGCTCGGTGCACGAAGCGCTACGGGTGGACGGGCCGGTGCAGCGCCTGAGGAGCGAGATCCTGCACTATTCATACCGCTCCGCCGATGATCAGTACCACCGCATCGACGCCTACGCCGAGCTCGCCGCCCGTGACCTGGCGGCACAGGGTCGGCGCGCGGGGCTCATCAACCTGTGGTTGCGACCGGCGTGGCGATGGGTCTCGGATCTGTTCCTGCGCGGCGGCATCGTCGATGGGGTGCTCGGCTTGAAGATGGCCAGCCGCACCGCCTGGGGGGTACACCTGCGCTATCGCTACCTGCAGCAACTGGAACGCCATCGTTGAGCAGCGCTCCGACGCGACGGTGGAGCGTCGCGGTGCGCGCCCTGGCCTGGACGACCCTCCTCGGGCTGGTCGCCTGGGTTGCGGTCTCGTACGCCGGAGGGGGCATCGTCGGGTTGATGCTGCGGCCAGACCTGCCGGCGGCGGCCAAGCTTGCGGCACTGCGCGGCTTTTTCGATGGCCTGGGTGCGGCGGCACCGCTGGCGTACGTCGGCATCGTCACTGTGGAGGTGGTCGTGGCCCCCATCCCGGGCACCATTCTCTACGCTCCGGCGGGGGCCATTTTCGGCGGTTGGCGCGGCGGCTGGCTCTCGCTCGCCGGCAACATCATCGGCGCTGCGCTGTCGTTTGCACTGATGCGGGTGCTCGGCCGTGCCGCTTTCGAGCGCTGGGTGCAGCACGAGCACCTCGAGCGGCTGGAGCGTCGGCTTGTCGACCACGGCGTGCTGGTGGTGTTTCTGTTGCGCATCAACCCGCTGACCTCATCGGACATCGTGTCGTATGCCGCCGGCGCTACCGCCATGCCGATGTGGAAGCTGGTGACGGGAACCGCGCTCGGCATGGCGCCTCTGTGCTTCCTGCAGTCCTACCTCGCCGAGGGTCTGCTCGTCGCCTACCCGCGGCTGATCTACCCGTTGCTGGTCGCCGGCGTGGCCTACGCCGGGCTGTTTCTGTGGGGCTTCAAGCGGGCAATGCAGCGCTGAGATTTTCGACGATTTCCCTTGCAGAGTTTGCGCGGTTCCAATAGAACTACGCCGCTAGCCGTAGCTGAGTCCTCGTCAATACCGCTGGCCAGGAGAGTTCTCTTTTGCCAACGATCACGGGAAGCGGCTCCCCCTCGTCGACCGCACCGCAAATGCCGAAAGGCGGGTTCGTAAAGGAGCGCCTGCCGTTCATCGTCGCCACCGGCGGCGAGTTCATCGGCCTCTACTTCTGGTTGTACTACTGGGATCTCGGCAGCTACGCGCTCGCCACCATCGTGCTGTGGGCGGGGTTCCTCACCGAGCGCGTCTCGGTGCTCGGCTGGGTGGTGTACTTCCACACCAAGATGGAGGCGAAGTATCCCGACCGGTCGGCCGACAAGAGCGCTTCCGATTTCAAGAACAAGCCCAAGGCCCAGCAGCTCATCCATCTGTTCCTGATTTGCTTGAGCGAGATCTCGATCTGGGTGGTGTTCGTGATCGCCTACGAGTACTACGGCTGGCCGGCGTCACTCCTGGTGCTGATCATCGGCGAGCAGCTAGAGCACAGCATGGAGCTCGGACTCATCGCCCACAAGTCGATCAAGGAGTACATCCCCACCTGGAACGCGCTCAAGATCACCCTGCTGGAAGCGATCGGCGGCGTGCTGTGGCTCTACATGGTGCGCCATGAGCAGCCCCAGCTCGGCGGCCTGTTCCTGCTCATCGGCCTGAGCATCGAGCACGTCGTGCAGGGCAAGAAGATCCAGGTTGACCTCGAGGCGGCCGTTAAGGAACGCCCGCTCAAACTTGTCGCACCGCAGTCGAGCACGGTCGGTACGGAGGAGGGGTGATGATGCGCAGCTACGTTTTGGGTGCGGTCGCGCTGGTTTCCGCACTCGGGTCCGGCTGTGTCGTCCTGCCGGATTCCCAGCTACCGGTCGAGGTGACCACTGTCGACCAAGGCTGGACCGATCACCAGGCCGACCTGTTCTGGCACGAGTCGCAGGGCACGACGATGGTGCCGTACGACTGGTTCATGGCCCTCCAGACCCCCGAGATCAAGTTCTTCGGCAGCGTCGACTACTTCGCCGATCCGCGCTACCTGTCGCGCTACGGCTTCATCTACGCCAACGGCGGCGCAGGGAATCCCGCGCCGACGCGCTCACCACTCAGCGCATGCGCCGGCAGTGACAACCCCAACTGCGGCCTGCCCATCGGCCTGTCGCACGCCGAGATCCTGATGAAGGAGATCGACCCGGACGCACCGGTCGAGGCGGTCGGCTTCACCTGCGCGGCCTGCCATACCGGCGAGCTGCACCTCGGCAATACCGCGGTGCGCGTCGAAGGCGCCACCAATCTGATCGATGTGACGCAGTTCCAGTCGGCGCTCGGCGGCGCGTTGCTGCTCACCCAGAAGTTGCCGTTCCGGTTCAATCGATTCGCCCGCAACGTACTCGCGTCGCGCGGCACCGACGAGGACGACGACCCCGCCGCTTTCGCCGAGCAGAAGCGGGTGCTCGAGGCGCAGCTCGACAACTTCCTGACGGCGAGCGCGCCGGAGACGCTCACCGCCACGCGGCTGGGCCTGTACGCCGACTACCCCGGTGGATTCGGGCGCGTCGACGCGCTGGCGCGCATCACCAACATGGTGTTCGGCACCGATATGAACAACGACGGTAACCTTGTAAAAGGTGCCGCGCCGGTCAAGTTTCCCAGCATCTGGGACGCTCCGTACTTCGCCTGGGCGCAGTACAACCGTTCGATCGAGCAGTCGATGACCCGCAATGTCGGCGAGGCGCTCGGCGTGCGCGCCCGGCTCGAGTACGTTGCCGACCTGCACAACGCCGAGATGTGGCCCGGTACCGGTGAGCCCGTGAGGCGGTTGGAGAGCTCGGTTGACATCCCTGGCCTGTTCGCCATCGAGACGATGCTGCGGGGCACCGGCAGGGGGTATTTCAACGGTCTGCAATCGCCGGTGTGGCCGCAGGAGATCAGCTGGTCGGATGCGCGCGCCGGCGAGCAACTCTATGCCGATCACTGCAGCTCCTGCCATCTGCCGCCGATCGACTCGCTGGTGCAGTGGGGCGACGTCAGCAATGCGCGCGGCGAACCGGTGCGCGGGCTGATACCGCGCGGGCTGATACCGCCACCGGGCGATGACCGCGATAACTCTATATACCTGGTCGAAAACGACCCGAGCTCGGGAAAGATCGGGATCGCCGATCCGGACACCGGGGAGATGTACTGGATCGCCAACAATCATCCCGAGATGCTTGGTGATCTGGTGGCGGAGAAGTACCCGGAAGACGAGATCGAGTACTTCCTCAACATCACCGGCGTCAACCTCGGCACCATCGGCACCGATCCGGGGCAGGCAGCCAACTTCGCCAAGAACATCATCAATACCGGCGAGATCCTGCTGCCGCCGTTCCCGACCTACGGGGTGCCGGAAATCGCGCCGGGGATCAAGAAACCGGCGACGATCTGGCCACAACGCATCATGGCGGCCGGCGTCGGGCTGCAGTTCGTCACCATCAAGCTGACGACCCAGTTCTACGACGAGGTCGACGCGCAGACTCCCGCGCAGCGCCAGGCCTTTATCGACAGCCTGCCGGACAACCTGCAGCTACGTGACGACGACGGCAATCCGATTCTGGTTGACGGGCAGATCCAGCCCGCGTTCGGGCTTTTCCTCGAGAGTCACAACGACGACGGCGTGCCCCTGATTAACCGTTACGAATGGAACGGGTATCGCCCGCCGGGCGCCGTGGTCGAGCCGCAGTACCAGCCGCACCCGCTCAACGGTATCTGGGCGTCGCCGCCCTACCTGCACAACGGCTCGGTGCCCAACATCTACCAGATGCTGTCGCCCTACGAGGAGCGCGACAAGGTCTTTTACACCGGCAACCGGCAGTACGATGCCGAGCACCTGGGGTACGTCAGCACGCGCTTCCGCGGCGGCTTCCGCTACGACACCAGCAAAGTGGGTAATTCCAACTACGGCCACCTGTTCCAGTCCGGGCCGCGCGGCAACGGCGTCATCGGCCCCTACCTGTCGGACCAGGAGCGTCATCAGATCATGGAGTACCTCAAGACGCTCTGTCCGCCCGGCAAGCGCTCCGATCTCGACGCCGGGAGGCTGTGCGCACCGCTCCCGGATTCTGAGGGGTCACAACGGTGAGCGAGCCCGCCGTGGCGTCGCAGAGGGTCACATCGGCAACGGTACGGGGGGTGGGGCCGGAGACCAGCGGGGTGATGATGATCATCGCCGGCGTGGCGTTCATCCTGGAGCGCTTCAGCCCCTACGCGTGGCTCGGCGACCTGCACATTGAGGAGGTGTGGCGCTGGTTGCCGCTGTTCGTCGTGTACCTGGGTGCGCGTGCGTTGCGCGACCCTGAGCCGGGACGGCAGCGCACCGTCCTGCCGCTACTGGTCAGCGTCTGGCTGCTGATCACCACGCTGCGGGTGTTCGGCTTCGACATGCTCAACTCGTGGCCGCTGCTGGTAATCCTGGTGGGTATCGGGCTGATCGTCGATTCCATCATTGCCGGCGAGCCGGACGGCGCGCCGGTGGCGCGGGAGGACTGAGATGACGCAATCCGCGACCCCGATCGTCAAGCCGCGGCTGATTCTCGGCATCCTGGTCGTCCTGATCGGCTGTATCTTCGTGGCCGATCAAATCGGGGTCGTCAGCGCGGAGTCCGCCGCCGCCATGTGGCCGGTCGGGGTAATCGCCGTCGGCTTGGTGATGGTGTTGCAGCCCGACACCGCCAATCGGCTGGCCGGTGCGGTGCTGCTGGTCGCCGGCGTATGGCTGCTATGCAACGCGCTCGGCTGGTGGAGCTATGACTTCTGGCGCACCTGGCCCTACCTACTGGTGATCTTCGGCGCCTGGTTGTTGTACCGCGTCCAGCTGCTGCGCGACCGCGAGGGTCCCGCCGGGCGGCCCTCAGGGGCGCTCGGGCGCTTCGATGCGCGGGTGACCGACGCGCCGTCGGTGGGTGCGCTGGCGTTCCTCAACGCGGTCGAGAGGATCGCCACCAACCCGGCATTCGAGAGCGGCGACTTCCACGCCGTGCTGGGAAGCTGCGACATCGACCTC
>JASFRZ010000038.1:0-18411 GCA_050114655.1 Acidobacteriota bacterium
CGAGCCGAACAGGTCGAAGCTCGCCTCGCTGCCGTCCTCGCGGCGCACCAGCACGCGCGCGTCGCGGTGCACCACGAACGCGCCGTAGTCGCGCTGGCGCTGCTCCTTGCCGACGAAATCGACGCGTACCAGCTCGTAGTGATGTCCCTTGTACTTGGCGAGCGTCGTGTTGAGCGCGTTGGAGCTCTTGAACTCCAGCGTGCCCCAGGTGTACTCGAGAGGCGTGTTGCGTTCCGGCCGCGAGGCCGGCAGCACCGGCCACACCACCTCGCGGAACTCGTCCTTGCTCAGCGCCAGGCTCCACAGCGCCTGGCCGCGATCGTGCTCGATGCCCTCGAGCACCGCGGCGGCGAGCTCCTCGACACTGCCGAAGGTGTTGGCGAGCGGCGGCGCGGCAAGCGACGCCTGCACGCCGTCCCGCACGTAGCCGAGCTCGGCCACCTCCAATGCGCCCTCCGGCAGGCTCGCGGCGGCGACCTCGCTGGCAACCGCCAGGCGCGACTTCATCGCCGCCTCGCGTGCCTCGACGTCGACCTGCGCGGGCTGCTGCGAGCAACCAGCACCCAGCACTCCGATAGCTACCCAAGCGACAGCCAGCCCCGACCGCAGGCTGGCCGCGCCCGTGCGGCGGCAGGCACCGCCGGAGGTTCCCCGGAGGCCGCGGGAACCCCGGCGGTTGCCATTCATGGACGGATCAGGCGTGGGCATTCGGGGCTCCGTCCAACCGCGCACGTTCAGTTGCAACATCCGCCCGGACCACCGGGGCCACCCGGGCCGCCCGGACCACCGGGACCGATGTCACCCCCACCACCGATGTCGCCACCGCCACCCGGACCGATGGGAAGCGGAGCCGGTTCGGTGGACTCGCCGGGGTTCACCGGCAGCAGCGGGATGATGTCGTCGGGATCTTCATGGCGCGGCAGCAGGCGGCCGTTGGCGCCCACCGAGGCACCCGGCAGGAAGTTGGTGAAGCCCTGTGCGCTGGTCGTCCACTTGACCGGATAGGTGGTCCAGTCGTCGGTGGCCAGCGGACCCATCGCGCCGATGAAGGCGGTCGGCGTGAAGAACGGGTCGTTCGCGGGCACCGGGACGACCGGGACCGCGCCGGTGACCGCCGGTGAGGTCAGCATCGGGCGGAAGTCCGGATTGGTCCAGTCGTGCGGGCGGCGGATCATCGGGTTGGTGACGACCATGTTCTGCCATAGGCCGGCGGCGACGATGGCGGCCGCGTCGCTGTCGTAGGTGGGGTTGTTGCCCCACAGGATGATGCTGCCGAGCACCAGGTTGCCCTGCTGCGCCTGGATGACGGTCGACTCCTGATCGACGCGGATGCCGACCTCGTTGAAGTCCATGACAATCGAGTTGTAGATCTGCCCGGCCATGCCCTCGCGCAGCAGCATGCCATGGTCCGACTCGTTGCCCCACACGTTGGTGTTGTCACCGATCAACGTGGCGTTGTAGACGGTCGGGTTGCCGCGCGGCAACAGGTCGTTGTTCTCGCCGTTGTTGTCCCACTCGAAGCCCTGGTCGGCGTCGTCGGCACGCTGCTGGATGACGATGAACTGCGCCTTGCCGCGCCAGCCGTCGGTGGTGTCGAGGTTGTCGTCGGCGTTGTTGGTGAGCACGAGGTACTTGATGTTGACCGTGCCGCCGAAGAACTCGACGCCGTCGTCGAGGTTCATGTGCACCTGGATGTGATCGACGGTGGTGCCCCTACCGATGCCCTGGAAGGCGATACCGTTGAGCTCGTTGTCGGGGCTGAACTCGGTGCCGGCGTACTCCACCCGCACATAGCGCAAGGTGCCGGAGTTGTCGTTGTCGTTGGTGCCGCCGTACTGGCCGGTGTCGCCCTCACCGAACGAGATGCCGCCCGGAACGTTGAGCGTGGCGAGGCCATTGAGGATAACGCCGCCCCAGTCAGCGCGGAAGCGGTCGTCGCTGGGCCAGTCCGGCGGACCGTAAGGCTGGTCCGAGGTGAACACGATGGGCGCCGCCGCCGTGCCGACGGCGTTGATCTTGGCGCCCGCGGCGACGATCAACGTGCCGTTGGAGGCGAACTCGCCGGCGATCAACGTTCCCGGCTGGATGGTGAGCGTGGCGCCGCTGGTGACGAACACCGCGCCGCGGAGCACGTAGATGTTGCTCGACACCCAGGTCGTGTTCTGCGAGATGTTGCCGGTGACGATGACGACGTTCGACGCCTGTGAGAACAACTGGCCGCTGCCGGCGAAGCTGATCGCCAGGACGAGCAGGGAGAGGAAAAGGACCTTTCCTTTATTCATCGCAGTTACCTCGGCCTTCTTGGCTCGGTTGAAGTTCATTGGGTTCAGCGCAGGATGTCCCAGGCGAACGCGACGTTGAACGCTCGACCCAGCGTGTAGGCGGAGAAGGTCTCGCCGCCCTGGGTGAACTCGTACGTCGGGTCGGTGAGGTTCTCGAACGCCACCCGAACGTTGAAGTTCGGGAAGTTGCCGAGCTGGTTGCCGGCCGACCAGACGAAGACCAGGTCGACCTTCGCGCGCGCCTGCTCGATGATGTCGGGCAGGCCGAGCGCGCCGACGTCGATGATGCGATCGTCGAACCAGTTGACCAGGAAGCGCAGCGCCAGCGCGCGCGTCGGCATATGGAGCTCGGCGTAGGCGTTGAACAGATTGGGCGAGGTGCCCGCCAGGGCGCGTTCCGTCGAGGTCTGCACCTGTCCCTCTGCCGTGCCCACGTCGATCGAAGAGTTGACGTAGGTGTAGTTGCCGCCGGCCTCGAGGTACTGACCGAGGATCTTCTGCAGCTCGAGCTCGAAGCCGTAGTTGCGCGCCGAGTCGGCGTTGGTGAAGGAAGTGCGCAGCTGCGCGGTGGGCTCGACGATGCGCTCGATCGGGTTGGTGAAGCGCTTGTAGAAGATGCTCGCCGCGACGATCTCCGTGGCTCCGGGGAACCACTCCCAGCGCACGTCGAAGTTGTCGATGTGGGCCTCGACCAGGTCGGGGTTACCGATGATCGAGCGGCCGCCGACGACGTCGGTGAACTCGAAGGGCGCCAGCTCGCGGAACTGCGGCCGGTTGACGGTACGGCTGTAGCCGAAGCGCAGGTTCTGATTGAGGCGGAACTGGTTGACCAGATTGATACTCGGCAGCAGGTCGCTGTCGTCGTTCTCGGTGCGGATGAGGTCGGCGTTGGCATCGCCGACAATGAACGGATCGAAGGTATCGACCGTTTGGTCCGACTGCTCGAACCGCGCGCCGACGACGAAACGCCAGGTCCTGGCGATCGGCAGATCGATCATCCAGTAGCCGGCGTAGATGTCCTGCGAGCCGGTGTAGGCGTCGGTGTTGCGGGTCTCCTCGCGCAGCTCGAAGGCACCGTTGGCGTAGTTGGCGTTGGTGAACAGCAACTCGGCCGGCAGCGACAGATCGACGTTGCGGGTGAACAGCTGACGGTTGCGGAAACGACGCGACTGAAAGTCACGGTCGCGCAGGTTGGCCTGCACGCCGAACTGCATGCTGCCGGGAAGGTCGTCCCACTGGTCGTAGAACAGACTCCAATCGACACCACCGTCCCAGATCGTGTCGGCCTGGTCGATCCACATGCGGAAGCCCGACTGCGACTCGTCGGCGAGCTCGAACACGCCGCCGTTGTCCTCGTAGAGGGTTTCGCGCAGATCCGGCTCATCGCGATCGGCCTTGGAGTACGCAACCCACCAGTTGATGCGGCTGTTGCCGGCGCCCTGCAGGAAGTGCGAGCCCGAAACCTTGCTGGTCAGGATGTCCTCCTGGATCCAGCGCAACCGGTTGTCCCGGATGTCGTTGCCGAAGTCGTCGTTGTAGCCCTCGAAGTAGCGTGTCTCCTTCTGGCCCTTGTGGGTCCAGAAGTTCTCCCACAGGAAGCGGTTTGACGCCGAAGGTCGGAAGGCGACGTTGCCGACCAGCGCCTGTCGCGCGGTCGAGTCCGTGTAGTGCATGTCGTAGTCGCTGCGCGGCGTGAGCCCGCCCTCCTCGACGCGGTAGACGCTTTGCTGCTCGTCCCAGTTGCCCCAGTCCTGGCGATAGGAGTAGCTGCCGACCACGCTGAACTTCTCCCAGCTATCGCCGTAATAGGCCTGGTAGCCTTGGTTGATCCCGGGGTTGAAGTTCTGCGGCGACCACTCGTTGTTGAACGAGTCGGCGATCGCGGTGAGCTCTTCGCGGGTGAAGCCCGGGTCGGTGTAGATACCGCCGCGCACGACGCGCTCGTTGTCCGGCACCAAGGTGCTGGACAGGGCGCGCGTGCCGTCATCGAAGCCGAGCCAGTCGCGCGAGCCGCCGGCGTAGTTGAGGCCGGGGTCGCCGAGCTGGCTGTCGGAACCGAGCTTGAAGCCGACGCCGAAGGCGGCGTCCTGCGGGAACGACAGCGACTCCAGCTCGACCAGGCCACCGGAGAACTCGCCGGGCTTGTCGGGTGTGTAGGTCTTGATGACCTGCATCTGGTCGATCATGCCGGCGGGGAAGAGATCCAGTGGCACGACGCGCTTGTCGGGCTCGGTGGTGGGCATCTGGATGCCGTTGAGCGTCGAGTTGCTGTAGCGCGCACCCAGACCGCGCACGAAGACGTAGGAGTTGTCGACCACCGAGAGGCCGGGAACGCGCTCGGCGGCCTGTGCCGCGTTGGAGTCGGCGTTCTGCCGCATGCGCTTGCCGGAGATGTTGTCTTCGATATTGCCGGAGCGCGCGCGTTCGAGCAGTGCCGCCGCGTCGGTGTTGGCCTCGGGCTCCTCGGCGCGCACGATCACTTCCTCGCTGTACTGCAGGTTGTCGAGGAACATGATGATGTCGAGTTGGGTCGTACGCCCGGCGACCACGACGACATTACGGACAGTTCGATCCTGGTAGCCGGAGAAGGTCACCTGGACCTCATAGGTGCCGGCCGGCACCTCGACGACGTACTGGCCGTCGAGGTCGGCGTATACCGTGCGATCGAGACCGACCACGGTGACCGGAGCGGTCGGCAGGGTCATGCCGTTGTATTCGTCTAGAATCTTGCCGGCGATCTTGCCGTTGGCGGCTTGCTGGGCGTGGGCCGGCGCCGCGGCGAACAACACGGCGAAGCTCACGGCCAGTACCAGCGCTGCTGAGTAGCGGCGGGACATTTACGGGTGCCTCTCCTGATGGAATGAGCGCCCCTGGGGCCTCCCCAAGACAGGGCATGAAAGGAGCTTCGAACGAGCTCACGAGGCCGCATTCTGGCCGCGCATCTTTTAGCGCGGATCAACCGGGCGTTAATTTCTGGTTAAGTGAAAACGCGTATTTCGCACTCGGGAATCTGCGATGTCGGAGCTGCACGTCGTCTTCGGAAGCGGGCCGGTGGGTCGCGCGGTGATGCGCGAGCTGCTGGCGCGGGGCAAGAAGGTGCGGCTGGTCAACCGCTCCGGCGCGGGCGCCTTCCCCGCCGCCGTGGAGCTATGCGCCGGCGACGCCGCCGACCGCCGCTTCGCGCGCGAGGCAACCTCCGGCGCGACGGTCGTATACCAGTGCGCCGCCCCGCCTTATGAGCGCTGGCGCGAGTTGTTCCCGCGCCTGCAGGCGGGGGTGCTGGAGGGCGCGACCGTGGCCGGCGCCAAGCTGGTGGTGATGGAGAACGTCTACATGTACGGCTCGCCGTACGGCAAGCCGCTCACCGAACGCCGCCCGATGACCGCGATGACCCGCAAGGGGCGCGTGCGCGCGGAGATGTCACAGGAGCTGCTCGCGGCGCACGCCAAGGGCAAGGTGCGCGTGGTCATCGGGCGGGCATCGGACTTCTTCGGCCCCGAGGTCACCCAATCGGTGATGGGAGCGCGGGTGTTCCGTCGCGCTCTAAGGGGCCAGGCGGTTAACGTGGTCGGCAACCTCAAGGTGCCGCACACCTATGCCTACGTGCCCGACATCGCGCGCGGCCTGGTGCTGCTCGGCCAGCGTGACGAGGCATTCGGCGAGGTGTGGCACCTGCCGGGACCGGAGACCGTCACGACGAGGGAGTTCCTCGGCATGGTGTTCGCCGAGGCCGGCCACCCACCGGCCATCCGGCGCGCCGGTAAGGCGACGCTGCGCACCGTCGGGTTCTTCAATTCCGAGGCGCGCGAGCTGGTCGAGATGATGTACCAGTTCGAAGAGCCCTTCGTCGTCGAGCACGGCAAGTTCGTCGAGGCGTTCGGTGACATTTCGACGCCGCTGCTCGAAGCGATCCGCGCCACGGTCGACTGGTACCGCGAGCAGGAGCCGGAGGAACCCGAGCAGCCCGAAGAGACCGAGGAGGCCGAGGAACTCGAAGAGACCGAGGAGGCCGAAGAAGCCGAAGAGCCCGGGGATTCGGAGGATCCGGAGGAGCCGCCGGAGCAGAAGGCGGGTGAAGAGCCGGAAGATCCGCAAACGCCGACGGAGGATGTGGAGCAGGAATCGCCGGACGCGCCGGAAGAAGCGGAGCTAGCGGGAGAGCCGGCTCAGAAGTCCACGGAGTAGGTCATCTTGGCGACCACCTGGTGGTCGGCGACGCCGTCGTAGACCTCGTCCCACAGCGTCGAGCTCTTGTAGACCAGGTAGAAGCTGTCGATCTCGCTGATCACGTAGCGCAAGCGCGCGTACACCGACATACGGCCCGAGACGCTGTTGTACTGCACCAGCGAGTTGGTCAGCCAGCGCTCGTTGAAGTTGTAGGTGACCCGCGTGGTGACCGTGTGGGTATTGAACACGCCGGTGGGCAGCTCGACGTGGTTGTAGCTGTAGCTCGGCGACAGGGTGAACTTCTCGTTGAAGCGTGCGGTGAGACCGGGGCTGTAGGAGGTCCTCTTCCCGTTCCAGTAGCCGCCCCAGCTCACCCGCATATGACCGCTGTACTTGCGCGCGTTGTAGCTGTCGAAGCTGACCCAGTAGTTGGTGCTGTCGTAGTCCCCCGGCAGGACGTAGATGTTGTCCTCGTACGATACGTAGAACGCGTTGTCGAGGCGCTCGCGCGTCTGTCCGACGTTGAAGGTGATGCGGTCGCCGGTCTGGAAGCTGGCGTTGGCGTTGAAGCCCACCGAGCGCTCCAGGAAGCCGCCCGCCGTATCGGTCAGGAAGTTGTAGTTGGTCGAGAAGCGGAACTGGCGGATGGCCGGCGCGAAGCCGGGGCGCGGGCTCCACCCCAGTCGGTAGCTCTGCTCGGCGACGTTGCGGCGCTTGAGGAATCCGAGATCGGTCTCGAAGTCCCGATCGACGCGCTGGTAGCTGCCCGAGATGTCCCACACGTCGCTGTTCCAGCCGCCGGCGAAACGACCGGTGTAGGGGTTGTTCGACGCCTCCGGGTCGGCTCGCAGCGAGCTGTCGTCGAGCACGCCCGCGATATCGCCGCCAAACGACAGATAGTCGAAGAAGCGGAAGCTGGCATCGACGCCGGCGACACGGTTGTAGTTACCGGCACCCTGCGCATTGGTGAAGATCATGCCCACGCTGGAGCGCTCGAAGATGTCCTGTCGCAGACGCAGCACGGTGAAGTTCTGCCCCGGCTCGACATCCTCGATGGCGGCGGCGTTCGAATCCCCGGTCTGGGCGTTGACGAAGCCCACTGTGGTGCCGCCGATCTTGCCGGTCAGCTTGGCGCCGTAGATCATCGGCACCGGGTTCCCGCCGGCGAGGCCGATATTGCGCGAGTGGTAGAGGCTGACGTCGGGACCGCCCATGCCGCGGCCGCCCGCGCCGAAGGCGAAGTTGCTCGAGGACTCGAGGAAGAACTCGCGCTTCTCCGGGAAGAAGAGCGGGAAGCGGCTCAGGTTGACGCGCTCGGTGTCGTCTTCGACCTGTGCGAAGTCGGTGTTGGCGGTGAAGTCCGCCGTCATGTTGGAGGTCAGCTGGACCTTGAAGTTCTCGACGCCGAGGCTGCCGTCGGCCTCGTTGCGCGGCGTGTCGGTGATGTTGTACTGCGATCCGCTACCGGTGACGTAGGGCTGGAAACGGAAACGCTGGGTCAAGCTGAGCTCGCGGAGCCCGACCAGGGTGCCGGCCTGCGACACGAAGTTGAAGGTGAAGCCGCGCCGGTAGTTGGCCCAGTTGATCTCCTCGTTGCGGCGCACGATCTCGCGCTTGAAATCGATACCCCACAGGTGCGAGCCGGTGCGGTAGCGCAGCGCCTTGAGCGGGATCTTGATCTCCGCGAACCAGCCCTGGTCGTTGCGCGAGGTCGCCGCCTCCCAGCGCTCGTCCCAATCGGAGTTGATGTCACGCTCGTTGCGGACTTCGGCGTCGTACTGGGTGGCCAAGGCGTTGACCCGGAACAGATAGCCGTTGCGCTTGTCGTCGAAGGTGTCGAGGATCACCGCCATGGTGTCGTCGGTATCGAGGCGGCTGTCACGACGCAGGTCGGTGGCGACGATCTTGTCGGGCTCGGTATCGAACATGTACCAGGCGAAGTAGATGTTCTCGCCGTCGTACAGCATGCGCACCTCGGTGCGCTGCGACCCCGGCTGGCCGTTGTCCGGCTCGCGCTGCAGGAAGTCGGTAATCGGCTCGGCGAAGTTCCACTCCGGGTCATTGAGTATGCCGTCGATCACCGGCGGGGCGTTGGTCCAGGTGACCGACATCTTCTTGCCGGCGACCGCCGCGACCTGAGCTTCGTATGCCGGGTCCGGCGCGAACTCGTGCTCCTCGGCCTCGGCGGGGTCCTCGCCGCCATTGGCGCCGTTTTCCGAACCGCCGGCCTCGCTTTGCGTACCCTGCGGGTTCCGGCGCGCGCTCTGTCGCGCGGCCTGCTCGAGGGCAGCGCGCAGGTCGGGCTTGACCTGGGATTGGGATTGCGGTGCCTCGGCCTGGGGAGCGGCGAAAGCGCCCGTCGCCGCAAACAGCACGACGACGAGCGCGGCCAGCAAAACCGACGATCTATTCATACCTGAGCGCCTCGATGGGGTCGAGCCGCGATGCGCGGACGGCGGGGTAAAAACCGAAGACGATGCCGATCAGGGCGGCAAAGCCGAAGGACATGACGACGGCGTCCGGCGGAATGACCATCGTCCACCCGAAACTCTCGGAAAGCTGATCGGAGGCGACCCAGGCAAGCGCGATGCCGAGCGCTCCACCGAGACACGATAACACCACGGCCTCGATCAGAAACTGCAATTGCACGCTGCCCCTCGTGGCGCCGATCGACTTGCGGATGCCGATCTCACGGGTGCGCTCGGTGACCGACACCAGCATGATGTTCATGATGCCGATACCGCCCACCAGCAGGCTGACCGCGGCGATGCCGGCGAGCAGCATGGTGAACGTCTGCTGGCTCTCCTGCAACACCTCGAGGAACTGGGTCTGGCTGCTGATCTGGAAGTCACTCTCGGCGTCGGGGCGCAGACGGTGCGTGCGTCGAATGATGGTCTCGATCTCCGCCATGGCGGCGGTGATCAGGTTGTCGTTGGCCACCTTGACCTGGATGTTCGACAGGCGGTCGGTACCGAACACACGCCACTGCGAGGTCGACAGCGGGATCCATGCCTGCTCGTCAGGGCTGCCGCCGAAGCCGCCACCGGAGCCCTTCTCTTTGAACACGCCGATGACGTCGAACTGGATGCCGCGGATACGGATCTGCGCACCCACCGGATCGACGCTGGGTGGGAAAAGCTCCGTGGCGAGCTCGCTGCCGAGCACCGCGACGCGCCGGCGGCCGTCGGCCTCCGCCTGGGTCATGAAGCGACCCTGGGCAATCTCCCAGCTGTTCACCGAGGCCCAGTTGGCCCAGGTGCCGACGATCTGCGCGCTCAGATTGACGTTGCCGTACTCGATCTGGGTCTCGCGCTGGAAGATCGGCACGACGTCGGTGATCGTGCGGCTCTTCGCCTGGATCTCGCGCGCGTCCTCGATCGACAGGCGCTCCGAGCGTCCACGGGCGCCGCCGGCGCCGCGGCCGAAGCCCTGCCGCACGGTAAGCACGTTGGTGCCGAGCGCCGAGATGCGGGACTCGACCGCCGACTGCGCACCGGTGCCCAGCGCCACCATGGTGATGACCGCAGCCACGCCGATGATGACACCGAGCATGGTGAGGATCGATCGCATGGGATTCGATCGGAGGGACCCGATCGCCACTCGCATGATCTCGAAGTACAGCATCTTCGCCCTCGATGACGGCACCGCGGGGGCGCCGCGTTCGTCCCGTCGGTCAGCGACCCGCGCCCGGAATCATGGCGTTGCGGCGCGCGAACCGCTCCCGCATGCTCTGCTGCGAGCGCAGTAACGAGGTGCTCGGCAGCAGGACCAGCTCTTCACCCTCTTTGAGGCCGTCGAGAACCTCGGCGACTTCCCAGTCACGCACCCCGGTGACAATCTCGCGGGGCGTGATCAGGCCGTCGGCGCCGAGCACGAACACCACGCCGGGCTCACGGCGAGTGCTGTCGATGCCCGCCGTGTTGGCGGCCTCGTCTGCGCGGCGCTCGGAGCCGGTCGACTCGACGCCTGCCGCCAGCGTCACGCGCCCGTCGTCGGGCAGGCTCGGCAGGCCAAGCAGGCGGATGACCTCCTCGCCGTCGGCGACCGAGCGCACCGCCTCGTTGGGTACCGACAGCACGCCGCTGCGCTCATGGATGATGATGCTCACGTCGGCGTTCATGCCGGGCAGCAGCAGACCTTCCGAGTTGTCGATGCGCGACAGCACCGGAAACGTGGTCACCGACTGTTGCACCACCGCCTGGGGCTCGATCTTCATCACCGTGCCCTCGAAGCTCATGTCAGCGAAGGCCTCGACCGTGCTCTCGACGCGCAGACCGGGCTTGACGTTGCCGATGTCGATCTCGTCGACCAGGGTGCGGCTCTCGAGCTGCGACAGGTCGGCCATGGTCAGCATCACCGTGCCACCCGAGACGTTGTTGGTGCTCGAGGCGATGATCTGGCCCTGCTCCACCGACTTCGACAGCACGCGCCCGGTGATCGGTGCGCGCACTGTGGCGTCGGCGAGGCGCTCCTTGGCGAGCTCGAGCGACGCCTCGGCGCGGATGAACTGCGACTCGGCGTTGGTGAAGTTCTGCTTGCTGGTCTCGAGGTCGTTGTCGGAGATCAGGTCCTGCTCATGCAACGAGTTGGCGCGGTCGAGCTGGCGCTGTGCGATGTCGAGGCGCGTCTGGGCCGAGGTGAAGTCGGCGTCGGCCTGCTTGAGCTCCTGATCGAGGATGCGCGTGTCGATCTGCGCGATCAGGTCGCCGGCGCGCAGGAAGTCGCCCATTTCCACCGGCATCTCGAGAATCTCACCGGAGGCCTTCGACTTGATCTCGACGATCTTGATCGGCTGCAGCACACCGGTCGCCGAGACCGACACGGTGATGTCGCGGACGTCGGCAACCACCGTCGGCAGAACGCCGAGATCTTCTTCCTCGGCGACCGCATTGTACTGCTGGTATGCGTAGATCCCGCCGCCGATCAGGCCGACGAAGATCACCAGCTTCAAAGTGGTGGCAAGCAGTTTCTTCAGTGCTTTCATTGTCGATTCCGCGGTGCGTTCGTGTCGGGGTGATAGGAAATCACCGAACGCGAGAAAGAGAATCGGCGCGCCAGCCGAAGTCCATGCCGCTCCCCATTAACGACGGGACACGCCTGACGCGCCGTTCTGAACCCTTGGCTGTAATTACCAAGTAAAGGTGACGTCCTGCGAGGTGCAGTGTTGACGTCATCCATCACGTTGCCGATTATGCAGCTTCGAGGGAACCCCGTGGTTAACTCGATGCAAAATCGATGTTAAAGATGTAAAACTCGAAAAACCTCCGGTTCATCGGGGTTTGGCGCTGGTAAAATCAGCCCCAAATGAGCTACATCCGATCCAACCGCCTGCAACTCGGCGCCATCATCGTGCTCGCCGGGTTGCTCGTCGTGCTGGCGTTGTTCCAGTACAGCTGGCTGGGACAGCTCTCCGAGCGCGAGCGCGAGCGCATGCTCAGTACGTTGCGCTGGGCCACCAGCGCGGCCCGCTTCGAGTTCGACCTCGAGCTCGCCGATCTGTACCGCCAGTTCCAGGTCGACTACAGCGAGGAGCAGCCGTTCGTCGAGCAGATCGCGGCGCGCTACGCCGACCGCGTCGCCACGCTCGAGGGACCGGACATCCTCGAGCGCATCTATTGGGTGCGGCTCGATGACGACGGTCTGACGCTGCAGGAGTTCACCGGCCTGAGCCTGGTGACGCTGCCCGAGTGGCCGCCCGACATCGCGCCTCTGAGGGAACAGTTCAAGGGGCAACTACGCTACAACGACGCCCAGTTCGAGCTTCCCCTCGGACCCCAGCCGCTGCAGGACGACATCCCCGCGCTGGTCATCCAGCAGCTCTGGACCCGTCCGCTGCGCACGCTTCCCGAGTACCGGTCGATCAGCTGGATCATCGCCAAGCTCGACCACGACGTGATCGTTAACGAACTGATCCCCGAGCTCATCGCCGAACACATTTATGCCGAAGGCGGCCCCGACTACAACGTCGGCGTGACCAGGATCGATGACCCGTCGAAGCTGATCTACAGCTCCGCGGAAGGCCTGACCGCGGCGAGCTTCGCCAACCCCGATGCCGAGCGCGACATGTTCGCGTTGCGCATCTGGCACTTCAACCAGCGGATCCGTACCAACCGGCGCATCTGGAGCGTGGTCGAGGAGGTCTCCGCGGCGAAGTGGAACCTCGTTGTAAAGCACCAGGCCGGCTCTCTGGAGGCCGCGGTTTCCCTGGCGCGCAACCGCAGCCTGGCCGTCAGCCTCGGCGTGCTGGTCCTGCTCGGCGGGGCGATCGCGATGATCGTTTTGAGCACGCGGCGCGCCCAGCGGCTGGCCGAGCAGCAGATGGAGTTCGTCGCCGGCGTCTCCCATGAGCTGCGCACTCCCCTCGCGGTAATCCGTGCCGCCGCCGAGAACCTCGCCGACGACGTCGTGCACGACGCCGACCGCACGCGCCAGTACGGCGAGCTGATCAACCGCGAAGGACGGCGCCTCTCCAACATGGTCGAGCGCGTACTGCTGTTCGCCAAGATGCGCTCCGGCAACGTGCATTTCCAGCGCCGCCCGGTCGACCTGCTCGCCGCCATCGAAGACGCCATCGCCGCCAACAAGGCGTGGGCGGAGGAGGGTGACATCAAGGTGGCGAGGGAACTGCCCGAGTCGCTGCCGAGTATTTACGGCGATCCGCCGGCACTCGCCTCGGTGCTACAGAACCTGCTGTCGAACGCGTTGAAGTACAGCCGTCGCGGCGGCCAGGTGACGATCCAGGCGCGCGCGGTGAAGTCGGGCGACGGAGACGCGGTACAGATCGCCATCCACGACCAGGGGGCCGGCATCCCGGGTCACGAGATCCCCCACGTCTTCGAGCCCTTCTACCGCGGCAAACGTGCGCGCGACACGCAGGTCCAGGGCAGCGGCCTGGGTCTCAGCCTGGTCAAGCAGGTGGTCGAGGGCCATGGCGGCTCGGTCGAGGTGGTCAGCACGCCGGGAGCGGGCAGCACCTTCCTGGTGCAGCTTCCCGTGGGCGAGCCCGACGACGAGACCGCGCCGGCGCTCCGCTGAGCGACGCAGGCGACTGCCGCTTCCGGTGACGGTAGAATCGCCCACATGACGAAACGCATCCTGCTGGTCGAAGACGAGCCCGGACTGCAGCTCACGCTGTCCGACCGGCTGCGCAACGAAGGCTACGAGGTCGACACTGCGGGCGACGGCGACTCCGGCTACGAGCGCGCTCGCGACGAGGACTACGACCTGATCATCCTCGATATCATGCTGCCCGGGAAAAACGGCCTCGACGTGTGCCGCGACCTGCGCCAGGAGGGCGTGGCGACGCCCATCCTGATGCTCACCGCGCGCGGCCAGGTGGCCGACAAAGTGGTCGGCCTGAAGCTCGGCGCGGACGACTACCTCACCAAGCCGTTCGAGAACATCGAGCTGCTCGCCCGCGTCGAGGCGCTGATGCGTCGCCCGGTCGCGGGCGGCAATGCGCAGGTCGGAGACACCTACGAGTTCGGCAACGTCACGGTGAACTTCCGCAAGGCCGAGGTGCACCGCGACGGCGAGCAGGTGGAGCTGTCGGCGCGCGAGTTCCAGCTGCTGCGCTACTTCATCGAGAACCGCGGCAACGTGCTGTCACGTGACGAGCTGCTCAACAACGTGTGGGGCTACGACGCGATGCCGTCGACGCGCACCGTCGACGTTCACGTCGCCTGGCTGCGCCAGAAGATCGAGACGAACCCGAAGCACCCCGAGCACATCCGCACGGTCCACGGAATGGGCTACAAGTTCGTTGGGTAAAGGCGAAAGCTGCTACTTCGTCGCCGGATCTATTGAGAGCGATCCCGGATTGCCATGAGGTGCTCGCGGCTGCGCACGATGAGGTCGCCGTGGGCGATGGCGGGGGTGGCGATGAAGGGCTCGCCGAGGGCGTTGACGGCGACCACCTCGAGCGGGTCGCCGCGGCGGATGACGATAATGTCGCCCTCCTCGGTGGCGAGGTAGACGTAGTCGCCCGCGCCTACCGGTGAGGCCTTGATGGTGTAGGAGCCCGGCAGTCGCTCCTGCAGGTAGCGCGGCTCGCCGGTGCGGGCATCGATCAGCGAGAGACGGCTGGTGCCGGCGTTGAGGCCGCCGTCGCGCACCAGGTAGAGCTCGTCGTCCCACAGCAACGGCGACGGGTTGTAGGGCGCTGCCTTGTCGAGGCGCCACATCACCGTGCCCTCCGCGGCGGCATCGCCAATACCGAGGTCGATGGCCTGCACGCGACGCTCGGTCGAGCCGCTCGCAGCGATCAGCAGGCCGTCGCCGGCGACCGGCGTGGGGATCGGGCGCGGCGTCATGCCGGGGCAGCGCCACAGCACTTCACCGGTCTCCAGATCGTACGCGGTGACGAAGTTGCCGCCGCTCGCCACCACCACCGCCCGGCCCTCGACGTCGACAATGAACGGGGAGGTCCACGAGGTGACCTCGTCGCGCAGCTGCTTCCAGCGCGTCTCGCCGGTCGCGGCGTCGACCGCCTCGATGAACGACTGCCCCTCGTGATCGAACAGCACCACCACCGAGTCGCCGAAGAGCGCCGGGCTGGAGGCCTCGCCGAACTCGGTGAAGATCTGCATCTGCACCCCGAAGTCGCGCGACCACAGGTGCACGCCGTCGAGATCGAAGGCGTGCAGGCCGCGCGAGCCGAAGAAAGCATAGACGCGCTCGCCGTCGGTGACCGGTGAGGCGTTTGCGTAGCTCGACAGCGTACGGTGGTAGCGCTCGTGCGGCGTCGCCACCGTCGCGACGCGATCCCAAGCCACTGCCCCGTCGACGCGATGCAGCGCGATGAGGCGGAACTCGTGCTCGACCAGACGCGCCCGTGGCCGGCGCCGGGGTCGCTCGGAGTTCTGCTCGGGATCGTCGACGGGAACCGCGGTGGTGACGAAGACCAGATCCTCCCAAACCACCGGCGAGGACAGGCCTTGCCCGGGGATTTCGACCTTCCAGGCGATGTCCTCGGGGCCGAAGCTCACCGGCGCGAAGCTGTGCGGGGCAACGCCGTTGCCGAGCGGGCCGCGCCACTGCGGCCAGTTGTCGAAGCGGCGATTGACCGCGCCCTGGGTCTCCGGCGGCTCGCCGCGTTGCGGCGCGGCAAGCGCCCCGGACAGGGCGGTGGCGAGCACGCACACCGATAGCACGAGCCGGGCGGACGGGCGCAATGCACGCCTGCGGAGTCGTAGTGGGGAGAGCGGCGCTGTCACGTTTGCAGGCCCCCAACGGCAGCGGGAAACGGACGATGCGGCGACCATTGGTAGCACACCGGGCACCCGGCTGTCCAAGAACGCCGCCGCTCAGGAAACCGCGACCACGCGCATCAGCTGTCCGCAGATCCACGCGCCGTAGGTGCCGAGCGCGTAGCCCAGTACGGCCAGAAGCACCCCGACGGTTGCTAGCGCGGGGTGGAACGCCGACGCCACGATCGGCGCCGAGGCAGCGCCGCCGACATTGGCCTGACTGCCGACGGCGAGGAAGAAGTAGGGCGCGCGGATGAGCTTGGCAACCACGATCAACACCAGGGCGTGAAAGGAGATCCAGATCGCTCCGACGGCAAACAACCCGGGGTTCTCGGACACCGCCATCAGGTTCATGCGCATGCCGACCGCGGCGATCAGCACGTACAGCAGCGCCGAGCCGATGCGCGACGCGCCCACGCCCTCGAGCTCGCGCGCCCGCGTGTACGACAGCACGAGTCCCGCGGTGGTGGCAATCACCACCAGCCAGAAGAAGCTGCTGGTGAGGTTGTAGCGCTCGAGCCAGGGGGCGTTGGCGCTCAGCCACGGGGCGATCAGGTCGGCGAGAAAGTGCGACAGCCCCATCACGCCGAAGCCGACGCCGAGCACCTTCATGGTGTCGGTCAGCGTCGGCACCCGGGTGACCTCGGCCTGGTAGGCCTCGACGCGGCGGCGCACCTCCTCGATCGCCGACGTATCGGCGCGCAGAAATCGGTCGATCTTCTCCGACCGCCCGATGCCGAACAGCAGGATCGCCATCCAGATGTTGGCGACGATGACGTCCACCGCGATCATTGCGGAGAACACATCGTCCCCCACGTCAAAGACCTCCTTCATCGCGGTCTGGTTGGCGCCGCCGCCGATCCAGCTGCCGGCCACCGTGGTCATGCCGCGCCACACCGCGTCGGGGCCGACACCACCGACGGTGTCGGGGCTCACCATCGACACCAGGATGATCGCCAGCGGCCCGCCCATCACGATGCCCAGCGTGCCGGCGAGGAACATCACGCCCGCCTTGGGCCCGAGTCGCATGATCGCCGGCAGATCGATGCTGAGCGTCAGCAGCACCAGGCTGGCGGGCAGCAGGTAGCGGCTGGCGACGAAGTAGAGCTGCGACTGGTCGGGGTCGTAGACGCCCAGCGTGGTGAACACCGACGGCAGGAAGTAGCACACCAGCAGGCTGGGCACGATCGAGTAGAAGCGCTTCCAGCCCGGCCGCTCGCTGTGCGAGGTGACGAACACGAACGCCAGGATCGTCATCAGGATCCCGAGGTTCACGGCGTCGTTGGTAATCAGCGGCCCGTCCATGGCGCCGCAGTTTACAGCAACCGCTACGCCACTATCGTTCCATCGAACAGCTCGACGCTTCTCTGCACGGTTTCCTGCCAGCGCGGGTCGTGGGTGACCAGCAGGATGGTGGCGCCGGCGGCATGCAGCTCCTCGAGCATGGCGATGACGGTCTCGGCCTGGTGCGAGTTGAGGTTGCCGGTGGGCTCGTCGGCGAGGATGATCTCCGGCTCGCCGACCACCGCGCGCGCCACGGCGACGCGCTGCTGCTGGCCCCCGGAAAGCTGCGCCGGCATCTGGCGGGCGCGGTCGGCCATGTCGACGCGCTCGAGCGCCACCGTGACGCGCTCGCGCCGCTCGCCGGCGGGCAGCCCGAGGTAGGTCAGCGGCAGCTCGACGTTCTCGTACACCGTCAGGTCGCCGATCAGGTTGAAGCTCTGGAAGATGAAGCCGATCTCGCGGTTGCGCACCGCGGCGCGGGCGCTCGCCGGCAGGTGCGAGACATCGTGCCCGTTGAGCGTGTAGGTGCCGCTGGTCGGCGCCTCGAGCAGCCCGCAGATCGACAGCAGCGTTGTCTTACCCGATCCCGAGGGCCCGTTGACCGCAACGAACTCGCCACGCTGTACCTCCAGGTTGACGTCGCGCAGCGCGTGCGTCTGCACGTCGTCGATCTGGAACGTCTTGCCGATCCCCTCGAGGCGGATCAGCGCGCCGGAGTAGACCTCGCCCTCGGGGCCGGCCTCGCGCTTGACGCTGGTGAAGCCGACTTCACCGGCGCCGCCGCCGAAGATGTCGCGTAGCTTGCCGAACATGGTGCTCCCACTCTACAGAATCGGGCCCGTTGTCGGGCGGCGAACCCGCTCATCAGTACGTGCCGCGGGCGGGAAGGTTCCCGATCGCGATTCGATGTCTGCTACCCGACACTTTCCATGAATGATGCGGCGGACGACGCGGAGGTTTGATTGCATCCCCTCACGATAAAATGATACAAAGGTCGTGTTATTTACTTTCTGTCCACGTCGCGCCGTCTCGTCACGCTGGAGCAGCCATCATGAGGCTCTCTACCTCGTTCCCGTCCCGTTCTCTCTCGTTGATTCCCGTCGCGCTGCTCGCCGGCGCGTTGCTCGTCGGATGCAACAGCCCCACCTCGCCCCAGACGCAGGACCCGATGCTGCAGAGCTCCCTGCGGCTCAGCAGCGCCCAGGTGCTCGTCGGCGGCCAGGTGGTCAACGGCCAGACCATGCAGACCGGCACCATGCAGGGCGGCAGCACGCTGTTCCAGGCCACCCTCACCATGGGCGGCGGCGGGCCGGCGCTCGGCGACACGGTGCAGGTGCAGTACCAGACCCCCGGTGGCGGGCCGGGCGGGATGATGCACCAGCAGGGGCTGATGACGCTGTACGACGACGGCACCCACGGCGACCCGTTCG
>JASFRZ010000039.1:0-18395 GCA_050114655.1 Acidobacteriota bacterium
GTGCGAGGACCTGGTGCGCGCCAGCAAGGCCACGGCGATGCACGGCGAGCCGAGCTGCGCCTGGCTGCGGCGTCAGGTGCCGGACGCGCGCGCCATAGCGCTGGCGCATTGGCGCGCGGTCGACTTTGACGCCGGACGGCGCGACGCCTGGCGCGCCCGTCTCGCCGGCCGCGGCGAGGTGCTCATCGGCAGCTTCGGCAACATCGGCGAGGAGCGCCGGCTGCACCGGGTCCTGCAGGCGCTGGCGGCCGTTGCTCGTGGCGGCGGCGAGGGAGTCGACGCCGCCGGCGGCGAGCACGACAGGGCGGGCGGTACCGGCCTGGGCGCCTGGCGCCTGGTGGTGGCCGGAAGCGTCGACGAGCGACTCGGCCTCGCTGAGCTCGCCGCGCGGCTCGGCCTCGCCCGGCGTATCGACTGGCAGCCGAAGCTCGACGACGACGACTTCGTTGCTCTGATGGCGGCGGTAGACTTCGCCGTCAACCTGCGCTACCCGCCGGCGCGCTCCTCCTCCGGCGTGTTGCACCAGTTGCTGCGGCTCGGCGTGCCGGCGCTGATCAGCGAAGTGGTGCACTGGAGCGAATATCCCGACGCCGCGGTGGCGCGCATCCCGCCGGGGCCGGACGTGACGGAGCACGAGACCCTGGTCAGTGCACTGCGCGGCTGGATCGACGACGACGCGGCGCGCACCGCGGCAGGCAGCACAGCTGCGGCGTGGGCGGCACGCCACATCACGCCTGAGGCGATGCGCGCAAGCTACCTCGAGGCGGTTGCCGCGGCCCTCGCCGCGTAGCGCGCCGACAGCACGCCGGCGGCCTCCGAGGGCCGGAAGGAGCCCGTCTTTGATGTATCATCCTCCGAAATCGGCCGTCGGCCCGGTGGACAGCAAACGCCCACACTCACCCCCCTCTCTTCCCGCTCCATGAAACACCTGCAGATCGCGGTAATCGGAACCGGCTACGTCGGTCTGGTGTCGGGCGCGTGCTTCGCCGACTTCGGCGTCGACGTGGCGTGCGCCGACATCGACGCGGACAAGATCGCTCAGCTCAACGACGGCCAGATCCCGTTCTACGAGCCCGGGTTGTTCGAGAAGGTGGCAACCAACGTCAAGGCCGGCCGCCTGTCGTTCACCACCGACGTGGCGGCGGCGATCCGCGAGGCGCTGGTGGTGTTCATCGCCGTCGGCACACCCGCCAATCGCGACGGCACGCCCAACCTGACCTTCATCGACTCGGTGGCGCGCGAGATCGGCAAGAACCTCGACGGCTACAAGGTGGTGGTCACCAAGAGCACCGTGCCGCCGCGCACCGGCGAGCGCGTGCGCTCCCTCATCGCGGCCGAGGCGGGCGCGGATGCGCACTTCGACGTGGTCAGTAATCCGGAGTTCCTGCGCGAGGGATCGGCGGTGGAAGACTTCATGCGCCCCGACCGCATCGTCATCGGCGCCGAGTCGGAAGAGGCAGTCGAGGTGATGAAGGACCTCTACCGGCCGCTGTACCTGATCGAGACGCCGTTCATCGTCACCGACATCGCCACCGCCGAGATGATCAAGTACACCTCGAACGCGTTTCTCGCGGTAAAGATCTCGTTCATCAACGAGATCGCCAACGTCTGCGAGCGGGTCGGCGCCAACGTGCACCAGGTGTCCAGGGCGATGGGACTGGACGGGCGCATCTCGCCCAAGTTTCTCCATCCGGGGCCGGGCTTCGGCGGCTCCTGCTTCCCCAAGGACGTCAGCGCGCTGGTGTCGGCGGCCGACGACGTCGGCTATGACTTCAAGATCGGCAAGGCCGTGCTCGACGTCAACGCGCGCCAGCGCCAGCTCATGATCGAGAAGATCCAGCAGGCCGTCGGTGATCTGCAGGACAAGGAAATCGGCTTCCTGGGCCTGGCGTTCAAGCCCAACACCGACGACATGCGCGACAGCCCGACGATCGACATCATTCAGGGGCTGCAGCGTCACGGCGCGCGCATCCGCGCGTTCGACCCCGCGGCGATGGACAACGCCCGGCAGATCTTCGACGACGTCGACTACCGGGAGGATGCCTACGCCGTCGCCGACGGCGCCGACGCCGTGGTGGTGGCGACCGAGTGGAACCAGTTCCGCAATATCGACCTGGAGCGCGTCCGGAAGAGCATGCGCACACCGGCGATCGTCGACATGCGCAACATCTACGACCCCGAACGCATGCGGGAGCTCGGGTTCACCTACGATAGCGTCGGCCGGCCGGCGAGGAGCCGGCGCGAGACCCGCTAACAAGCCGCGACACGAATCGCGTAACGCGAGGAGGGCGCCATGGATGGTGATGAAGTCGCCCGTCGCCTCGACGAGATCCGCGAGGTGGTGCGCGAGCGGCTCGCTGTGAGCGAGCCGAGCGTCTTCGACGACTCGGTGCGCGAGGAGGTGCCGTTCCACCTGCGCCCCGGCATCGGCGTGGTGATCGGCGGCGATCCCGAGCTGGCGGTGACCGACGACCTGCAGGCGGCCAACGAATCGGCCGACATCTATGGCGGCGGGCGCTCGACGATCCCGGTGGTCGGCCCGCTCATCGACCTGCTGCGCTGGCTGGCGCGCCCCCTCATCAAGGTCTTCCTGGGTCGTGAGCTCGGCCGCCAGCAGCAATTCAACGCCCGCGCGGTGCGCCACCTCAACGAGCTCGGCAACCGGCTCGAGCAGCGCGTCCGCAACCTCGAGGAGGCGCTGTCCGAATGGTCCGCCAACCCTGGCGGCATCGACGCCCGCGTGCGCAAGAGCCTGCACGACTACGACGCGGCGTTGCGTCAGCGCCACATGACGTTGTTCTCTGCGCTCGAGGAAGAAGTGTTGATGGCGCACACTGCCGCCGAGCGGGTGCAGAAGCTCGAGGAACGATTCGTCGAGCGTGCGCAGGCAGTCGACGCGCGCTTCATCGAGAAGGACGAGGTGCACAACGAAGCGGTGACGCTGTCGCGTCGACGCGAGGGTGATCTCGAGGAGGCAGTGGAACGGCTCGAGGGACAGATCGGCGAGGTGATGTCGATGCGCTCGCTGCTGCGGCGCGCGCTCGACAGCGCTGCGCCCGTGGCGGCGCCGATGCCGGCGCCGGACGCTCCATTGGATGTCGAGCGCGCGACAGGCGCGCAACCGGTCGAGCCGAGCGCATGGAGCGAGCTCGCCGATTGGATGGGCGACCAGGACTACCGCTCGTTCCAGAACCGCTTCCGCGGCGACCCCGAGATCATCGCCGAGCGCATGCGCGAGCACGTCCGCCGCTTCGCGGACGCGCAGGGCAAGATTGCCGACCTCGGTTGCGGGCGAGGCGAGTTCCTCGACCTTCTGCGCGACGCCGGCATGCGCGCCGTCGGTGTGGAGATCAATGCCGCCGACGTCGAAGAGTGCCGGCGGCGTGGCCACGAGGCCGAGGTCGCCGATCTGTTCGAATGGCTGCAACGCCAGGACGACGGCGCGCTCGGCGGCATCTTCATGGCGCAGGTCATCGAACACCTGCCGCCGACCGATTGGCAGCGTTTCATCGAGCTCGCCGCCCGCAAGCTGGCGCCGGGCGGCCACGTGGTGGTTGAGACGATCAACCCCGAGAGCCTCTACGCGCTGGCGCGAGCTTACGTCATCGACCCCACGCACATCCGCCCGGTCCACCCCGAGCTGCTCGCCTTCCTGGCGCGCCGCGCCGGACTGCATCCGGTCGAGATCGAGTATCAGTCGCCGGTGCCCGACGACGAGCGCGCCACCGGCCTGGCGTTCTTCCGCAGCCCACCCTCCGGTGACCTGACTGCGGACCTCTCGGCGCTCAGGGAAGCGCTGGTGCGGCTCGATCGCATCTGCTGCGCGCCGCAGGAGTACACGCTGCAAGCGACGCGCCCGACCGACGAGAAGCCGGCGTGAGCCGTCGCATCTGCGTCGCCGCTCCCCAAGTGCCCTACCTGCGAGGCGGCGCGGAGCTGCACACCGAGCTGCTGGTGGCGGCGCTGCGCGAAGAGGGCCACGACGTCGAGCTGGTCACCCTGCCGTACATCTGGACCAGCGACGAGGGCGCGCTGCAGCAGTGCCTCGCCTGGCGCCTGGTCGACCTGCAGACCGAGGTCGCCGGCATCGAGCTGGTGATCGCCACCAAGTTCCCGTCGTACCTGATCCGCCACCCCAACAAGGTGGCGTGGATCTTCCATCAGCAGCGCGAGGTCTACGATCTGCATGCCACCCCGTTCGGCCTGTTGACCTCGAGCGCCGAGGACCGCGGTCTGCGCCAGGCGCTGGTCGAGCTCGACCTGCGCGCCCTGGGCGAGAATCGCGCGCTGTTCGCCAACAGCCGCAACACCGCATCGCGGGTGGCGCGCTACTGCGGTTTTCAGGCGCAGGCGCTGTACGCCCCCCCCAAGCTCTACCGCGACCTGCGCCCGGGCCCCTATGGTGACTACCTCTTCTACGTCGGCCGCCTCGACCGCATCAAGCGCATCGACCTGACGATCAAGGCGATGGCGCAAACGCGCGGCGCCTACAAGCTGAAGATCGCCGGCAGGGGGCCGCATCTCAAGGGCCTTCGGCGCCTGGTCACCGAGCTCGGGCTGGGCAAGCGGGTCGAGTTTCTCGGCTTCGTATCCGACGAGAAGGTCGTCGAGCTGTATGCCGGCTGCTTCGCAGTGGCGCTGACGCCGCACGACGAGGACTACGGCTTCACCACGCTGGAGGCCTTTTTCGCCGGCAAGCCCGTGGTCACCACCGAAGACGCTGGCGGCGTGCTGGAGTGGGTGCGCGACGGAGAGACCGGCTGCGTTGCCCCGCCCGATCCCGAGGAGCTTGCGGCCAAGATCGACCAGCTCGCCGACGACCGCGCGCTGTGCGAGCGGCTCGGCATGGCCGGACGCGAGCGCGTTGTCGCCGAGGTCAGCTGGCCGCTGGCCATCGCCGCGCTCACAGCGACCCTGGAGTAGGAGCGTGTACGAGTAATGCGCATCGCCGTCGCCGTCCCCAGCCTCGAGGCCGCCGCGCCGCAGCGGCGTGCCCTCGACGCCATGCTCGGCCGCATGGTCGAGGAGGGCTGCGACGTCGAAGCCTTTGCCGAGCACGACCGCACCTCCGACGTCGCTCCCTTCCCGATCCATCACTACCTGCGCCTTCCGGAGCGTCACGTCGAGCGCGCTTTCGACATCGCGCTCTACCCGCTCGGCCGCGACGCCTCGCCCTACCAGGGGGTGTGGGCATTGATGCACCGCTTCCCGGGGGTGGTGTGGTTTCTCGACGCCGTTGCGCACCACCTCGCGGTCGGCGGCATCGCGCTGATGGGCGACTGGGCGTCGTACCGTGAGATGCTCGACGACGCCTACGGCGACACCGGCGCCGCGGTGGCGCAGACGGTGGCGAGCAACTGGGGTACCGGCGCGCTGTTCCGCCGCTACGATCTGGTGGCGGCGGCAGCCCGCGGCCAGCGCTGCGTGCTGGCGTCCTGGCCGGCGCTGGCGCGGCGCATCGAGAGCCGGCTCGACGACGTGCCGGTGGGGGTGGCACCGCTCGGCGTCGACGCGCCGTCGGTCGTCCAGGCCGCGGCGGCCGGCACCGCCGACACCGGCCGCATCGCGCTCATGAGCGTTAATGAGTCATACGCCACCACCGCTGTGCGCGCCGCGGCGGCTGCGCTCGAGCTCGACGACACACACGGCGTGACGCTCTGCCTGAGCGAGCCGATCTACAAGGCCGAGGGCAAGCGGGTCGCCGAGCACCTCGGTGTCCTCGAGCGTATCGACTGGCGCTTGACCACCTCTCCGGGGGAGCTCGCCGAGATCGCCGCCACCCCTGACGTGCTGGTATGGCTCGCCGAGGAGCTGCAGGGCGGCCACCGCGTGCTGTTGCTCGACGGCATGCGCGCCGGCAAGGCGACGGTGGTGCCGCGCTGCGGGCTGTACGACGACCTGCCGGACGGCGCGGTGGCGCGGCTCGATCTCGGCCGCACGCTGCCCGTCGCCTTCGCCGCGCTGCTCGATGCGCTGCGCGCCGACCCCGCGCTATGCTGCGGGCTGGGCGCCGCCGGTCGCGCGTTCGCCGGCGAGGAGCCCGACGCCGCGTCGGCGGCGCGAACCCTGATCGATCACCTCGATGCCGCCGCTACCGGTTTCACCCTGCGCGAAGCCCCGGTGTCGGCGCCGGCGTGGGCCGCGGTGCGCGCGGGCATGCTCGACGCGACGCTGCCCGGCGCCGTCGCGCCGGTGGTCGAGCGGCACATCGCCGACCTCCTGCCCACGCCCGGGCCGAAAGGGTAAGGTGGACGCCGCGAGGTTGTTTCGATGAGCGCCCTGGTCTTCGCCCTGTTGCCGTTGCTGTGGTTACCCGGCCACTTCGCCCTCCGTCTGTCCGAGCAGCCGCGCGCGTCGCGCACCGCTTTCTCGGCGATCGAGAAGCTGTTCGTCGAGACGGCGATCTCGCTGGCGTTGCTGTTGTGGATCGGCGTGACCCTGGCCATCGTCGGACTTTTCACACCGATTGCCCTGCTGGCGTGCGCCCTGTTGCCCACGGTGGTGCTCGCCGCGATCGTGCGACGCCGCTTCAAAGCGCTCTTTCGCACGCCTTCGTTCCGCGTCGACGGCGCGCTGGTAGCGGTGATCGTGCTGGTGATCGCCGGGGCGCTGCTCTACCGGCCTGCTTTCGAGCAGATCGTCGGCGGTCGGGACCCGGTCACCTACGTGGTCTCAGGCATCCACTTGGCGCGCAGCGGCTCCTGGGTGTCGCACGACGACATCGTCACCGACATCGGCGCGGAGCACCGCCGCGCGTTTCTCGGCAACGACCATCGCCAAACCCGCGGGCACTGGGGGCCGCGGCTGATCGGCTGGTACCTGATGGACGCCGACAGCGCCCGCGTGGTGCCGCAGGGGTTGCCGCTGTACCCCACGGCGATCGCCTTCGGCTACCTCGCTGACGGCGTCGAGGGTGCGGTTCACACCACCACGGTTCTGGCGATCGCCGCGGTGGTCGCGTTGTTCCTGTTCGGGCGTCGCTGGCTCGATCCTGCCGTCGGGTTGGCCGCCGCCGCGATGCTGCTGGTGTCGCCGGCGCAGGTGTGGTTCTCGCGCTTCGCCAACGCCGAGACCCTCGCCCAGCTATTGCTTCTGCTCGGGATGTACGGCCTGGTGATGTACCGGCGCGAGGGTGGCTGGGCCTTTGCCCTGCTCGCCGGCATGGCGCTCGGCCTGTCGTGGCAGGCACACATCTGGATGGTGTGGCTGGTGCTGCCGCTCGGCGCCATCCTGCTGTGGGACCTGGCGCGGGGTCACGTCGACCGCGAGGCGCTGCTCGCCCTGTGGGGTCCCTTGTTCGTCCTCGGCATCCAGGCGCTGCTGGTCTACTTCACCGTAACCACCGCCTACCTGTGGGGGATCTACCTCATCGTCAAGTGGTCGCTGCCGGCGGTGGTGCCGCTCGCCGTGGTCGCCGCGTTGCTGCTCATCGGTGTCGGCGTGTGGGGACGTCGGCGCGCCGGCTCCGCCGCCGTGACCACGGAGGAAGCCGCGCCGCAGGTGAGCCGTTTGCGTCTCGTCGCCGGCGGGCTCGTTGTGCTCGCGGCGGCGTACGGCTACTGGATCCGCCCGGCGATCTCCAACGCCTGGCGCGTCGAGGCGGTGCCCCGCCTCGCCTTGGCGGTCACCGTGGCCGTGCTCGGGTTCGCCGTCGCCGGCATTGCGATGGTGCTCGCCGATCGCCGTCGCGGCAACGCCAGCATGTGCGTGGTCGCCGTCGCCCTCGGGCTGAGTGTCCCGGTGCTGTACAACCCGGAGATCACCCGCACGCTGATGTGGTCGCTGCGACGCTATCAGAGCTTCCTGCCGCTGGTTTTCCTGTTCGCCGCGGTACCCCTGTGGGGCAACGACGCCGAGGCGCGCCGCTTGCCGCTGCGCCAGCGCTGGGTACGCTGGGCCGCCCTGCTGGTGACGGCGTTCCTGCTCGTGCCGCTGGCCATGCAGAGCTGGCAGTACCGCGGCTTCAAGGAGCCAGGCGACGCCATCGCTCTGGTCGACGACATCGCTCGCGGGTTGGAGGACGACGCTGTGCTGGTGTTCGAGGCGCGCTCCGGTTGGGGTGCCCTCGACCTGGCCCCGGCGCTGGCCTACTGGAAGGGCTTCGACGTGGTGTGGCTGCAGCGCAAGGAGACCGACGGTCCGGCGCTGGTCGATTTCGTGCGGCGCGAGGCGCAGCGTGGCCGCCCCGTCTATTTCTTCACCCAGGGCTTCAACTACTACGTCGACGAGCCGCGCATGGTGCCGTGGCGGCGTTGGCGCTACGAGCGCCGCCAACTCGAGGAGGTGCTCGGCCGCCTGCCCAGCCGGGTGCTGGAGTCCAACATGCCGCTGTCCGTCTACCGTGTCGAGGCCTCCGGCCACAACGGGCCGCTCGAGGGCGGACTCGACGTCGGCGAGTGGGACGACATCTACGTCGGCGAGGCGATGCCGGCGGAGGTGACCGGCGACATGACGGCGCGCTGGACCAAGCCCTTTGCGGCGTTCTTCTGGTTGCCGGGCCTCGACCCGACCGCCCGGCAGATCGTCGTGCATGCCGGCACCATCCAGGATTCGGGCGCCTTCAACCGCACTCTGACCGCTTCGCTCGACGGCATCCTGCTGGGCGAGATTCCGCTCGAGCAGGACTGGACCGACTACGTTTTCGATGTACCCTCCGACTGGCGACCGGCGGCGGGTGAGACACCGGTGCTGCAGCTTTCGACCCAGCCGCTGCAGCCCGACGAGGTCAACGGAAGCGGCGACACCCGCTACCTGGGTGTTTTCGTCAACGCGATACTGTGGCGATGAGAGCGAGCGGCATCACATGAAGCTGATCGTCCAGATCCCGTGTCACAACGAGGCCGACGCGCTGGCGGCAACGGTGGCGGCGGTACCGCGCGACATCGAGGGCATCGACCGCGTCGAGATCCTGGTGATCGACGACGGCTCGACGGACGCCACCATCCCTGTGGCGCGTGCAGCGGGGGTCGAGCACGTGCTCCGTTTCGCCAACCGCCGTGGCCTGGCGAGCGCCTTCCGCGAAGGGCTGGCGGAGTCGTTGCGTCTGGGCGCCGACGTCATCGTGAACACCGATGGCGACAATCAGTACGAGGGCGCCGACATTCCCAAGCTGGTGGCGCCGATTCTCGCCGGCGAAGCCGACATCGCCATCGGCGATCGCGATACCGGCTCGCTGGAGCATTTCTCCGTCCTCAAGAAGCTGTTCCAGAAGATCGGCTCCTGGGCGATGCGGCGGCTGTCGGGCACCGACGTGAAAGACGCGCCGAGCGGCTTCCGTGCCTACAGCCGCGACGCGGCGTTGCGGATCAACGTGGTCACCGACTTCACCTACACGCTCGAGACGCTGATCCAGGCGGGCAAGCGCCGCATGGCGGTGGTCGACGTGCCGATCCGCGCCCACGCCACGCCGCGCTCATCGCGCCTGGCGCGCAGCATGGGTCACTACCTGGCGCAGGCCGGCGGTGCGATGGCGCGCGCCTACGCGCTGTACGAGCCGCTCAGGATCTTCACCGTGACGGGTGGCCTGATGCTGCTGGTGGGGGTCTCCCTGGGCCTCCGGTTCGTCTACTTCGAGTACGTGGTGCGGCGCCCGGGCACCGGGATGACGCAATCGCTCATCCTCGCCGCCATTCTGTCGATCGTCGGCTTCCTGCTCCTCGCTGTCGCCGTCCTTGCCGACCTCCTGGCGACCAACCGACGGCTGCTGGAGGAGACGCTCTACCGGGTGCGCAGGCTGGAGCTGGAACGCGACCAGTCCCCGGCCGGCGTCGACGACCGGGCAAGCGAGGAGTGACACCGTGGCGCGCGTGAGTATCATCCTGCCGGCCTACAACGAGGGCGAGATCATTGCCTCGGTGGTACAGAGGGTCCGCGCCGTGGCAGAGAACGACTGGGAGATTATCATTGTCGACGACGGCAGCAGCGACGACACCGCTGAGCGTGCCGCCCTCGACGGCGTGCGGGTGGTGCGCCACCCCTACAACAAGGGCAACGGCGCGGCGGTAAAGACCGGCCTGCGAGCCGCCAGCGGCGAAGTGGTGTGCCTGATGGACGCCGACGGTCAGCACGATCCGGCGGAGATCCCCGATCTTCTCGCCGCGCTGCAGACCTACGACCTGGTGATCGGGGCGCGCGCCGACGGCGGCGGCGCCGGCGGCATCTTCCGGCGCATCGGCAATGCCTTCTACAACCGCCTGGCGACCTACCTTTCGGGCCAGAAGGTGCTCGACCTGACCTCGGGCTTCCGCGCCGCGTGGCGCGACAAGATGGTCGAGTTCCTGCCGCTGTTTCCCAACGGATTCTCCTATCCGACCACCAGCACACTGGCCTTCATCAAGGCGGGCTACAACGTCGGCTACGTGCCCATCCACGCCTCCAAGCGGGTCGGCAGGAGCAAGATCCGGCTGCTGCGCGACGGTACCAAGTTCGTGGTCATCGCGCTGCGCATGATCGTCCTGTTCTCGCCCATGCGGGTGTTCCTGCCGGCCAGCATCGTGATGTTTCTCGGCGGTGCCGGTTACGGCGCCTACACCACGATCGTGCGGCTCGACGTCACGGACTCCACCGTGCTTCTGATCACCATGAGTGTGGTGACGTTTTTCATCGGACTGATCTCGGAGCAAATCGCCATGATGCGCTTCGAACGCCTGCAAAAGTGAGCGCTACACCCAAGGGCCCTTTCTGGATGGCGTTCGGCTGGCGCTTGATCGGCGTCATGCTGCTCGCCGTGGTTCTTTGGCGCGTCGGCGTGCGCGCACTGCTCGACACCCTGCTGAGCGTCGACCCGTTCGCCTTCATCGCCGGCGCGCTGCTCGCCACCGCGGTGCTGCTGCTGCGCTCGCTACGCTGGCGAATCCTCTGCAACGGGCTGGACATCGACGTATCGGCGACCGAAGCGATTCGCCTCTACCTGCTCGCCACCTTCGTCGCCTCGGTCACGCCGGGTCGCATCGGTGACCTGGTGAAGGCGTACTATGTGCGCGACAAGCGCGCCGAAGGTGGCTTCGCCGCCGGCATTGCCACGGTGGTGTACGACCGATTTCTCGACCTCGGGCAGATCGGCGCCCTCGCGCTCGGCGCGGTAGTGGTGTTGCCGTGGGTGCCTCGGGCGTTCGGACCGCTGCTGGTGGCGGTGGCCTTCGCCGCCTTCGTGCTCGGCACGGTGTGGCGGCCGACGCGCGAGGGGTTGCTGGCGCGACCGTTGTACTGGGCGTTGCGCCGTTTGCCGGGGGCGGGCAACGTCACACTGCAGGCCCCGCCGGCGAGCAAGATGCTGCTCGCCCAGGCGCTCACCACGATCAGCATCGCCGGCTTCGCCGGCGCCGTCGTGGTGCTTGCGCGTGGCTTGTCGATCGGCGTCCCCGCCTGGTCTCTGGCGATACTCTCGGCGCTCGGCGCGCTCATCGGGTTGCTGCCGATCACCGTGCTGGGCATCGGCACGCGCGATGCGCTGTATGTCGCCGCCGCACCACTGTTGCACGAGAGTCGTGAGGCAATGCTCAGCCTGTCACTGCTACTGCTCTCGATGTATGTGCTCAACAGCGTGACCGGCTGGGCGGCGTGGTTCCTCAGCCCACCGCGTGAGCGCCAGCCGCCCGTGCCGTAGGCCTGCTCGATGCGGATCCTCCACTTGGCGACCACGTATCCGCTGCACGAAGCGGACAGCAGCGCCGCGTTCGTGGAAGCGCTGGTCGAGGCGCTGTGCCGGCGTGGTCACGAGATGCACGTCCTGTTGCCACATCACCGCGATCTCGAGCTACAGCGCGCCGGCCGTAAAGCAGTGCTGCACGAGTTCCGCAGCACCCCGCTGCGCAGCTGGCACCCTTGGGGGTACGCGCAGGCGCTCACCGCCGACCGGGCGCTGCGCTGGGACGCCTACGCCGCGACCCCGTTCGCCGTCGTCGCCGCGGTACGCGCGCTGCGTCGCATCCTGCGTTCCGCGCCGTTCGATGTCGTGCATGCCAACTGGCTGTTGCCGGCGGCCCCGATCGTCGCCTGGGCGCTGCGCGGCAGCGGCCTGCCGATGGTCGTGTCATGCCACGGCAGCGGCGTCTTTCTGGCGGAGAAGCGCGCCTGGGCGGCGCGCGCCGCGCGCTCGGCTCTGCGGCGTGCCGCTGCGTTGACCGCTTGCTCGCAAGACCTGACGCGGAGGGTCGCGGCGCTGGGCGCCGGGCCCACGCCACAATGGATCCCCTACGGCGTCGACATCGAGCGCTTCCGTCCGCTGGACGCGGAACGACGTGCCGCAGACCGCGCGATCTTTGCCCAGCGCTTCGGGCTGCCGTCCGCCGACCCCTGGGTGCTCGCGGTCGGCCGGCTGGTCTACAAGAAAGGCTTCGGCAACCTGGTGCGCGCGATGGCCGGCGTGCGCGCCCGCGTGCCCACCGCACGGCTGCTGATCGCCGGCGACGGCCCGCTGCGGGACGAACTGTTGCGCGCTGCCGCCGAGCATGGCGTCACCGACGGCGTGCACCTGGTAGGCGCCGTGTCGCACGCCGACCTGCCCGAGCTGTACGCTGCCGCCGACATCGTCGCGGTGCCCTCCGTGCACGGCCCGGGTGGCAACGTCGACGGGTTGCCCAACGTGTTCCTCGAAGGCCTCGCCTCCGGCACCGCGGTGGTCGCCAGCCGCGTCGGCGGCATCCCCGACATCGGACGCGAGGGGGAGAACGTGGCGCTGGTAGAGGAGGGCGACGTCGAGGGCCTTGTTGAGGCCATCGCCGGCCTGCTCGCCGACGACACGCGGCGCCGTGCGTTGGGTGCGGCGGCGCGCGCCGACGCCGAAGCGCGCCTCGGCTGGGAGCACGTTGCCGAGCGCTTCGAGCAGCTCTACGAAGCGGTGCGCGTGCGATGAGCGCGGCGGCCGAGCGAACGGCGAAAGCTCCGCCTCCCGGCGAGGGCAGCGGGGGGGCGCACGCAGCACGGCGCGGGGTGGACCTGGTGTTTCCCCGCTTCAAGCTCCTGTCCGGCGCCGAGCGTGCCATCCTCGGCCTCGCCGAGGGCCTCGCCGCGCAGGGCTGGTCGCCGCGCATCGTTTGCCACCAGTTCGACGATACCTGCCGCCCGCGCCTCGCCGCCGGCGTCGAGCTGGTGGTCAGCGGGGCGCGCCTCGATTTCACCGGCAATCGCTATCTCAACGCGATGTTCGACTACAGCCGCACGTTGCGACTGGGTACGCTGCTCGACCCGCGCGCCGCGTTCCGCGTCTTCTTCGGCCCCGGCCTGTTGCTCGCCTGGTGGCACCAGGGGCGCAACCGCCGCGCCTTCATCCCGTCGATCTACTACTGCTGGGAGCCGCCGCGCGTCCTGTACCAGGACCGCGAGGAGGTGCTGCGTCGCATCGGCGCGCTGCGCTGGCCGATGGCGGCGGCGCTGGCGGCGTACGGCCGCCTCGATCGCCGCATGGTGCGCAAGGTCGACGCGGTGGTGACCTCGAGCCCGTTCGCAGCAGAGCGCATCGCGCAGTGCTACGGCCGCTCCGCCGGGGTGATCACGCTGGGGATCGATCGGGACCGGCTCGACGCCGCCCGGCCCGCCGTCTCAACGGGCGCCGCCGCATCCGGAGGGGCACCCAACGCCGCCCGGCCGCCGCGCCTGCTGACGGTCAACTACCTGCATCCGCGCAAGCGCGTCGACTTGATCATCGAGGCCGCCGCCGAGCTGATGTCACGCTTCCCTGCGGGTGCCACCGACCGCCCGGTGCTCACTGTCATCGGTGACGGTCCCGAGCGCGCCAATCTCGAGGCGCTGGCGGCGCGCCTGGGCATCGCCGATCGGGTCGAGTTCGCCGGCTTCGTCGCCGAGTCCGAGCTCCCCGGATACTATTGGGACGCGACGTGCTACGTTCACGCCACGCGCGACGAGTCGTTCGGCCTGTCGGTCATCGAAGCGTCGTATTGTGGCCGGCCGATCGTGGCGGTCGATGAGGGCGGTGTCAGGGACACAGTGGACGACGGCGTGACGGGGTATCGGGTGGCCGCCACGCCGACGGCGATCGCCGATGCCGTCGCGCGCGTTTTGTGGGCGCCCGACGGTGGGGCGGAGCTCGGCGCCGCGGGACGCGCCAAGATCGCCGCCCAGTTCCGCTGGAGTCGCGGTGCGGAGGATCTCGTCCGCGCAGCACGGGGCGTAGCAGGGTGCTGAAAGGCCCCAGGGGGCGCCGCGCAGGGGTCTTGCGGGGCAGGCGCAAGGCGCGAGGAGGAAGTCGATGTTGAAAACATCGTCGACGACGAGCAACGCCGCGAATGCCCCGCAACCCCCCTGCGCCCTTCGGGTTACGGGCAGCGTGGGGGCATCTGCTGCGTTGCAGCTCCTCGACGATATGCCCGATATCGCCTGCGTCGCCGCGCCTTGCATCTGCCCCCACGGTGTCCGTAACGGCACCCCCTGGGGCTTTCCAGCACCCTGCTGAGGACGCATGGTCAGGGGGCGGATAGCCAATCCGAAGCCGCGTCGGTTCGGCGAGTGGGGCGTCCTCTGGGTTCTCGGCCTGGTGTCGCTCGTGCTGTTCACGCCACGCATCTACGGCGCCGACGAGATCAAGTACCTGGCGCCGCTGCGCTCGCTGTACTTCGACGGCGACCTGCAGTACGCCAACGAGTACGACCACTACATCCAGCTCGACCCGGTGGCGCACGCCGGGCTGGTGCCCTACCGTGACCAGCCCACCTCGACCGGCCACCGCCTCAACGACGGGCCGATCGGGGCGGCGCTGCTGTGGTCGCCCTTCTACATCACCGCCGACCTGATGGTCGGGGTGTCGCACTGGTTCGGCGCCGAGGTGCCGCGCGACGGCTACAGCTGGCCCTACGTCTGGGCGGTGTCGCTGGGGTCGCTCTTCTGGGGGATGCTGGGGCTGCTTCTCACCTATCGGCTGTGCCGCGAGTATGCCGACGCGGTCTCCTCGACCACCGCGCTCGTCGGCATCTGGTTCGCCACCCCCGTGGTGTTCTACCTCTACATCACCCCACCGATGGCGCACGCCAACTCCCTGTTCGCTGTGTCGCTGTTCCTGTTCGTGTGGCTGTATACGCGCGACGAGCGCCAGCTGTGGGAGTGGGTCGCGCTCGGTATCGCCGCCGGCATCATGGTGCTGGTGCGCGAGCTCAACTGGCTGTTTCTGCTCGCCCCCGCGGTCGACGAGCTGTTCGAGGCGTGGGACGCGTTGCGGGTCGCGCGCGTCGAGAGCGCCCTCGACGGGCGCAGCCTTCCGGCGACGTGGTGGGCCCGTTTCGGCCCGCGCACCGTCGGCTGGGTGGCGGCGAGCGTGCCGCTGTTCCTGATCGCGCTGCCGCAGTTCATCGTGTATCACATCCTGCACGGCTCGTTCGGCCCGACGCCCTTCGTCGTCGATAAGTTCTCCGCCTATCCGGTGCACGCCCTCGAGGTGCTTTTCTCCGGCTTCCACGGGCTGTTTTCCTGGTCGCCGATCACCCTGATCGGCGTCCTCGGCCTGATTCCCCTGGCGCGGCGCAACAACCGCGTCGCGCTGGCGCTGTTCGTCGTGTTCGCCGCCCAGGTGGCGGTGATCGGCTCGTACGACACCTGGTGGGGCGGCGCATCTTTCGGCGCCCGCCGCTTCATCAACTGCATGCCCATCTTCGCCATGGGCCTGGCGGCTCTGCTCGACGATCTGCGCGTACCGGCGCACCGCTTCGCGACGGCGCTCATCGCCTTGCTGATCCTGTGGAATTTCGGCCTGGCCGTGCAGTACAGCACCGGCATCATCCCGCGCGACCAGCCGGTGGAGATGCGCGTCATCGTCCGCAACCAGTTCGTCGAGGTGCCGGCACGCATCGGCAGCGTGGCATGGCGCTTCATCACCGACCGGTCGTCGTTCTACCAGACGCAGTCATGAGCGTGAGCACGCCGGGTGCCAGGGACGCCGCCGGGACCGCACCGGGGAGCGTCGACGACAAGACTGCGGTGCCCGCGGCGGCGGTCGACGTCCCCGCCGCGATCTGGCTGGTCACCGACGTCTACCCGCCGGGGTGCGGGGGCAGCGGCTGGAGCACCCATGCGCTGGCGCAGACGCTGGCGGCGCGCGGCCACGATGTCGAGGTGATCTGTCTGGACCCGGGTGCGCGTGGCGTCAGCCAGCGCGTTTTCGAAGGAATCCGCGTCTCCGAGCTCGGCGTGCGCCGGGCGCGGCGCAATCCGGCGCGTCGGTTGGGGGCGCGCGACTACGCCCACCGCGCGCTCGAGGCCTACCTGACGGCGCGTCTCGCGGCCGCCCCCGAAGTCGAGCTACTGCACGCCCAACATCTGCACAGTGGTCCGCCGACGATCGCTGCGGCGATGCGTTGCGGCCGCGGCGCGGTGCAGACGCTGCGCGACTATTGGCCGGTCTGTCTCCACGGAACGTCGTTCTGGAACGGCGCCGAGTGCCCCGGCTGCAGCACCTCCGACCTGACCGGCTGCATGAGCGAGTACTGGCGCTGGCCGCGGCCGCTGGCGCGTCTGATGGTCCCCTGGGCGCGGCGCCGCCTGGCCGAGCGGCGCGCCGGTGTCGAGGCGGCCGGCCGGGTCATCGCGGTGAGCGACTGGGTGCGTCGGCGCATCGAGCGCGAGACGACCACGGCGCGCTTCTCGGTGCTGCCCAACATCGTCGACGGTGCAGCGACACGCGCCGCGGCTGAAGCGGCAGCACCTCTCGACCTCCCCTGCGACGACTTCCTCGTCGCTGCCGGCAAGCTGGTCGAGACCAAGGGGTTCGCCTCGATGCTCTCAGCGCTCGCCGGGGCCGGCTGCCGCCTGCCGGTGGTGATCGCCGGAGCGGGGCCGCAGCGTGACCTTCTGCGGCGGCAGGCAGCCGATCTCGGGCTCGACCTGCACCTGCCGGGCTGGGTCGCCCATCCGACATTGCTGCGGCTGATCGCATCGGCGCGCGGATTCCTGCTGCCGGGGACCTGGAACGAACCCCTCTCCCGCCTGCTGCTCGAGGCGCTGGCGCTGGGGATCCCGGTCGTCGCCTGGCCCAGCGGCGGCAATACCGAGCACCTCGAAGCGGGCGTCGACGCGCTGGTGGTCGAGGACACCGAGCAGCTTCGCGCTGCGCTGGCCGTGCTCGATGATCCTCAACGGGCCCGCGCGCTGGGCGCGGCGGGCGCCGAGCTCGCACGGCGTTCCTTCTCTCCGGAAGCGGTGTACCCGCAGCTGATCGCCGCCTACCGGGAGGCGCTCGCGGCGCAGCCCGCGGCCGGAGAGGAGAACGCGGCCGTCGCGGGTCCTGCACGATGAGCGACGCGCCGCTGCACCTGGTCATGGTCAGCCGCCGGGTACACCCGGCGCACGGCCCCGGTGGTATGGAGCGCAAGGTCTTCGACCTCGCCACGCGCCTGCCGCAGCGTGGCGTGCGCGTCGAGCTGTTCACCGAGACCCCGGCGGAGATGGAGCGGGCCATGGCCGCCACCGCGGCGATGCCCGAAGGCGTGGTCATCCACTGGGTCCCCGGCCGCTGGTTGCCGATCGGCGATCGCAAGGGCACCGTGGTACTCGACCGCATCAGCAACTACCCCATGTGGTCGCGGCGCGCGGCGCGTTGGGTGGTTGCCACACGCGACGAGCCGCCGAGCGTAGTACACGCCCACGGCCTCGGCGCCTGGGGCTTCGTGCACGTTGATGCCGGCGCGCCGTTGGTGATGTCGGTCGAGGGGCTTGAGGAGTTCGAGGCGCCAGCGGGGCTGAAGCGCCTCGCCTACGCGCCGTTCCGCCGTCGCATCCGGCGCGCGGCGCGCCACGCAGACGCGGTCATCGCCACAGACCGAGCGCTTCAGCCGGTGGTTGAGCGTCGTCTCGGCATTCCGGTCGGCGAGCAGGAGATGATCCCCAACGCGATCGACGGCGCGGCATGCCGCGCCCTCGCCGATGAACGGCGCGGGCACGAGCTGCTCGAAGCGATCGGTCTGGGCGGTGCTGCGCCGCTGTTCGTCTCGGTCGGCAGGGTGGAGGCCAACAAGGGCTTCGAGGTGCTCGCTGCGGCGCTGGCGCGCGCCGCGCCGCGCCTGCCGCCGACCTGGGGCTGGGTGTTGGTGGGCGATGGACCGCGGCGCGCGGCGGTCGAGCAGGCGGCGGCGCCGGTCGCCGACCACGCGCGCTTCGCCGGGCGCCTGCCCGACGCCGAGCTGCACAGCCTGCTGCCGGTGGCCGACTGGTTCGTGCACCCGACCTTGTACGAGGGCTCCAGCCTGGTGACGCTCGAAGCGATGGCGCACGGCGTGCCGGTGATTGCGTCGCGCGCGGGCGGGTTACCCGACAAGGTCCTCGACGGTGTCAGTGGCTATCTGGTGACTCCTGGCGATGTCGACGAGCTCGCCGAGGCCCTGGTGCTGGCCGCATCCGCCGACGGCCGGAAGATGGGGGCGGCGGGGCGGGAGCACGGCGACGCGTGCTTCGAC
>JASFRZ010000040.1:0-18389 GCA_050114655.1 Acidobacteriota bacterium
GCCGCGCTGTTCATCGTCGCTATCGTCGCTGCCGCGACGCTGTCGACCCCGGCCATCGGAATTCCGCAGCAGCAGGAGCCGGTTGATCTCGAGGCCATCTACACGATCAAGCAGGAGGGTTTCAATAACTCCCAGGTGATGGACGTGATGAGCTGGCTTACCGACGTGCACGGCTCGCGGCTGACCGGCTCGCCGAACATCCGGGCGGCCGCCGAATGGGCCGCGGACTGGCTGCGCCAGCAGGGCATCACCGACGTCACCCTGGAACCCTGGGGCCCCTTCGGACGCGGCTGGAGCAACGACAAGTTCACCGCCTACGTGGTCGAGCCCAATCCGTATCCGTTGATCGGCTACCCCAAGGCGTGGACGCCGGGCACCAACGGGGTGGTGCGCGGTGAGGCAGTCATCGCCGATATCCAGACCGAGGACGACTTCGAGGAGTGGGCCGGCAAGCTGCAGGGCAAGTTCGTGTTGACCTCGGCGCCACAGGAGGTGACCGCGCTGTGGGAGCCGTCGGCGCATCGGTTCACCGAAGATGAGCTCGCCGCAACTGCCGAGCAGCCGGTGCCGACAGGTGGTCGCGGTGGTCGCGGCGGCCGCGGCAACTTCGCCGCGGCGCGCGAGTTCGCCGCGCGGCGCAACCAGTTCTTCATCAACGAGGGCGTCGCCGCGCTGCTCGACGCCGGGCGCGGCAACGGCGGCACCGTCTTCGTCAGTAGCGGCGGCTCGCGCAACGCCGACGACCCGGAGGTGCCGGCCCAGGTGTCGCTCGCCGCGGAGCACTACGGTCGCATCTACCGCACGCTCGAGCGCGGCGTCCCGGTGGTCATCGAGATGGACGTCGAGAACGAGTTCTACGACGACAACCTCGACTCCTTCAATCTCATTGCCGAGATCCCCGGCACCGACCTGGCCGACCAGGTGGTGATGCTCGGGGCGCACTTCGACTCCTGGCAGGCAGGCACCGGCGCTACCGACAACGCCGCCGGCTCCGCCGTGATGATGGAGGCGATGCGGATCCTCGAGGCCAGCGGACTGCCGCTTCGTCGTACCGTGCGGCTGGGCCTGTGGACCGGTGAGGAGCAGGGTCTGCTGGGGTCGCGCGCCTACGTCGCCGACCATTTCGGCGATCGCAACACCATGCAGCTGATGCCCGCGCACGCCGGCTTCTCGGCCTACTACAACGTCGACAACGGCACCGGTGCCATTCGCGGCGTCTACCTGCAGGGCAACGAGGCGATCGCGCCGATCTTCGAGGCGTGGATGAAGCCGTTCGAGAACCTCGGCATGACCACGCTCTCGATCCGCAACACCGGCGGCACCGACCACCTGTCCTTCGACGCCGTCGGCCTGCCGGGCTTCCAGTTCATCCAGGATCCGGTGGAGTACGGCACGCGTACGCACCATTCCAGCATGGACGTCTACGAGCGCATCCAGCCGCAGGACATGATCAAGAACGCCGTCATCGTGGCGTCGTTCGTCTACCTGACGGCCAACCGCGACGAGTTGATGCCGCGCAAGCCGCTGCCCGAACCGAGGGGCGGCGGCCGCTGAGCAGTAGCCGGCGGATACGGCTCTACGGGGCCCGGGCAGAGCGCCCGGGCCCTTCGTTCGTTTGATTACAAATCGTTCATGTTGCGGCCAGCCGCCGGTAAGGGGCGGTCTCATATCCTCGGTATCGGAAATCAGGAGGGACCCCGACCCTCGGAACCCAGGAGAAGCAACATGAGCAACCGCTACCAGCATTCGAGCTGGACCTTCTTGCGCTTCGCCATCGGAGCCCTGGCGCTCGCCGGGGCGATGGTGCTGTGGAACGCCTATCCGACCTACTCGGTCTCCGCCAACGAGGCGCTCAAACCGTTCGGCGCGGTCGATACGCCGGCGAGCTTCGCCAACGTCATCGAGGCAGTGAAGCCGGCGGTGGTCAACATTGCGGTCAATGGTCACAAGACGGCCACCGTGCAGGAGTTCATCCCCGGTGACCCGTATGGCGGGCAGGGCGTCGAGCCCTCGCCCTTCGACGACTTCCTGCGTCGTTTCTTCGACGGTGGCGCCGCCGACATGCAGCAGCGTGCGATGCCGTTTCAGGCCATGGGGACCGGCTTCATCATCTCGCCCGACGGTGAGGTGGTGACCAACTACCACGTGGTGCAGGACGCCGAGCAGATCAACGTCATCATGGATGACGGCACGCAGCACGACGCCAAGCTGGTCGGCTACGACGAGAAGACCGACATCGCGCTGCTGAACATCGACGGCGACGACCTGCCGTTCGTCGCCTTCGGCAACTCCGACGCGGTGCGGGTGGGCGACTGGATCGTGGCCATCGGCAACCCGTTCGGACTGGGAGGCAGCGCTACCACCGGCATCGTGTCGGCACGTGGTCGCGACATCCAGTCGGGTCCGTTCGACGACTTCCTGCAGATCGACGCGCCGATCAACCGCGGTAACTCCGGGGGGCCGCTGTTCGACCTGAACGGCAAGGTGGTCGGCGTCAACACGGCGATCTTCTCGCCCAACGGCGGCAACATCGGCATCGGTTTCGCGATCCCGTCGGCGCAGGTCGAGGACATCGTCAGCGAGCTGCGTGAAAAGGGTCACATCGATCGCGGTTGGCTGGGCGTCAACGTGCAGGGCATCGACCAGGACATGGCCTCCGGCCTCGGCCTGGACTCGGCGCGCGGCGCCCTGGTGGCGAGCGTGGTTGACGGTAGCCCGGCGGCAGACGCCGGTTTGGTTGCCGGTGACGTGATCCTCGGCATCGACGGCAAGGAGCTCTCGGATGTGCGCGAGCTGGTGCGCACCGTGGGCGACTCCGATCCGGGCGACAGCGTGGACCTCGAAGTCTGGCGCATGGGCGAGACCGAGCATCTGCACGCGCGGCTCGCCGAGGCGGACGACACCGCCAACGCGCCGGTCGTCAGCGAGGAGCACGCTACCGATCACTCGACGCTCGGGCTGGCGGTCGAAAACCTCGACAGCAACCTGCGGCGTCGCCTGCGCCTCGGCGATGACGTCAACGGGGTGGTGATTCGCAGCGTCGGGAGCGATGGCGTCGCCGCGGAGCACGGGCTGCGCCCCGGCGACGTCATCGTCGGCGTGGGCCAGACGCCGATCAGCAGCGTCGCCGAGTTCAGTGACGCGGTTGATCAAGTAACCGATAGCGGGCGTGACGCCGTGGTGCTGCAGGTGCTGCGCGGCGGCGTGCGCACTTTCGTCGCCCTGCCGCTGCGCTGAGTCCCTCCGGACGCGGTAGCAGAGCGACAATGTCCCACCGGTGAGCGCCGGAACGCCGGGGGGCAGTCAGCGGGGGCGGGCCAACGGTGGCCTGCCCCCGCTCACCTTATAATCGCATCAAATGCGCATCCTGGTAATCGAAGACGACCAAGAAACCCTGGCCTACATCGTGAAGGGGCTGGAGGAGGCCGGCCACGTCGTCGACCGCAGCAGCGACGGTAAGGACGGCCTGTTTCTGGCGCTCGAGGAGGATTACGACGCACTCGTCGTCGACCGCATGCTGCCGTCGCTCGACGGTCTTTCGGTCGTGCAGTCGTTGCGCGCCGCCGAGAAGCGCACTCCGGTGCTCATCCTCAGCGCTTTGGGCGAGGTCGACGACCGGGTCGAGGGGTTGCAGAAGGGCGGCGACGACTACCTCACCAAGCCGTTCGCTTTCTCCGAGCTGCTCGCTCGCCTCGACGCGCTGTCGCGCCGCGGCGAGAGCGAGCCGGTGACCACCAAGCTGCAAGTCGCCGACCTGGAGATGGACTTGCTGGCGCGCACCGTCAAGCGCTCCGGGCGGCTGATCGAGCTGCAGCCGCGCGAGTTCCGCTTGCTGGAGTACTTGATGCGCCACAGCGACCAGGTGGTGACCCGCACGATGTTGCTGGAGAAGGTGTGGGATTACCACTTCGATCCGCAAACCAACGTCATCGACGTGCACATCAGCCGCTTGCGTCGCAAGATCGACCGCGACTTCGACCACGAGCTGCTGCACACCGTGCGCGGCGCCGGCTATGTGCTGCGTGCGCCGCAGGGTGACGATACGTGAGGTGGAAGGACAGCTCTCCGCTGCGCAGCGTCGCCTTTCGGCAGGCGGTGGTTTACGCGCTGCTGTTCAGCATATCGGTGACGCTGCTGGCGGCCTTCTTCTACTGGTCGACGGCGGGTTTCCTGACGCGCCAGGCGGAGGACACCATCGAGGCGGAGGCCGGGGCGCTGGCGGAGCGCTACCGTACCTTCGGGCTCACCGGCCTGAGCGATCTGATCAACGAGCGGCTGCAGCGTCAGCCCGCCGGCCCGGAGATCTACCTGCTGATGACGCCTGATTACCGCCGCCTGGCCGGTAACCTGAGCGGATGGCCGGACGCCGAGGTCGACGAGGAGGGCTGGGCGCGCTTCCGTCTCGGCGAGGCCGGTCCCGAGGGCGCGGAGGCCGTGCACCGGGCATCGGCGAAGCTGTTCGATCTACCCGGCGGCTTCCACCTGCTGGTTGGCCGTGACATGCAGGAGCTCGAAGCCATGCGCGCCACGGTGGTACGCGCTCTCGTCTGGGGGCTCGGCATCACCGTGCTGATGGCGCTCGCCGGCGGTGCGCTCATGGGGCACAGCATGAGCAGCCGCATCGGCGAGATCAACCGTGCCATCCGGAGGATTATGGCCGGAGACCTGTCGCAGCGTATGCCGGGCAATCGCAGCGGCGACGAGTTCGACCGGCTGACCGACAACCTCAACCTGATGCTCGACCGCATCGAGGGCCTGATGGATGGCGTGCGGCAGGTGTCGGACAACATCGCGCACGACCTCAAGACGCCGCTGGCGCGTATGCGCAACCGCCTCGAGGAGCTGCAGCGCCATCTCGGCGGTGACCATCCGATCGGTGCGGAAGATGCGCGCCGGACGGTCGAGGAGGCCATACGCGAGGCTGACGCGCTGTTGGGGACATTCGGCGCGTTGCTGCGCATCGCCCGCATCGAGATGAGCGCCCGGCGCGAGGGCTTCAGCTCGGTCGACCTCGCCGCGCTGGTGGGCGATGTCGCGGAGCTCTACGAGCCGCTGGCCGAGGAGCGCGGACAACGCCTCGAGGCGACGGTTTCCGCGGCGCGCGCGGTGCGGGGCGACCGCGACCTGCTCTTTCAGGCGCTCGCCAACATGGTCGACAACGCGATCAAGTACGCACCCGACGGCGGTCGTATCCGTGTGACACTGCGGCAGGAGGAGGAAGCCACCGTGGTTTCGGTGATTGACAACGGGCCCGGTGTGGCGCCAGAGGATCGCGAGCACGTCTTCAAGCGCTTCTGGCGCGCCGACGACAGCCGCACCACCCCCGGGAGCGGCCTCGGCCTTTCCCTGGTCGAAGCGGTGGCTGCGTTGCACGGCGGAGAGGTCGATCTCGACGACGCGCGGCCGGGCCTGGAGGTTCGGTTGCGCCTGCCTGTCGGTGCGGAGAGCGCGCCGGATTAGCAGACGGTGCGGGCCGGGCGGTGCGATCCCGTGTGTGGCGCTAGGGGCTCGGCACAACCGCCTTGAGCGGCACCCAGCGTAGTTGCACGGTGCCGCTGAAGCGCTCGCTATCCGGCGAATAGCCGAAGGCGGCCGACAGGTTGAGATCTTCCCTGCTGATGCCAAAGCGCGTGTCGATGGTCTGCGTTACACCATCCTTCATGACCAGCTCACCGCCGAGCCAGATGCTCTCGCTGACGTACGAGACAACTTCGGCCTCGAGCAGCCGTTTGGTGCCCAGCTCGACCTGCCCGAAGCGGGCGCCGTAGCCCTCGACCAGCCAGGCGAGGGGATCGTGGTCGGGATACAGCGGGCTGCGGATGTTGACCCCGTCATCGCTGAAGACGTCCTCCGCGGGTTCCAGGCGGGTGTGGTCGAAGGCGGTGACCGAGTCGTCGCCGTTGCGCATGTTGCGCCCGTAGATGACCTGCTGCGAGGCACCGTTGCCGTCGGCGCCGCTGCCGGTCTCGTAGCGCAGCACGCCGCGCAGGATCTTGGCGAGGTTCTTGCCCGTATCGGCGCTCCAGCCGAAGCCGCGCCGGTCGCGCCGGAAGCTGAGGGTCACGTCGACGGTCTCGACGGTGTGCCACAGGGCGAGGTTGGCGCCGGCGCGCCGTTCATCACCGACCCATGCGGCGGAAAACCCGAAGCCCTTGCCCTTGCTCTTGCCGAACTGCACGCCGGTGTGGAACAAGTCGCCGCTGCCGGCGCCGATATCGAAGGTGAACGCGCGCAGCTTCTGGTTGACCTTCAGCTCCCAGTCGGCGTCGGTGCCGGCTCGGCGGGCATTGAACTGCAGCTTTGTCCCCTTGCCGAGGGTCACCCGCGCTGACGCGGTGTTGGTCAGGGCGGCGCCCTCGGTGAAGGTGTTGGTGAAGCCCAGGGAGTAGCGCTTGGCGCTGAGCGTGGCGGTGTCGGTGAGGCGCGTGCGGCCGAGCAGGATGTTCGACTGGTTACGGAGCTCGAGCTTTTGCGCCCGTGCGAGGCCCGGGAGGCCGGTTACTGCCAGCGCCGCGACGACCACGGCCGCACGCCAGCGGCATGGCCATACGTAGGTCGGTTGTCCAGCTTGCTGCACGTCGGCGCGCTCCCTCCACGGAACTCATTCTTGTTGTACAGGTATCAGGCGCCAAACGCGAGCCCAAATGGGCAGAGAAATGGCGGCGATCGGTCAGCGGCCGGTGAAGATCGGCGCCAGCAGGTTGTCGACCGGGGCGAAATCGTCGGTCAGCACGAGGCCGCGGCCGCGCTCCAGGACCGTCTCCATCTGTCCACCCAGCACGCCGTCCTCGGCCCAGGCGAACAGCACGCCGTTGAACTCGGCGTCGACTGCGCGCTCACCGAGATCGCGCAGGTCGAGCGGTTTGCCGGAACAGGCGACGACGAAGGTGTCGCGGTCTTCGGTGGGGCCGTCCGAGGAGCTCGAGAACACGTACACGTAAGGAAAGCTCTCGCGCGCGGTGGTGACGAAGGCGCCGAGGAAGCGCCCCAGGCCGTCGCGGTAGATGTCGATGATGTTGATCATGTACACGCCTGACGGCCGCAGCAGCGTGCGCAGCTTGCCGGTGAACTCGCGCGTCGTCAGGTGGTAGGGGACGCTGAGATCGTTGAAGGCGTCGCCGAAGATGAAGTCGTAGGAGCCCTCCGCGCCGTCGCGCAGCAGGTCGTCGACGAAGTTGCGCGCGTCCATGGTGTGGGTGCTGATCTCGGTCTCGTCGTCGGGCGGCAGGTACAGCGCGCGTTGTGCTGCCAGCTTGACGGCCGGGTCGATCTCGGCGACGTCGATGGCGCCCACCGGATACACCGCTTCCATGTAGCGCGGAAAAACGAAGCCACCGCCGCCGATGAACAGCGAGCGCAGAGCATGGTCGTTGGGAGCAGTGCGCCGCACGATGGCGGCGTACACCGTCTCATAGTCGTAGATCAGCTCGGTGACGTCGTCGCCGGAGACGTAGCTGTGCACGAGGTTGTCGAGCGACAGGATGCGCGCGTTGTCGTACTCGATGGCGGGATAGACCTGGATCTGGAAGTAGTTGCTCTCGTCGTACCACAGCAGGTCGGAGTGGTCCGGGCGCAGCAGCAGGAACACACCGAGCTCCCGTGCCCACGGCCAGGGGCCGAAGGCGACCAGGTTGAGCACGCCGAGGATCGCCAGCCAGGTGCCGATGAAGGCACCGCCGCCGCGAAACTGCGTCGATGCGATCGCCAGGCCGATGAAGGCCAGAAACGCCGCCACCGCCATGACGATGGCGCGCGAGCCGAAGGCGTCGATCAGCACGAAGCCGGTCATGAAGGTGCCGAAGATCGAGCCCACCGCCGCCCAGGCGTAGATGCTGCCCACCGTCGAGCCGGTGCGGCGGGTGCCGTCGAGCGCCATCTTGGCGACCACCGGGCCGATGGTCCCCAGCACCACCGCGGGCGCGAGGAAGATCACCGTCACGTTGAGCAGCACCCAGCTCGGCCACGAGATGGTATCGGGGCGCCACCAGGTGCTGGCGTACTCGTTGAGAAACAGCACGCTGAAGCTCAGCACCGAGGCGCCGAGAAACAGCAGCGGCAGCACCCGCCACGCACGGTAGCGATCGGCGATCTTGCCGCCCAGGTAGTTGCCGATGCTGATGCCGGCGAGGATGACGCCGATGACCGAGGTCCAGGTGTACAGCGAGGCACCCAGGTTGGCGGCGATCAGCCGCGCGGCGACCAGCTCGATCACCATGATGCAGGAGCTCGAGGCGAACACCAGGGCGTTGGCGAGCAGCAGCAGGCGCCACGCCGGCGGCGCATCGTCGGCCGTAGGTGCGCGGTCGATGTCCGGAGAGGGGTCGTTCATGCCGTTGGGGGCGGGAAAAAAAAGTTCATTTCGGTTGCACCGGTGCCATCATATCCTCTTGGCGATGGGCGACTTCTACGACTCCACCTACGCCAGCTTCGCCGCGGAAGTGTACGGCAAGCTGCGCACCGAGGTCTTCGGCGACGATCTCGGCCAGAACAGCTGGCTGACCGCCGCGGAGCAGAAGCGCTTCGCCGACTGGCTGCGCATCGGTGCCGATACCCGCCTGCTGGACGTTGCCTGTGGCTCCGGCGGTCCGGCGCTGCGGCTCGCCGACCGACTCGGTTGCACCGTGCGCGGCATCGACGCGCACGCCGATGCCATCGCCCAGGCCAGCGCCACCGCGGCGCGCTACGGGCTCGGAGAGCGCGCCCGCTTCGATACCCTCGACGCCTCCAAGCCGCTGCCCTTTCCATCGTCGACCTTCGACGTGGTGATGTGCATCGATTCGATCAACCACTTTCCCGACCGCGGTGCGGTGCTGGCCGAGTGGGCACGGCTGCTGCGGCCCGGGGGGCGGGTGCTGTACACGGATCCGATCGTCGTCACCGGCGCCCTGTCGGCGCGCGAGATCGCCGCGCGCTCGACGGTGGGCTTTTTCCTGTTCGTGCCGCCGGGCGAGAACGAGCGCCGCATCCGCGCGGCCGGCCTCGAGTTGATGGTTGCCGAGGACGTCACCGCCAACGTCGTCGAGGTCGCCGGCCGCTGGCTGGCGGCGCGCGCGGCACGCGAGGCGGCGCTGCGCGAGATCGAGGGCGCCGAGACCTACGAGGAGGCGCAGGAGTTCCTCGGCATGGTCGAGCGGCTGGCGCGCCAACGCCGCCTATCCCGCTTCGTCTTCGTAGCGGAGAGGCCTGAAGGCAGCTAGGCGGGTGCACGGCGCGCGAGAGCAAGGCGCGCGCCGGGAGGGGTGCCGCAGGCGTACTTTGAGTACGTCGGAGACAGCCCGAGCAAGCGCAACGGATATTGAGAGCACGCCCCTTGCGGGTACCTTGGAGTCTCCTCAGACCCTCGGACCGCGACAAGGAGCGGCTCTCATGAAGCGTACGACGAAGTATGTGGGGTTGGACGTGCATCAGGCAACGACGGTAGCTTCGGTCCGCGAGGAGGGCGGCCGGGTGATCGCCCGGACGATCCTGCCCACCGAGGGGACGACGCTGGCGGGGTTTTTCAGCGGGATGTGCGGCTCGATCCACGTCGCCTTCGAGGAAGGCACCCAGGCGCAGTGGTTACACGATCTGCTCAGCCGGCGGGTGGATCGCGTCGTGGTGTGCGATCGGCGCGGGCAGCGCCGGCAAGGCAACCATGGCGATCAGGTCGATGCCGACCGCCTCTCGCACGAGCTGCGCTGCGGCGGGTTGCGCGCGGTCTATCACGGCAGCGTGGAACGGCTGGCGCTCAAGGAACTCGCCCGTACCTACCAGAACCTGGTCGAGGACTCGACCCGCGTGATGCAGCGACTCAAGGCGCTGTTCCGCGCCCGCGGCATCAAGGCCCCGGGCAAGGGCGTCTACCGGCCACGGGAGCGCGCCGAGTGGCTTGCCAAGCTTCCGGACCGAGCCGTCCGCTTCCGCGCCGAAGCGCTATACGCCCAGCTGGACGTGCTACGCGAGCTGCAGCCCAAGGCCAAGGCCGCGATGATGGCGGAGGCGCGCCGCGATCCCGCCTGGACGGTTCTGCGCTCCATCCCGTTTCTCGGGCCGGTGCGGGTGTCGCTGCTGTTGGCCACCCTGCGCACGCCTTGGCGCTTCCGCACCAAGCGGAACCTGTGGAGCTACTGCGGGCTCGCCGTGGTGACCCACTCCAGCGCCGAGTACTTCATGCAGGACGGCAAGCCTCGGCGACGCCAGCGACCGCCGATGACCCGCGGGCTGAACCGTAACTACAACCGCGTCGCCAAGGAAGTCTTCAAGAGCGCAGCCACGGCCGCCGCATCACGACCGGGCCCGCTCCACGAGTTGTATCTCGAGATGATCGCTCGCGGCATGCGCGAGGAGCTCGCGCGGGTGACGCTCACCCGCAAGCTTGCCGCACTCACCCTCCGACTCTGGAAAACAGGAGAGCACTTCGATCCCACCAAGCTGACGATGCAAGCGCGCTAATCCCGGAGCCCACGAGGTGACGGCGCGGGGCGTTGTGCTCGCCCGCAGCTCCAGGATCCGGGACCAAGGTGCGGGAGGCAGTCTCATTCGCGGCGTTCGCCCGGCCGTCAGTCAGCCGAGGCACTCGCGCAACCATAGGCCCTCCCGCAGAACCCGAAAAAGCACCAGGCCGGCTTCGTGCCGAGTCTCAGATAGAACCATGGTTCGCCACGCGCAACCCTACCGCTTGCACGCGTCCCACAGGATCCACAGCTCAAAGCGAACGCAACGATGCCGAACAAGACTGCTCGACGCACCCGAAAGCGCCCAACCCCTTCGCCCCGGAACGAATCGGGGCTGATCGCCAAGGATCACCTCCCTACGCGTTCAGCGCGGGCGGAGCCTGCCCTTGACAATCACTCTCATAGAACGCCGCTATCGTGGCCGTCAGCGTTCGCCTACTTCGAGTAGTGGCGCTCGTCTTCGCCGACGTACACCTGCCGGGGACGCGCGATGCGCAGGTCCGGGTCGTTCAGCAGCTCCTGCCACTGCGCCAACCATCCGACGGTGCGCCCGATGGCAAACAGCACCGGGAACATCGTCGTCGGGAAGCCCATCGCCTGGTAGATGATGCCGGAGTAGAAGTCGACGTTGGGATACAACTTGCGCTCGACGAAGTACTCGTCTTCCAGCGCCACCTTCTCGAGCTCGACGGCGATCTCCAGCAGCGGGCTGACGCCGGTGACTTCGAAAACCTCGTAGGCGATGTCCTTGACCAGCCGGGCGCGCGGGTCGTAGCTCTTGTAAACCCGGTGGCCAAAGCCCATCAGGCGGCCGGCGGTGCCCGCCTTCACCTCGTCGACGAAGGCCGGCACGTTCTTGGCATCGCCGATACGCTCGAGCATGCGCACCACCGCCTCGTTGGCGCCGCCGTGCAACGGGCCGTACAGCGCCGCCGCCGCGCCGGCGATCGAGACGTAGGGATCGGCCTGCGAGCTGGAAACGTTGCGCATCGCCGAGGTGCTGCAGTTCTGCTCGTGGTCGGCGTGCAGGATAAACAGCACGTCGAGAGCGCGCTCCAGCACCGGGTTGGGCTCGTAGGTCAGCTCGGTGACCTTGAACAGCATCGACAGGAAGTTGCCGGTGTAGGACAGGTCGTTGTCCGGCAGCACGTAAGGCAACCCGCGGCTGTGGCGATAGGCGTAGGCGGCGATCGTCGGCATCTTGCCGATCAGGCGCCAGATCTGCCGTTGCCGCGACTCTTCGTCGAAGATGTCCTTGGCGTTGGGGTAGAAGGTCGACAGCACCCCCAGCGTCCCCACCAACATGCCCATCGGGTGGGCGTCGTAGTGGAAGGCGTCGATGACCTTCTTGATGCTCTCGTTGAGCATCGTGTGGTGGGTGATGTTGTGCTTCCAGTCCACGAGCTCCGCATCGTCCGGCAGCTCGCCGTTGAGCAGCAGGTAGGCGGTCTCGAGGTAGGTGCTCTTCTCGGCGAGCTCCTCGATAGGGTAGCCGCGATAGCGCAGGATGCCGCGCTCGCCGTCGACGAAGGTGATGCCGCTTTTGCAGGAACCGGTGTTGGTGTAGCCGGGGTCGTACGTGATCAGCCCGAAGTCCTCGTCATCCGCCTTGATCTTGCGCAGTTCCGAAGCCGGCACCGAAGCACCGTACCCCGGAAAGGTTCCATACGAGATCGGCAACTCGTAGGTCTTGCCCGTACGATTGTCGGTAATCGTCAAGCTGTCGTCGGCCATCGCCTCCCCTTCCCCTCTGGTGATGTTGCGGACTATCGAAGTCTCGGTGCTGCCGCGGATGTCTCTGTTCCCGGCGCGCGAATGGGGCGTCGGCCGGTCGGCGTGCGATCAGAGCATTTTATATCAGCCCCTGCGTCCCAGCTCTCGCTCGATGTCGCGCTTGACCGCCTCCCGGCGCTTCGCCTCGCGCTTGTCGTAGGCGCGCTTTCCCTTGCCCAGGCCGAGCTCGACTTTCGCCCACCCGTCGCGGAAGTAGATGCGCAACGGCACGAGCGTGAAGCCGCGCTCGACCACCTTGCCGCGCAGCTTGTTGATTTCGCGCCGGTGCAGCAGTAGCGGACGCGGCCGTTCCGGCTCGTGCTGATTGAAGGGACCCGCCGGCTGGTAGTGGCTGATGTGGCAGTTGTGCAGCATGACCCGGTTGCCCTCGATAGCGGCGTAGGAGTCCTTCAGGTTGGCGCGCCCCTCGCGCAGCGACTTGACCTCGGAGCCGGTCAGGACCAGCCCCGCCTCGTACTTCTCGATGATCTCGTAGTCGTGCCGCGCCTTGCGGTTGACGGTGACGACTTTTTCGATGTCGCCCATGGGACCCGGCGCTACAGTCGCACGATGTGAGCGTCGTCACGTCCGGCGCTCACGTTGCGCGTGTCGATGAGCAGAGCGGAGGCGTCGATGATTGCCGGCCAGTCGAGATCGGAATGGTCGGTGGTGACCACAACGCAGTCGTAGTCCCGACAGATCCCGGGCAACCCGTCGGTCGAAGACATCGGGTTCTCGAGCCCCTGGGACACCGCAGGGACGAACGGATCGCTGTATTCGACCCGCGCGCCGCGCGCCTGCAGCAAGCGGATGATGTCCAGCGCAGGCGATTCGCGGACATCGTCGATGTTGCGCTTGTAGGCAACGCCGAGCACCAGGATGCGGCTGCCCTTGACACTCTTGCTGCGCTCGTTGAGGGCGTCGGCGACCAGCCGCACGACGTGTTCGGGCATGGCGGCGTTGATCTCGCTGGCGAGCTCCACCAGGCGCGCCTGGTAGTTGAGCGTGCGCAGCTTCCACGTCAGATAGTGCGGATCCACGGGGATGCAATGCCCGCCGAGCCCCGGTCCGGGATAGAAGGGCATGTAGCCGAACGGCTTGGTCGCCGCGGCGTTGATCACGTCCCAGGTGTCGATCTCGAGGCGCTCGCACATCATCGCCACCTCGTTGACCAGGGCGATGTTGACCGCTCGGTAGGTGTTCTCGAGCAGTTTGACCATTTCCGCCGCGCGACACGACGAAACCCGATGGACCCGCTCGCAAATGGTCGCGTACAGCGCCGCGGCTACCGCTCCGCAGCTCTCGGTGTAGCCACCCACGATTTTCGGCGTGTTACTGAGCGTGAACGTCTTGTTGCCCGGGTCGATACGCTCGGGGGAAAACGCCAGGTGGAAATCCTTGCCGACCTCCGCGCCGTTGGCCGCCAACGCGGGCAACAGAACCTCTTCGGTGGTCCCCGGATAGGTCGTGCTCTCCATGACCACGAGCATGCCGAGATGGAAGTGGCGCGCGATATCGCCGGCCGCGGCGAGGATGTACGACACGTCCGGGTCCCGCGTCTTGCTCAGCGGCGTCGGCACACAGATCACCACCACGTCCATACCGGCGATCGTCTCGGCGTCGGTGGTCGCCACAAGCCGGCCGGCATCGACCTGGTCAGCGAGCAGCGCGCTGGGAACGTCCCCGATGTACGATTTCCCGGCGTTGAGCTGCTTGACGCGCCCCTCGTTCACGTCCAGCCCGGTGACCGCGAACCCGGTTTCCGCGAAGGCGACGGCCAGCGGCAGCCCGACGTAGCCGAGGCCAACCACGCAAACGTCGAGCGCACGCTGCTCGATACGATTCAGGAACTCTTGCACGGGAACGCCCGCCGCTGTGAGAGGGAAACACGAGGGTGCGTCTGGTGAGTATACTGGGCCAGGTTCTCGCCCCCAAACACCGCAGTAGCAGGTTACGGTGCAGGAAGAAATCGTCTATCTAGGGCTGGGGTCCAACCTCGGCGATCGCGCCGCGCACCTGCACGCCGGCCTCACCGGCCTGCGCAGGCGCGGGCTCCGGCTGCTGACACGATCGTCCTTCTATCTCACCGAGCCCGATCTGCGCTCGAGCGCCGTGGGGGCGCCCGGCGAGGCGACGCCGGATGGCGACACACCCCTCCACCCCTGGTACCTGAACTGCGTCGCGGCCTTCGGCGATGCCCCGCCGCCGCATCGGCTGCTGCGGTTATGCCTCGAGGTCGAGAGCGACGAGGGCCGCACGCGTGAGGAGACCATGGCGGGCTCCAACGGTGGTGCCCAGCCCCGCACGCTCGACGTCGACATCCTGCTGATCGGGGACCGGGTGATCGACGAGCCTGATCTGCAGGTGCCGCACCCGCGTATGGCCGGGCGCCGCTTCGTGCTGCAACCGCTCGCCGAGATTGCCCCCGAGCTGGTCCACCCGCTCACCGGCCAGTCAATCGCTGCGACCCTCGCCGAGTTGCCGCAGCGCGAGCGCGTGACGCTGTTTCACTCGCAACCCGGCAAGGTCGGCTGATGCGCTGGAACTACATCGCCTTCGAGGGCCCCATCGGGGTCGGCAAAACCAGCCTGGTAACGCTGCTGTCGGAGAAGCTCGAGGCGGTACGCATCCTCGAGGACGTCTCCAACCCGTTCCTCGAATCCTTCTACGACGAGGTCCCCGGCGCCGCCTTCCAGGCGCAGCTCTTTTACCTGCTGTCGCGCTACCGCCAGCTCACCGAAGCCGCCCAGGGCGAGCTGTTCCAGCAGCTCACGCTCGCCGACCACACCTTCCAGAAGGACCGCATCTTCGCCCACCTGACGCTGTCGGACAGCGAGCTGATGCTGTACGAGCGGCTGTGGAACATGCTCGCGCCGCAGGTCCCCAAGCCCGACATGGTGGTGTACCTGCAGAGCACCACCGAGGTGCTGATGCAGCGCGTCCAGCGACGCGCGCGCTCGGAAGAGACGGGCATCTCGCGCGACTATCTCGACGAGGTCAACCAAGCCTACGCGCACTACTTCTACCACTACCGCGACACCCCGCTGCTGGTGATCAACACGTCGGAGATCGACTTCGTCGCCGACGAGGCGGACCTCGACGACCTCATCGCCCAGATCGACGTGATGGAAGGCGGCACGAGGGTATATGTGCCCCGCCACAGCCGCTGACTCCCTCATGCGCGCCCGGTACCCCGCGGGAATTGTTCTGGCGACACTCCTGTTGCTGCTTTCCGCCCCGCCGGCGGGCGCCGGGCCCTTCCAAGTCGACGGGCAGGTTGCAGTACGGGACCCTGCGCCGGCCCCGCAGCAGCAGCCGCCGCAACGCGACGCGGAGGGCGAAGGCGCACAGGTCAGCCGCGTCGCGGTCGGTACCCGGCCGGTGATGTCGGCGATGGCGATAACCGGCCGGATCGATCTCGACGGCGTGCTCGATGAGGCCGCCTGGCAGCAGGCCGAGCGCGGCACCGGCTTCGTCCAGCGCGAGCCCTTCCAGGGCGAGGCCGCTACCGAGCGCACCCTCATCCAGGTGCTGTACAACGAGGACACCCTGTACATCGGCATACGCGCTCTCGACGACGATCCGGACGCCATCATCGCCAAGGAAATGCAGCGCGACGGCAGTGGCGGCGGATTCGGCGCCAGCGGGCGGCTCGAGTCGGACGACTCGGTCAGCATCATGCTTGACACCTTCTTCGACCAGCGCAACGCCTTCTACTTCGAGACCAACCCGCTGGCGGCGCGCGTCGACGCCATGATCACCGACGAGGGGCGCGACCGGAACTTCGAGTGGGACGGGGTATGGAACGTCGCCGCCAGCCGCACCGACGAGGGCTGGTCGGCGGAGTTCGAGATCCCCTTCAACACACTGCGCTTCAACCCCGCGCTCGACACCTGGGGGTTCAACGTGCGCCGCATCATCCGCCGCAAGAGCGAGGAGGTGAACTGGTCGCCGATCATGCGCGATGCCGACATGTTCCGCGTCTCGCTCTACGGCGAGCTGCAGAACCTGGTGGTCGGCAACCCGTCGCGTAACCTGCGCATCAAGCCGTTCGCCACCGCCTCCGGCGACGAAGGCATCAGCACCGAGCTGGGCGACATCGCCACCGACGCCAAGGCCGGCCTCGACCTGCGCTGGGGCGTCAGCGACAGCCTGACGCTCGACGTGACGTTGAATACCGACTTCGCCCAGGTCGAGGCCGACGAGCAGCAGGTCAACCTGACCCGCTTCTCGCTTTTCTTTCCGGAAAAACGCGAGTTCTTCCTCGAGAACGACGGCATGTTCCAGTTCGCCAGCGGCGGCAGCGGCGGGGGCGGCGGCATGCGCGGCCCGCTGCTGCGCGTCTATCACTCACGGCGCATCGGCATCTTCGAGGGCGAGCCGGTGCCGATCATCGCCGGCGGCAAGCTCACCGGGCGCAGCGGCCTGTGGAACATCGGCCTGCTCAACGTGACCACCGACGAGCGGACCTTCTTCGACGAGGACAATGCCGAGTCGAGCTTCGTGCCGAAGAGCAACTGGACCGTCGCGCGTGTCACCCGCAACGTCGGCGAGCGCTCCAACGTCGGCGTCATCTTCACCAACCGGCAATCCGGCGGTAGCGAGTTCAACCGCGTCTTCGGCGTCGATACGACGGTCAACCCCAACCAGAACCTGAGCATGAACGGGTACTTCACCGCCAGCGACAATCCCGGTGACGACCGCCAGAACGTTGCCTGGGGCGGCGGCTTCAACTGGCGCGGGTCGATCTGGAACGCCAGCAGCTCGTTCGACAGCATCGGCGTGAACTACGACCCGCAGGTCGGCTACCTGACGCGCAGCGGGGTGCGCCACTTCAACCCGCAGGTAACGTTCGAGCCGCGCCCCGAGGGCATCGGCTGGATCCGCAACTTCACCTTCCAGGCGCGCAACACCGTCTACGTGCTCGACGACGGCGACGTCGAGACCTGGGACGGCAGCTACCGCGTCTTCGGCTTTCGCACCATGTCCGACGACTGGATCTCGATCTCCTTCAACCCGAGCTACGAACGCCTGCTCGAGCCCTTCGAGATCCAGGAGGGGATCATCATCCCTGCCGGCGAGTACAACTACCACGACTGGTCGCTGTACATCAGCACCAGCGACGGGCGACCGGTCAATGCAACCTGGCGTTTCAGCAACGGCGGCTTCTACGACGGCAACCGCCTCAACAGCAGGGCGACGGTCAACTACCGCCCGATGCCCTACCTCGGCAGCGAGACGGTGTGGGACTTCAACCAAGTCGACCTGCCGGGCGGCTCGTTCACCACCAACGTGGTGCGACAGCGTTTCAACGTGTCGTTCTCGCCCAACCTGTTCCTCAACTCGTTTATCCAGTACGTCGACACCGAGGAGCTGCTGTCGATGAACACACGCTTCGACTGGATCTACATGCCGGGCGCCGACATCTTCGTCGTCTACAACCAGAACTGGGTCGGCGGCGCGACGTTAGACCGCACGCTGATCTTGAAGTTCACCTATCTCTGGTCGCTCTGACCCGCGGCGTCGCCCCTTACAGGTCTTCTTCTTTGATGCCGTGGCGCTTGATCATCTCGTTGAGCGTCGTCGGCTTGACGTCGAGCAGCTTGGCGGCTTCCTTCTGCACCCAGTCCGACTTGCGCAGGGCGTCGACGATGAGCTGCTTCTGGAACTCCTGCACGACGTCCCTCATCGGCAGCCCCTCGGGCGGCACGACCATCGCCGGTGCCGACACGTCGAAGGACGCCGGCTCGATGTACTCGCGGATCAGGCCGGCGGTGATGTGGCCGTCGGGCGGCGCGAGCACCACGGCGCGCTCGATGGCGTTCTCCAGCTCGCGCACGTTGCCCGGCCACGCATGGCGCTTGAGCAGGTCGAGAGCCTCGTCGGCGATGCGCAGTCCCTCGCGCCCGTTCTCGCTGCCGTACTTGTCGAGGAAGTACTGGGTCAGCAACGGGATGTCGTCGACCTTGTTGCGCAGCGGCGGCAAGGCGATGGTGATCACGTTGATGCGGTAGTAGAGGTCCTCGCGGAAGGTGCCGTCGGTGACCGCCGCCTTGAGGTCGGCGTTGGTGGCGGCGATCAGGCGCACGTCGACCTTCACCGTGTCGACCGAGCCGAGCCGCATGAACTCGCGCTCCTGGATGACGCGCAGCAGCTTGGCCTGCACGTCGAGGCCGATGTTGC
>JASFRZ010000041.1:0-18375 GCA_050114655.1 Acidobacteriota bacterium
TCGGGTCGGTGGTCGTCGGCGGCCTGGCGGTCTCGACCGTGTTCACCGTGCTGCTGGTGCCGGCGGTCTTCTCGCTGGTGATGGACGTGCGCGTGTGGCTGCGCGCGAAGTTCTTGGGCGAAGGCGAGAGCGATAAGGCAGTGTCTGCGGCGTTGCGCTAGGGAGGCGGGCGGAAGCGATAAGGCAGCGTCTGCGGCGTTGCGCTCCCGCGGGCTGACTCCGACGTACGGGTGTACGCCTACGTCATCCCTCTGGTCGCGCGCCTTGCATCCACTACCTTCTCGCTCCCGCTGAGGGCGCGAAGCTGGATTGATTTGGCCGTGCCGGCCTACCTATCGCCCGAGCATCCTGTCGCGCGTCGCCTTGAACTCGTTGCCCTCGCGCCACTCCGGCCAGGTATCGCCGTTGCCGACTCTCAGGGCCACCTGCAGCAGGGCATCGAGGTCCTGCGCCGCGCCGGAGAAGTCCCAGGTCGAATCGAACTCGTCCGAGGGCTGGTGGTAGCGGTTGGCGTTGTAGTCTTCGCGCACCTGGATGCCGAAGTCCTCCGGCTTGCCGACGAAGGTGACGCCGTAGTCGACGTACAGCGCCGGTACCCCGGCGCGCGCGAACGGGAAATGATCGGAGCGGTAGTAGAAGCCCTTCTCCGGCTCGGGGTCGGGGATCGGTGTGCGGCCCTGCTCGGCCAGCACGGCGGTCAGGTCGTCATCGAGCGTCGAGGCGCCGTAACCGACGATGGTCAGATCGGTGGTCGGCCCCCAGACGTTCATGCCGTCGATGTTGATTTCGGCGAGGGTCTTTTCGAGCGGCACGATCGGGTGCTCGACGTAATAGGTCGAGCCCAGCAGGCCCGATTCCTCCGCGGTGGTGGCGATGAACAACCCGGAGCGCCGCGGCGCCGCGTTGACCCAGCCTTCGGCGATCTCCAGCAGTGCCGCTGTGCCGGTGGCGTTGTCGAAGGCGCCGTTGTAGATATCGTCGCCGTCAACCGGCTCGCCGATGCCGAAGTGGTCCCAGTGGGCGGTGAACACGACGTACTCGTCGGCGACCTCGGGATCGGAGCCGGCGAAGGAGCCGACGACGTTGTACGAGCTCACCGAGCGGATGGTGTTGTCGAGATGTCCGGCGGCGATCAGGCCAGTATCCACCGGAGTGAACCCGTCGGTGGCGGCCGCTGCGGCGAGCTCGTCGAGATTTTGCCCGGCGGCAGCCAGGATGGCCGCGGCCGACTCCCACGATACCCAGCCCTGCAGCGGCACCGGAGGGGTGGAATCGGCCGCCGGCGGCACGCCCATTTGCTCTCCGGTCCAGCCCTGAATGACGTTCCAGCCGTAGCCGGCGGCGTCAGTGTCGTGAATCAGCAGCACGCCGGCGGCGCCCTTGCGCGCCCCCTCTTCGAACTTGTAGGTCCAGCGGCCGTAGTAGGTCATCGCGTCGCCGCCGAAGCGCGATGCGTCCTCGAGCGGCGGGTCGTTGACGAGCATCAACAGGATTTTGCCGGTGACGTCCATGTCGTCGTAGTCGTTCCAGCTCTCCTCCGGTGCGTCAACGCCGTAACCGACGAACACCAGCCCGCCGGCGACGTCGATGACGTCGTCGGGAGTCTTGGTCCAGGTGACGAAGTCGTCGGCGTAGCTCAGCTGGAGTTCGGCCGCCTCGGGTGTGCCGACGAAGCTGAGGTAGGCGGTCTGCGGATCGGCGGTGATGGCGGTCAGCTCGACCTGCTGGAAGTACTGCGGGGAGCCCGGCGCGGCGCCCGGCAGGGACGCGTCACCGACGGGCTGCAGGCCGATGCGCTCGTAGGCGCGCTGCAGGTACTCGAGTGTGGGCACCTCGCCCGGACCTCCGGGACCGCGTCCGGCGAGCGCGTCGTCGGCCAGCTCGCGGGTATAGGTGGCCAGGTCGTCGGCATTGATGCCGTTGGCGCGTGGGGCCGGGGCGGTGGTGTCGGTCGGCGGCGCGGCGGGCTCGCCGCCGCCGCAGGCGGTGAGGATGCCGACCAGAAGCAGACAAGAGGACAACAGGAGGTGGGAGCGGGTGGCGCGGTGGGTCAAGCGCATCGGGCGTTACCTCGTAAGGTCTGTCGGCAGGGAAGTCGACACCATCGACTGGAGGGGGCGCCCGTCGATGATACCGCGTCGCGGCGAGCACGCCCGGCTCTCATCGGGTCACCGCGGTGCAGGCACCATCCCCTGACGGCGCCGTAAGGCTTGCGACTGCCCTGCGGTCAATCGGGCCAGCTCAACGTCACCCCGGCGTACACCAGGCGCGGTGCGCCGTACACCAGCACCGGGGTACGACGCACCTCGACATCCTCGTTGAAGAGGTTTTCAGCCCTCACGGTCAGGCGCGCGGCGTCGATCAGCGGTACCTCGAGAGCGGCGCCGACGGTGACCGCCGCGGCGAGCGGCAGCTCGTTGAAATCGTCCTCGAACTGCACGCCGGTGGCGGCGACTGTTGCGCTCGCGCCCCAGCCCGACCCGCTCCGGTACGACACGGCGGCGTTGGCGCGGTAGGTCGGCACCTGGGGCAGCCGCTTGCCGAGGGTCGCCTGCGGGTCGAAGCCGGGCACGGGCTCGCGGATGAACGAGTCGAGCCAGGCGTAGGCGAGTGCCAGCGTCCACGCGTCGCGCAGCGACAGGCGTCCGTTGAGCTCGACACCGCGCGCGGTGGCGGATCCGAGATTCTCCCGCCGCCGCAGGATGAGGCTCGGGGAGACGCTGATGGTGGCGTTGATGATGCCGTCGTCGAGGTGGTTCCAGTAGTAGGTGCCGTCGATCTCGAGCTCGACGTCGTCGCTCAGTGTGCCGCTCCAGCCGCCGCCGCCTTCGGCGCCCCACAGCCGTTCGGCCTCGAGGTCGGGGTTGGCGAGGGTCGAGACGTTGCCGACGCGGAACTGGCGGTACAGCTCGTTGAGCGTGGGAGCGCGGAAAGCGCCGTAGGCGGAGCCGCGCACCACGAGCCCGCCGGGCGAGCGCCAGGCCACGCCGGCGCGCGGCGACAGTGCGGTGGCGCTGCGCGGCTGTGCGTCGACCTCGCGTGCGGGCGTCTGCTCCCAGCCGTCGAAGCGCAGTCCGGCGCTGATGCTCAGCGCCTGGTTCGCCTGCCAGTCGATGCCGCCGAAGCCGCCGCCGGCGTTCTGCACGCCGCCGGGCCGCCGTGTGGCGCCCGAAAAGACGACGTATTCCTCGCTGATGCCGTCGACGCGGCGCCAGTCGCCGCCGAAGCTGAGCTTGAGCGTGTCGCGACTCCACCAGCCGTAGCCGCCGGCACCGAAGTCCGTCGACGGGACGCGCTGTACCAGCACCAGGTTCTCGCTGTCGCGGTCCGGAGCCACCGAGGTGAAGGTGCTGTTGAACTTCTGCGTGCGCGCCAGCGCGTAAGCGCTGCCGCCGCCGTTGCCGTCGGCGCGGATCATGTTCCACGCGCCGCTCAAGCCGCCGAACTGGGTATCGTTGACCTGTAGCGGTGTGCCGTTGTCGCGTGCCTCGCGCAGCCCGTCGACGTTGAAGGTGAAACCTCCCACGTCGAGGCGGACGCGCGCCGCCTGGTTGTTGGTCGCCAGCGGAGTGTCGACGGTGCCGCGATCGGCCGGTGCGGTGCCGATGTAGCCGGCGGTGCTGAAAAGCTGCGCGCTGGCGAACACCGAACCCGCGGAGAAGCCCTGGCCGACGGCGATGCCGAAGCGCACCGTCGACTCGTTGCCGGCGAGCGCCTGCATCTGCATCGAGCTGTCCAAGGTGCGTCTCGAGACCAGCTGCATCACGCCGCCGAGCGCCTGGCTGCCCCATGGTGCCGAGCCGCCGCCGAGCGCTACCTCGACCTGCTCGATGCCGAGCAACGGCACGCGGTCCCAGTACACCCAGCCGCCGAAGGGATCGTTCATCGGCACGCCGTCGAGCAGCACGAGGGCGCGACTCACCCCGCTGGGGGCGATGCCGCGCAGGTTCAACCCCTGGGTCGTGGGGTGCGAGTCGCGGCTCGAGGTGCGGCGGAAGAGGCTCACCGCGGGCGAGTCGCGCAGCGCCTCATCGATCACGATTGCCGGCGCCGACTGCAGTTCAGCGGCATCCCAGGCACGCGCGGCGACCGGCAGGTCGGAAAGCCGCACCGGCAGGCGCGTCGCGGTGACGGTGATGGTCTCCTCGCGTGCGCCTTGCTGCCCGGCGGGCTTGCCCTCCTGTGCCCCGGCGGGCGCCGCCACGAGCAGGGCCGCGGCCAGGCCGAGCACGACGACGCACTGAACGAGGGATGGCTTCATGGTGCGTAGATCCGGCGGGGAGAGTGCGAGGCGCTGAAAACAACCCGGGTACCACAAAATCGTACGGAGCCTTGTACCACATCGGGGGGCAGCAACGGCAAGGGGTCAGCTTCGCAGCAGCCCCGGTAGGCGTGCCAGGTCGACGTTGCCGCCCGACAGCACCACGGCCACGCGCGCACCCGCGGGCAGCGGCACGAGGCCTTCGAGCAGCGCCGCCGTCGCGGCGGCGCCGGCGGGCTCGACGAGCAGCTTGCAGCGCTCCAGCAATAACGCCATGGCGGCGCGGATCTGTGCGTCGCTGACCGTCACCACCTGCTCGACCAGCCGCTGTACGATCGCCAGGTTCAGCGAACCGGCGTACGGCGGGGCAAGACCGTCGGCGATGGTGTCGAGGTGATCGAGGCGCACCGACTCGCCTGCCGCAAGCGCCGCGCTCATCGTCGCGGCGCCCTCCGGCTCGACGCCGAACACACGAGTTCCGGGCGACAGCGCGGCGAGCGCGGTCGCCACGCCGCTGATCAGCCCGCCACCGCCGATCCCGACGATCACCGCGTCCCACTCCCCGTCGTCGGCGATCTCGAGCCCTACGGTACCGTGGCCGGCGATCAGCATCGGGTCGTCGAAGGGGTGGACGAGCGTCAGGCCCTGCTCCTCCTGCAACTCGTGCATCTTCTCGAAGGCAGCGTGCACGTCGCCGTGCAGCACGCACTCGGCGCCGTAGCCGCGCGTCGCCGCCACCTTGCTGGCGACCGCGGTTTCGGGCATCACCACCAGCGCCCGCACTCCGAGCTGCGCGGCGGCATAGGCAACGCCCTGGGCATGGTTGCCGGCCGAGATGGTGATCACACCGCGCGCCGCGGCGGAGGGATCGAGGGTGGCGATGCGATTGATCGCGCCGCGGGGCTTGAACGAGCCGGTCTTCTGCAGGTTCTCGCATTTGAGCGCCACGGTGTGGCCGCACATCCGCGACAGGGTGAGCGAGGCGAACATCGGCGTGCGATGCAGGTGCGGCGCGATGCGCCCGGCGGCGGCGCGCAGGTCGTCGAGGCTCGGCGGGATGGTGCCCATGGTGGCCCAAGGCTACCCTGCTGCGCAGATTTCCGCTCTGCCGGGGCCGGCAACGGCTGCCCACCGCACGAAGGATCCTCCCCTTGTGCGCGCCCCCGGATGGTCAGAAGTTGTTGCGGCATTGATGTAACATCTGCTCGCTGCGGTCGGCCGCTACCCGCCGCGGCGCTCTGACGAATTCTCACGGAGGGACATCCATGCTGGCCGATCTGTTCATGATCTTTGGCAAGGGAGTCGCCGAGCAGTTAACCTACTGGGCGCACACCTATCTGCCGGGGCGCTGGCGTAAGCCGACCGACGAGGTGATCGAGGAGACCACCGCCGAGGCCAGGCGCTACGGCATCTCGTCGCCGACCATCGACCGTCGTCGGGCTTACCAGGTGGCCCGCATGGTGGTTCCGAACCGCCACGGCGACCACCTCGCCGACCTGACGCCCGATGCCTACAACGCCTTCAGCCCGACCTCGTGCGCCAAGAGCCACTCCGGCAAGAAGAAGATCGCCGGCCCCGCCGAGCGCAAGGCTGCCTACCTGCGGCATCCACAGACACTGGCTTACCTGATGACTCCGCCGGAGCTGTCACGCCTCGGTCTGGGCGGCTCCGCTCCCGAGACCGTGTGCGGTGTGACGCTCGGTCAGGCGGCGCCGCCGGCGAGCGTGGTGGCCGGCGAGCTGCGCGAGCAGATCGCCGGCAAGGGCGGCGCGGCGGTCGACCGCTACGCCGAGGTCGTCGTCGCCCTGCACTCCGGGCCGGCGAAGACCGAAGAGGAGCCGGCTGCGGCCTGAGGAGGGTCCGATGGGCCGTGCGAAGCCGCCGCTGATCCAACCTGCGCCCGACCCGGTGCTGCCCGATCCTGACGCCATTCCGGGCTGCGAGCCGACCGTGCAGGTGCAGCTACGGCGCATCCCGGTGACCCAGGCGCTCGGTGAGAACTCGTTCATCCCGGTGTGTGAGCCGACGCTGTCGGGCAACGAGCTCGACTACGTCACCGAGGCGATCCGCACCAACTGGATCTCCTCGGCGGGACGCTTCATTCCGGAGTTCGAGCAGGCCTTCGCGGCCGCCTGCGACGCCGAGCACGGCGTCGCCTGCACCAACGGCACCACCGCGCTGCACCTGGCCATGGCGGTGCTCGACATGGGCCCCGGCGATGAGGTCATCCTGCCCACCTTCACCATGATCGCCACGCCCAACTGCGTGCGCTACACCGAGGCGACCCCGGTGCTGGTGGATAGCGAGGAGGTCACCTGGAACCTCGACCTCAACCAGGTCGAGGACGCCATCACCGACAAGACCAAGGCGATCATCCCGGTGCACACGTACGGCCATCCGGTCGACATGGATGCCCTCAATGAGATCGCCGATCGCCACGGTGTGTGGGTGGTCGAGGACGCCGCCGAGGCGCACGGCGCGCGCTACAAGGGGCGCCGCATCGGCAGTCTGGGCGACGCTGCCTGCTTCTCGTTCTACGGCAACAAGATCATCACCACCGGCGAGGGCGGGATGATCACCACCGACAACGCCGACATCGCCAGGCTGGCGCGCAACCTGCGTGATCATGCCTTTTCCACCGAGCGCCACTTCTGGCACCGCTACGTCGGCTACAACTACCGCATGACCAACCTGCAAGCGGCGGTCGGGGTGGCGCAGACCGAGAAGCTCGACGAGCTGGTGGCAGCGCGGAGGCGCAACGCCGAGCTGTACAGCTCGTTGCTCGCAGAGGTCGAGGGAATTACCACGCCGCCCGAGGCAGGCGACGTGGAGAATGTCTTCTGGATGTATGGCATTCTCGTGGACGAGGAGGCCTTCGGGATGAGCCGCAACGAGCTCCGCGAGGCGCTGGCGTCACGCGGCATCGAGACGCGCACGTTTTTCATCCCGATCCATTACCAGCCGATCTACCACCCACGATACCGGGATCAGAGCTTCCCGGTGGCAGAGCGTTTCTGCGCCGAGGGGCTCTACCTGCCGTCGGCCTCGTCGTTGACCCGGGGACAGGTGCGTTACGTTGTCGAGGCCGTGCGCGACATCGCGGCCCAGGGGCGCGGCTAGGAGTTTCCCGCCCACCGGACGGACACACTTCCCGACCGGCTGCGCGACGGACGACGGCCCAGAAAGGAGCAGTACGATGCCGAAGCTTTCCAAGAAGATGGTCAAGGAGCTCAACGCCCAGCTCGGCCGCGAGCTGTCGGCGGCCAACCAGTACCTGGCGATGGCCATCCATCTGGACGACAAGAGCCTCAACGAGCTCGCCGCCTTCTTCTACGCGCAGTCCGAAGAGGAGCGCGGGCACGCGATGAAGTTCCTGCACTACCTGCTGCAGGCCAACGAGATGCCGGTGGTGCCCGAGGTCCCCAAGCCGGTGGCTACTTTCAAGTCGATCGAGCAGATCGCCGAGATGAGCCTCGAGCAGGAGCAGGAGGTGACACGCTGCATCCACCATCTCGTTGATCTGGCACTCGCCGAAAAAGACCACACCACCAACCACTTCCTGCAGTGGTTCGTCGAGGAGCAGCTCGAGGAGGAAGCTACGATCAGCGAGCTGCTCGACGTGATCCGCCAGTCGGAGAACCTGCTGCTGGTCGAGCAGTACGTCTTCCGGCAGAAGCCGGGAGAAGGCGGCGGCGAGTAACGTCCGCCGGGCCCGTCAGGATTGCCGCCGCAAGGCGGCGTCCACCGCGTCTTCCATGCCCTGCTGGCGCCGCGGATCGTCGGCCCACGCGCCGCGCCGCAACAGCAGGTCCTCGGTGTGCACCACCGCTTCAGCGGCGGCGAAGCGCCGTAGCGCCTCTGTGGCCGGCCCGGGCAGCTTGCCGTGGTCGTTGACCACCAGTGACGGCAGCTCTGCGGCCGGCGGCCTGTCGCTCTCGGCTTCGAGCGGTGGCATTGCGGGTAGGGCGCAGCGCAGCGCCTGCTCGGCGACGTCACGTGCGGTGGTGTATTTGACTCCGGAGACGCTGACCAGGCCTGCGGGACCGCCGTCGTCGCGGCTGTGGTCGTGGATCACCGGTCGATCCGATAGCTCGGCGCTGTCCGCGGCCGTCGCAGGAAGCAGACCGGCGTACACCCGCAGCACCTGGTGGCGGCGCAGCTCGAGCTGCGGCACCGCGGCGTTGAGCTGCTCGATGACCTCGTCGATCTGTGCCCTGGTGGCGTGGGGCTTCGGCTCGTCGTGAGTCCAGGGATAGTGCGCCGTTCCCGCGTACAGCAGGCCGGCGCGCGGATAGAGGAACCAGGTGTGGGCGCCGTGGCCCGGCGCCGATACCGCCACCGCGACCTCCGAGGGCGCGGCACGCTCGAACAGCAGGTTGAAAGCGAGCGAAGGACGGAAGAGGCCGTCGACCTCGCCGGCGAGCGTGCGCGCCAGCACAGCCGACCAGGGGCCGGCACAGTTGATCACCACGGGGGCGCGGAACATCAGCGACGTGTCCTCGACGCGGTCGGTCGCCTCGACCCCGTCTACGCGTCCGCCGGCGATCGTCACCGCCGTGGCCTCGACGTAGTTGAGCGCGCGTGCGCCGCAGGCGGAAGCCCAGCGCAGCACCTCGATCAGCAGGCGCTGCGAGTCGTTCATCACCGCGTCGTACCACAACGCGCCGCCGCGCAGTCCCTCGGGGCGGGCGCCGGGAAACAGCGCCAGGGTCTCGCCGCGCGTCATCACCCCGCCGGATTCCAGGCGGCAATCCCACCGCACGCCGTCGTTGCGACGGCGCGACAGCGCGTGGTTGACGGCCAGCGCCAGGCGCATGACCGAGGGGCGTCGCGCGCCCTCGCCGTACAGCGGCATCAGGCAGGGTAGCGGGCGCACCAGGTCGGGAAAGTGCTGGAGGAACCAGCGCCGCTCGCGCACCGAGGTGAGGAAACGCGGCAGGTCGAGGCGCTGCAGGTAACGCAGCCCGCCGTGCACGATGCGATGACTGTTCCAGCTCGTCGCGCCGCCGAAGTCATCGCGCTCCAGCAGCAGCGGCCGCAGGCCGCGGCGCGCCGCCTCGAGGGTCACCATGGCACCGTAGATGCCGCCGCCGATGACGATCAGGTCGTGGCTCTCGCCCGCCGCCGCGGCGGGGTCGCGGCGCAGCCCGCCCCGTGGCAACCGGTCTCCCTCGCGCCGATCGCCGGAGGGCCGTTCTTGCTGCGCGGGCCCGTGCGCGTTCGGCACATTGTCCATCAGATCAGCCCCTGCTGGCGGTACCACTCCGCTGTGCGGTGCAGCCCCTCGTCGACATCCACCTGCGGATCGTAGCCCAGCAGGCGACGCGCCTTGGAGATGTCGAAGGCGCGGTCCTTCACGAAGAACTCGACGCGCCGCGGGTACAGCGGCGGTGCCATGCCGATCAGTTTGCAAGCCTTCTCGCACGCCACCGCAGCGGCGTGCACCGGCGCGTACGGCAGCCGCAGGCGCAGCCGCCGGACGCCGACGGCGTCAGCGATACCGTCGACCAGCTCGCGCAGCGTGGTGACGCGCGGGCCTGCCAGGGTGAACACCTCGCCGACCGCTTCGGGGCGCCGTCCGGCGCGCACGATACCGTCTACCAGGTCGTCGATGTAGGTCAGGTGGTAGAGCACCTCGCCGCTACCGATCATCACGAAGCGCCTGCGGCTGATCGACCGGAATAGCTTGAGAAAGCGCATGTCGCCGGGCCCGTAGATACCCGCCGGGCGCACCACAGTGAGCGGCAGCCCGTCGGCGGACGCCTCGAGGGCGAGCAACTCGCCCTGCAGCTTGCTCTCCTGGTAGTGGTCCCCGGGGTCGTAGGGGTACTCCTCGGTCGCCGGCGGGTTGTTGATGCCGCCCTGCACGCCGACGGTGGAGCAGTGCACGAAGCGGCGCACGCCGTCCTCCCGAGCCGCGGCGAGGATGTTGCCTGTCGCCTCGACGTTGACGCGCTGGAAGACGTCGGAGTTGACGTGCTCGACGCGAAAGGCGGCGGCGATGTGGTAGACGGTGTCGAAATCACGCAGCGCGTCGCGCACCGCGTCCGGGTCGCAAATGTCGACCCTGCGGCATTCCACCCCGAGGGCGTCGAGCAGGCCCGTCTCGCTGGTGTCGCGCACCCAGGCGACGACCCGCTCGCCGTCGTCGACCAGACGGCGGCAGAGATTCGATCCGGTGAATCCGGTGGCCCCGGTGACCAGCGTCGTGCTCATGAGCGGAAGTTTCCCACGCATCGCCGGCGGCGGAATGCCGGCTGCTCCGTGCCCGCCATCACGCCGGACACCAACGTCGCCGCCAGTCCTCGAAGACGAGCAGCGCCCACAGCACGTGGCTGTGGTTCTCGCTGCCGGCGAGGTGCTCACGCTTGAGGCGTTCGACCTCGTCGACCTGGAAGAGGCCCTCCGCCGCCAGCCGCTCGCGCCCCAGAAGCTCCTCCATCAGCGGGCGGAACTCGCTGCCGAGCCAGTTCTTGATCGGGATCGAGAACCCCTGTTTGGGGCGGTAGACGCACTCGCGCGGCACGTGGCGCGCGGCGACCCGCTTGAGCAGCACCTTGGTGTCGCGTCCGGAGACCTTGAGCTCCTCGGGTACGCGAAAGGCGAGCTCGACCAGCTCGTGATCGAGGTAGGGGACACGGGCCTCCAGCGACACCGCCATCGACATGCGGTCGACCTTCACCAGGATGTTGTCCGACAGGTAGCTCTTCATGTCGACGTACAGGGCGCTGTCCAGCGGCCCGCGGCGGCCGCCGCCGGCGAGCGGATCGATGCCGTTGCCGCCACGCTCGGCGCCCAGCCCCGAGGCGCGTCGGGCCAGCGTGACGATGTGCTCGCCCACCGGCGTGGTGCACCGTCGGCGAGCGTCCGGGGTGAGCAGGCGGTCGAGCATGTCGTCGCCCGCGAACAGACGCCAGCGCGCGTGGCCCAGCGCCTCGAGGTGATCGAAGCCCTCCACGAAGCGGCGTGCCATGTTGACCAGCCCCTTCTTTTCGGGGCGCGGTTTGAGTGCGCGGATCAGCGGGTGCAGCAACCCGTTGCGCAGCGGGGCGGGGATCATCGCCCAGCGCCGTGCCATGCGCTGCGCGACGTACGTCTCGTAGCCTCCGAACAGCTCGTCGCCGCCGTCGCCCGACAGCGCGACTTTGACGTGGCGCCGTGCCAGCCGCGACACCAGGTAGGTGGGGAAGATGGAGAAGTCGCCGATGGGATCGTCCATGAAGTACATCAGATGCTCGAACAGCTCGACAACATCGGGACGGATGATCTCGTCCTGGTGATCGACGCCGAGGTGGTCTGCGACCCGCCGCGCCCACGCGAGCTCGTTGTACGACGGATCGTCGAAGCCGATCGAGAAGGTGCGCGCCGGGCCCATGCCGGCGACCATCAACGAGCTGTCGACGCCGCCCGACAGGAAGGCGCCGAGCGGAACGTCGGCGACGAGCTGCCGCTGTACAGCCTCGCGCACCTTGGCGTCGACGGCTTCCTCCCACTCCGCGGCGGAGCGGGGCGAACCAGCGGTCGCCGCCGGCAGGTCCCACCAGAGCCGCGGCTCGACGGTCGGCGCCGAGCTCGCCAGATCGACATCGATCAACGCCCCCGGCTCCAGCTTGTGCACGCCCTGGAGCAGCGTCGCGGTACCCGGCACGTACTCCCAGGCGAGAAACTGCGCCAGCGCGTCGACGTGCAGGTCGGCGTTCACCACCCCCGAAGCCAGCACGCACTTGACCTCCGAGCCGAACACCAGGTGGTCGCCGCGGCGCGCCCAGTACAGCGGCTTGACGCCGATGCGGTCGCGCACCAGTACGAAGCGGCGGCGCGCAGAGTCGTGTAGCGCGATGGCGAACATGCCGTTGAGCCGGCCGGCGAAGTCCGCCCCCCATTCCTCCCAGCCATGTACGATGACCTCGGTGTCGGCGGCGGTGGCAAAGCGGTGGCCGAGCTCCTCGAGCTCCCGGCGCAACTCGCGGAAGTTGTAGATCTCGCCGTTGTACACCACCCGCACAGTGCGGTCTTCATTGAAGATCGGCTGGTTGCCGCCCTCGACGTCGATGATCGACAACCGCTGCATTCCCAGGCCGATGCCGTCGTGCAGGTGCACCGCGGCGTCGTCGGGCCCGCGGTGTTCGATGCACGCGCACATCGCGCGCACTTGTGCTGCGTCGATCGGTGCTCCGGGGGCGAGCCCGGCGATACCCGCGATGCCGCACATCAGTCGTCGTTTCCTCGCAGGCGGTCGAACAGTCGCTTCATCTTGTCGCGATATGCCTCCGGCGAGTAGCTCGCCTCGTACAACGCACGCGCGTTGGCGACGCGCCGGGTGATGTCCGCGCCGCCGCGCAGCGCGATGATCAGTCCTTCGGCAAGCGAGCGGGGGTCCGGGTCGGCGAGCACACAGTCGTCTTCGGACAGCACCTGGGTGTGCGAGCCGATGCGGGTGGCTACCAGCGGTACCCCCGAGGCGATCTGCTCGTAGATCTTCAGCGGCGTATTGTCGCCCACGGTACGCGGGGAGGTGAGCACGTTGGCCTCGCGGGTCGCGCGCTGGGCAAGGGCGCGCGAAACCGTGCCGCCGAAGTGGCAGTCGTCGCCGATGCCGAGCTCGTCGGCGTGCCGTCTGGCCGCCTCGACCTGCTCGGGCCGGCCGCCCAGCAACAGCAGCACCGGGGGCGCCGGCGCGCGGACCTGCGACGCCTCGCGAGGCCATTGCTGCGACGCGCGGGCGAACGCCTCGAGAAGCACATCGATCCCCTGGTAGCTCTCGAAGGTGCCGGCGTACAGCACCACCGGGCGATCTCCGGACAGCAGCGACAGCCACTCCGGCTCCGCCTCACTGCGCTCGCCATCGTCGCCAGGGGGGGCGGCGAACCGCACCGGGTCGAACAGCGAGTTCTCGATCAGGAAGTGCGCCGCGGGGTCGCGCACCCGACTCACCGCGTACCCGGCGAGCGCCGGCGAGATGCTGATCACCGCATCGGCTCTGGCCAGGCAACCGTCCTCGAGGCGGGCGAACATGCCGATGAGCAGACGCGAGCGGGTGAAGTCGAAGTTGGTGAGCTGCTGCGACAGGATCGAGTGAAGGTCGTAGACGAGCTTGTAGCGAAAAATCGGCTGCAGGAAGCGGCAGAAGAACACTGCCTCCTCGTGGGCGTGCACGACGTCGTATCGGTGGCGCACCATCATGGCCACGGCGTACCAGAAGATCCACACGTCGAAGAAGGCTTTGAGCAACGACGGTCCGACCTTGACCTCGCCCAGCCAGCGAAATGCCGGGATGCGCACGATGCGCACGCCGGGGATGTCCGGGTCGACGCCCTGGCCGTAGGTCAGCAGGTCGACCTGGTGGCCGAGCTCAGCGGTAACCAGGGTGCGGTAGTAGACGCTCAGCGGCGTGCCGCGCGGGCTGAAGAACGGCTGTGGCGCGATCACCAGCACCTTCACGAGCGCGTCTCCTCGGACGGGGCGTCACGCGTGCCGGCGACCTCTCCATCCTCGGCTTCCTGCGTGCCGGGATCACCGGCTCGACGCAGCTGCATCGCCACCTGGTCGCGCGCGAAGCGGGTCAGGCTCTCGTAGCGGCCGAAGGTCGGCGGCTGCGTGTCGCAGGCGCGCAGCCACTCGAGTACGGTGGCGGCGGGGCGCTGTTCATCCAGCGGGCCGGGCATCGCGAAGCCGCAGCGCCCCGCCTTGGCTTCCTGGAAGGGCAGCGGCAAGGGATCGCTCCCGGGAAGCACGAACACGTGCCGGCGTGCCGCGCTGGCGAACAGTGGCGGCCGGCGCGAGGCGCGCGGCCGGCCGGCGTTATCGCCCAGGTACCAACGCCCGGGGCTGTCCGCCTCGATCATCTCGCGGACCACCCGGCCACGCGACGCCCACCACTTGCCGAAGCCCCACGGGACCACCGGCACCGCGCCGGCAGCGAGCACCGCGTCGCGCGCGGCGCGCAGCGTCATGCCGTCGGGCAACGCCTCGCGGCAGCCCAGGGCGAGGACCTCGAGCTTCTCGCGGGTCACCAGCTGCCGCCCGGCAATCACCAGGACCTCGCCGTCGCCGTCGTTGTGCACCGCCCACAGCGAGTTGTGCTCGGCCGTGGCGCGAAAGCTCCAGTCGCTGGCGTCCGCCAGCGGCCGCTCGGGTTGCGTGGCCGGCGGGCCGCCGGCCGCCTCCGCGGCAAAGCCCGCGAATGCGTCCACGCCGGCACTCTCGGTGAACATCAGCCCCACCACGAGGGGCTCGCGGACGCCGATCAGCAGGCCGCCGGTGCGCAGGTTGCGTGTCGCGGCGTGGAAGAACGCGTCGCGCGAGAACCCGGCATGGTAGTGCACGTGCGCGTCGAGAAGCACGTCGCCATGGGCTGCACTCATACTGCCTCGTGCTGTCGATGGGCGGTCGGATGGACTCGACGACCGGGGTGGGCACGACGGCCGGCCGGAGCCGGCGCATCGTCGGGCGATGGAGCGGACGATATTGTACCGTAAGCTGCTTGGGCAGCACTCCTGGAGGGGTTGGCGATTTCCATCGACGCGACGTTTACCGGCGAGCCGTCTCTGGCTCTGCTGATCGGTCTGGCCCTGGTGTTCCGCATCGCCGGCGGCGTGCCGCGCGCCACCGACTCGCCGCTCGGCCGGCTGGTCGGCTGGTTGCTGTGCGCCGTCGCCGCCTGGCTGGTGGCGGCCGCGGCGGGCGCCTTCGCCCCGATTGGCCTGGCGCTGCTGCTCGGCCTGCTGTTTCTCTTCCTTGACCACTTCGCGCGTCGCGCGCCCGTGTGGGCGCTGGGGGAGATCGCTGTCGTGGTGGCCTGCGGCTGGATGTCGATCCCGGCGCTGGCGTGGCGAACCATGGCGCTGACCGCGGCGGCGGTGGCCATCGGCGGTGCCGTTGTCGATCGCATCGTCGCGCCGTTGCCGCGTGCCGCGTCGAGCGGCGACGCGCCACTTCGTGCGGGGGAAGCTGCGGCGTCGCCGAGCCTGCCGGCGCGCCTCGCCGTCGTTGCCTGCGCGCTGCTGCCGGTGTGGCTGTGGATCGGTCACGGCCTGGCGTTCCCTGCCCAGCGCGCCGAGTTTCTGCAGCAGAAGTGGCCGCAGATCCGTCCCGCATTGGGGCCGTTCTTCGCCATCGCTCGCGCCCGCGTGGGCGAGCCGGTGGAGCTGCCCGGCGGCGCGATCGGGTGGCTGACGCTGCCCAACTGGCCGCCGCCGTACCATCCCGCGTTGCTGTTCCACGGTGCCGACGAAGAGGGCGCCTACCAGCGCGGCGCGCTGTTCCTGCGCCGCGTGCTCAACGGCCTGGGCTACGCGGTGCTGGCAGTGGACGCGCCCGGCTTCGCGGCGAGCGCCCCGCCGGCCCCCCTCGACGAGCTCGATGCCTGGGACCCCGAGCCGCTGTCGATGGCGGCTGCGCGCTGGCTGGAGTCGCGTCCCGACGTCAGCGGCAGCGTGCTCGCGGTGGGCCATTCGATGGGCGCGACGCGCGCCCTACGCTTCATCGACGTGTGGCCCGGGGCTTCGGCGGCGGTGGTGCTCGGCGCCACCGTGTTTCCGCCGCCGAGCGAGGACGGGCGCATCTACGAGCGCTTCCTCGACGACTTCGACCTGGAGACGTCCGGCCTGAGCCGCGAGTTCGTGCACGAGGTGCGGCGGCGTTACTTCAACAACGACGATGCCGCACGGCGGCTGCGCGAGGGCCACGCGCCGGTGCTGTTCCTGCGCTTTGCCTACGACTACGCCAACATCATCGCCGGCCGCAACGAGCTGTTCGCCGAGATTCCGGGACGCAAGCTGCAGTGGGAGCTGCGCTCCGACCACCAGTTCATCTCCAGCCGCGTGGAGGGTGTGCTGACCGGCAACTGGCAGGTCATGCGGCGGCTGGAGATCGCCATCGGCCGCTTTGTCGTCGGTCGCGCGCCGCGCGGCGGACGCAAGCTGGGCTTCACTCCGCGCCGCTGAGGGGCGGTTACAGCAGCGGTCGCACCAGCGCCCAGTAACCTCGCAGCAGCGCGTTGGCGATCGCGCCGAAGAAACGCACTCCCCGCGAGGCGAGCGGACCGCCGCCGGAAAAGCCGCTGGCGTCCAGGTACGCCGTATCCGACGCGCGCCGCGATCCCTGGATGCGCCGGCGCGTAGCGCGCACTTCCGCGCGACCGCGCCAGATCTTGGCGATCGTGCGTAGCTGCACGCCGGTCAGCCCCTTGAGGACGAACAGGCCGGTGAGCGCGAGCTCGAAGAGCAGCAGCATCGGGGCGAGCAGCAGCAGCGTGCGACCCGCATAGGCCGTCAGGATGAAGCGGTAGCGGTTGTGGATCTGTCCTTCGGCGCGACCGAAGCCGTGCGCCGGCACCGGATGGTAGGAGAGCGCGTCGGAGCGGTGCAGCGAGCGCAACCCGGCAATCGTGCCACGGATGTAGAACTCGGCGTCGCAACCCCAGCCGAACGGATAGACGTCGTCGAACAGGCCGATGCTGCGGGACAGCTCACGGTCGATCATCGCGATACCGCCGGGGACGGTGGGCTGCGGCCTGGCGCTCGGCGGCACCTCGCGCACGGTGCGGCCGCGCTCGCTGCGTCCCGAGACGGCCAGGTAGTGTACCCGGCCGACGTCGTTGTGGATCACCTCCGGCTCCTCGACGTACAGCATGCGTGGCGTCACTGCCAGCACGTCCTCGCCGGCGAGCATCGTCTCGAGCAGCTTCGCGGGGCAGTCGGGCGCCAGGATCAGGTCGTTGTCGCACAGCATCATGTAGCGCGTCGGGGCGTGCTCGAGTGCGTAGTTGCGCACGCGCGGCAGGTTGCCGTCCTCGGCGGTGTGATGCAGCTCGAGCTGCGGGTAGTGCTCGGCGATCCACTCGCGGCTGCCGTCGGTGGAGCCGTTGTCGAGCACCATGATGTGCAGGCCTTCGTCGGGGATCGCCAGCAGCGCGTCGAGCGTCGCGCCGATCTTGTGGCGGCCGTTGAAGTTCAGCACGCAGATCGTGTACGGCTCCATCCTGACCTCTTCTTGAAGGGCCCGCCGATGATTCCCGCGGCCGCCTCGACCCGGACCCTCTCCGGCCGTGTGCCGCGAACGGCTCAGAGGGCGGCCGCGTTTTCCTTCTGCAACAGCGTGATGCGGTAGGTCGCGAACTTCGCGTCCATACGCTCGCTCATCTTGCCGGTGGCAAGGAAGGTGCCGTGTACCGTACGGGCGCCGAAGTCCTTGTCCGTAAGGCCGCTGTCATCGTCGTGGATTGATCGCGAATGTACCAGCAGTAGGTGACCTTCGGGGGCCAGCGCAGCGATGATCTTGTCGCGCACGACGTCGAGCTCGCCGCGCCGCAGGTAGACGAGCGTCTCCGAGCAGACGATCAGGTCGAAGGAGCCGGGCAGCTCTTCGGTGACCACGTCGAGACGCTCGATGCGCACGTTGGGCTTGCCGGCGAGGCGCTTGCGGGCCCGTTCCAGCGCCCGCTCGGAGAGGTCGACAACGGTGAGGTGCTCGGCGCGCTGGGTCAGCAGCTCGGCGAGCAGGCCTTCGCCGCAGCCGATCTCCAGAACGTGCCGGAAGCGCGCACCGGCGATGGTGGCCAGGGTCTTGTTGCGCTTCCTCTCCTCTTCAGGGTCGCCGACGCGGCCGAAAGGATCCTCCTTGCGGTAGAGGGCCTCGAAGTGCTCGCGCACGCTGGAGCGGTCAACGGCGCCTTCGGAGCGCGAGATTCGGCGCAAGAAGTTTCGGATCGATCCCGGGATGCTCACGGCGAGCTCCGTGCTGCGCGAGGGTGTGGGCGAAGAGAGTGATTCGACTTCATGCTAGCCGCTGATGCGCACGCTGGCGAACCGCGCGCCGGCGCGCCATGGGCCGTCGGGGGCAACCCTCGAGACGGTGCCTCGTCTCAGCTGCCGCCGGCCGCGCGCCGCAGCCGCGTGATGCGGTAGTTGGGATAGGTCTCGTCGAGATCGACCGTCAGCCGGGGATCCTCGATGAAGGGCTGGTGCACAGTCTTGGCACCGATGTCCTTGTACTCCAGGCCGGAGTCGTCATCGTGGATCGATCGCGGGTGCAGCAGCACCAGCGTGCCGCCGGGCTCGAGCGCGGCAACGATCTTGTCGGATACCACGGGTAGGTCGGCGACGCGCGTGTAT
>JASFRZ010000042.1:0-18368 GCA_050114655.1 Acidobacteriota bacterium
CCGACCATCGGCGAGACGACGATCGAGCAGTCCTCGAAGCCCGTCGGCTGGTCACCGTCGGCGGCCGCCTCCCCGGCCCCCGCAGCCGACCCGGGGGCGGCAACGACCGGCTGGACCGCTGCGGCCGGCATGGCGATCTCAGCGGCGCCGCGGCGGATCTTGACCTTGGTGCCCTCGCGCTCGAAGCCGAGCTCGCTGACGTCCTTCTCGATGAGCAGGTCGATGAGCTCGCGGATGAGGTCGAGGTCAATGGGGCTGTCTGAGGATTTGCTCATGAATCGCTTCCTGGAACGGCCGGCGCACGGCCCGGCCAGCAGGGTGCTTAGGGAATCCCTCGAAGGATAGGTTCGGGCTCCAAGGTGGTCAAGCGCTCGCAACCATCCTCGCGGACCACCGCCAGGTCCTCGATGCGGATTCCGTAGCGCCCCGACAGGTACACCGCCGGCTCGACGGTGACCACCATGCCGGCCTCGATGAGGTCCTCGCTGCGCGCCGACAGCGCCGGCGCCTCGTGGATCTGCAGCCCGACCCCGTGCCCTGTGCCATGGCTGAAGCCCTCACCGTACCCCGCCGCGCTGATCACCTCGCGCGCCGCTGCATCGACCTCCCGTGCCGATTTCCCGGGATGAATCGCCGCCAGCGCCGCCGCGCGCGCACCGTCCACCACCTCGTACAAGCGCAACCAGGCGTCATCGGGAACATCGCCGACCCACACCATGCGTGTGATATCGGAGCAATAGCCGTCGACGACGCATCCCATATCGATCATCACCGGCTCGGCTGCGCCGATGGCGCGGTCGGACGCGACGCCGTGCGGCAGCGCGCTGCGCTCCCCGGCCGCAACAATGGTGTCGAACGCCATGTGGGTGGCCCCGGCTCGCCGGCAGGCGTACTCCAGCGCCGCGGCGACCTCGAACTCGGTCTGCCCGGGAGTGATCGTCGCGGCAACCTCCTGCATTGCAGCCTCGGCGACCTTCAGGGCGGTCCGGATAGCCTCGACCTCTTCGCCCTCCTTCCGCCGACGGACCCGCTCGACCACATCGTCGAGTGCAACCCAGCCGACCCCGGTGATCTCCTCGAGCTTGCGCCACAAAGAAACCGTGACTTGACTCGCCTCGAGGCCCAGATCAGTGATGCCGAGCCGCCCGACGACCTCGACCAGCGCCGCGGCAAGGCCGGCGGACGACACCCTCTGCTCCGCCTCCCGGACCTCCATCGCCGCTTGCTCGGCATAGCGCGGATCGGTGAAAAAGACCGCTGCCGAGGAGGTCAGCAGCAGCCAGCCATTGCTGCCCGTGAAACCGCTCAAATAGCGAACGTTGGCCGGAGCGGTGACAAGAAAGCCCTCGACGCGGAAGGCGTCGAGGGCCGGGAGAAGTGCGGAGCGGCGCCGAGAGTAGATGCTCACTCCCGGCGCCGCCCCTGGGTATCCGACCTACGTTCCGGTCGCGATGACCGTGGCGGAAACGATGACGCTCCCGTCGGCGTCGAGCAGCGCCGCCTTGACGGTGACGCTGCCGATGCTCGGCACGGTCAGGGTCACCCCTGCACGGCCATCCTGGCCCGTGTCGACAGAGGTCTTGGACAAGGTGGCGCCGGTCGTGGTGTCCGAGTCGATCGAGAAGACCACTCGCTTGCCGGCCACGACATCGCCGTTGTAATCGCGCAGCAACGCCGAGATCCCGACGCTGTACGCCGCGTTGGCGGAGTACGTCGTCGCGCCGTTGGCGAACGCCAGCGTCAGCTCCTCGTCGGCGGTGGTGGTCAGGATGATCCGGTTGGAGGTGGCAACGAGGTTGCCGGTGATCGGATCGATCATGTCGGCTTCCATGGCCACCACGCCGGGCCCGGAGACACGGACGATGTTCGCCGCGATGCCGTCAGGGCCGGTCGAGCTGGTATTGGACGAAACCCAGACTGCCGGGCGATTCGGCTCGGTCGTGTCCTCGACGATGCGGAACTTGACCGTCGCGCCGGCGATCGGATTGTCGTCGAAGTCCTTTGCCACGACGCTCACGGTCTTTTCGAGCGGCGCGTTCTGATTGGCGCTGCCCGTTGCCGTGATGTCACCTTCGCCACTGGCGCCGAACGTCAGCCCGATCGTGCCGGCGACCGGAGCAGGCTCCAGCGCTACCGTGGTCGAGCCGCTGACGCCGCCCAAGCTGGCGGTAATGCGCGCGGTGCCGATGATACGGCCGCTGCTCTGGAACTCCGCCTGGGCCTGGCCGTTGAACGTCGTCGCCTGAAAGACGGGGCTAACGATCCTGACCGTACCGGCGTCTCCAGAGGTTTGCTCTTCGACGAAGAAAGCACCGAGGTCGGTGCTGAACGTGACCGTGGTCAGGTTCGGGACCGGGTTGCCGGACGCGTCGCGCACGGTGGCGATGATCGTTACCGTCGTGACGTCGTCGGCGTCGACCGACCCGGCGCTCTTGCTGACCGTGATCGTGCCGCTGAACGAAAAGGACTGGTTGGTGTTTTGACCCGTCAGCTGGCTCGCATTGTTGGGCGAGGTCGGGTTGTTGAGGTCACAGCCCGCCATCAGGGTCGAGATCAGGAGCAGGCAGAGCGCCGAGGTCATCACCTTGGCGTGCGCGCGGCGTCGGCCTCCCCCTCCGTCGCGAATCATGGTCCTAGCCATTGCTCCCCACCTCATTGGTTGTCGTCGCCGTAGTTGGCGAGATTGATACCGAGGTTGCCCACCACGGACACCGGGTCGCCGGCCAGCGTGTGGCCGAAGAACTCGATGCGGGCGTTCACCTGAATGTTGGTGAAGTTCGTACCCGTCTCGATCCCCGGACTGATCAGGTAGGAGATCGGCGGCTGCGACTTGGTCGTGGAAGGCACGATGACGATGTTGGAGACCGTCAGGACAACGACCTCCTCCGCCTGCGGCTCGGTGAGCCGCACCAGACCGGCAATGCCGCGCTGGAAACCCGCCGGCACCGACGTCCCGCCGTCGGTACGAGTAAACGTCACCTCGTAGCGATCGAGGGCGATCGACTGCAGGTCCGGCTGGGTCACCGTCGGATTGGTGGTGATCGGCGCTTTGAGCACCGCCGAGAAATCCACCGAGATCGTGTCGTCGAGAATCACGCCGCCGATGGTGAGCACGTCTCCGAAGGGATCGCTGACGAGCTGCATGTCTTCGATGTTGAGAATGACGTTGTTGTCGGTGTTGTCGACATCGCCGGTCGCGCTGCATCCCACGACCAGCGCGGCGAGCGGCACGAGCAGCGCCAGCTTGCCGAGCCGGGAGGCGATATCGCGGACCGTTCGCCCGGCTCGTGGAGCTCCGAGCGACGTCCGCCATGACCTTTGGGTACGATGGAAAGTCAGCATCGTTATTGCTCCAGGATCTGCGGCGTGATGAAGATCAGCAGCTCGTTGTTGTTCTGACTGGTTGACTGGCTCTTGAACAACCAGCCGAGCAGCGGAATCCGGTGCAAGCCGGGGACGCGATTCTCCACCTCGTTGACGACGAGCTGGAAGATGCCGCCGATGACGGTGGTGCCTCCGTCGCGCACGAGCACGCGGGTCTCGGCGCGACGCGTGAAGATCGTCGGCACACCGTTGACCTCACGCGTGAAGTCCGGCTCGGACTTGTCGACGATGATCTGCAGCATGATGGTGTCTTCGTCGGTGATCTGCGGCGTCACCACCAGTTGCAGGTTGGCGTTGATGAACTGGATCGACGCCGTGTTGTCCACCAAGACCTGCACCGGGATGCGCTGGCCGCTCTCGATGCGCGCCTCGTTGTTGTTCTGCGCGGTGACGTTGGGGGTCGAGATCACCTTGCCGCGGCCGGAGGACTCCATCGCGCTCAACGTAACGTCGAGGCGGAAGGAGTCGAGCACGCTGCCCATGGTCAGCGCGATGCCGCTGGTGGCCTCCGAGGACGGCAGGTTGATGGCGAACGGCGTCCCACCGATGCCCGAGGTGGCCTGGTTCGCCGTGTTGGTGGCTCCCTGCAACGTCATGTTGTTGGGAAAGACCAGCCCCGTGCTGTTGCCGTGCGCCGCGTCGGCGACACCCTGGAAGCCCCATTGGATGCCCAGCTCGCGGGCAAAGTCGCGCGTCGTCTCGACGATGCGCGCCTTGAGATTGACCTGCGGCGCCGGCTGGTCGAGCGTCTCGAGCAGCTCCCGCAAGCTGACGATCGACTCCTCGGTGTCATGGATGATCAGCGAGTTCGTGCGCGTGTCGACTACCGCCTCGCCGCGCGGCGTGAGCTGGCTGGTGGCCAGTTCGACGAGATTTGCCGCGGAGGCGTAGGAGAGCTCGACCTTCTGGGTAAGCAACGGCTCCGCGGCGCGCTCCTGATCGGCGAGACGACCACGCGCCTCGGCGGCCTGTGCCATTTTCGCCGTCGTCGTAATGCGGATGATGTTGTGGTTGATCTCGTAGTCGAGGTCGTGCGACTGCAGGATGGTCAGCAGCGCCAGGTCCCACGGCACGTCGAAGAGCTGTGTCGTTACCGACCCCGACACCTCCGGATCCAGCACCATGTTGATCCCGGTGAACTGGCCGAAGAACCGCACCACGTCGCGAATGTCGACGTCGACGAAATCGACGCTGATGGGGATGCCGTCCTGGTTGGGATCCTGGAGAATGTCCGCCTGGGTGGGTAGCTGCCCCGCCGGTAGCCGGTTGGCGTCTTGCTGCGCAGGCGCCAGCATCGGCACCAGACAGAGCGCCACCGCCAGCGGCGCCGTGATGCCGCGCCACCTCGGTCCGTACTTGCGTGTGCTCGTTCTGCCTTGGTCTTTCATCACGGGGTCTCCCCGCCTCCATCGGTCGTACGAAGGCGCTTGGTCACCTGTCGCGTGCGACGAGCGCCGGTCAGGTCCGGGACTACTTGTTCGAAAACCACCTCACCGGGGGCGATCTGCATGACGTGTCCGTCGAAAAGCTCGGTGCCCACCTCGAGGAAGTACGCGCGTTGATTGGGGCCGATCACCATGGCGTGCCAGCGACCCTGTACCTCGGCGATGGCCTTGAGCTCGACCTCGCTGATGAGGAATCCGGGCAGGCCGAAGGGCCGCACGGTGGGGGCACTGACCGCGTTGACGTCAGCCAACAGGCTGCGGAACGGATCGCGTCGGTTACCGGAGTCGTAGTCGAAACCGGTGCCCATGAGGACGCCTTCCTGCTCCTGGATGAGTCGTTCGACCAACTGGAGAGCCTCGCGCTCCTCAGGGGTCAACAGATCCTGGGCGCCCGCGGACTGCGCCGGTGGCGGTGCCTGCTGCGCCCCCGCCTGGCCCTCCTGGGGCTGGGCCGGCGGGTTGCCCTGCTGCTGCTGCGACGGGGGCGACTGCTGACCTTCCTGCGGTGCGCGTGCGGGCGTCTGTGCCGCGACGCCGGCGCCGAGCGCTACGACCGCTAGGCCGACGACGACCATGCGGACTTGACGTTTGGAGACACGGAGGACGATGGCCATCTAACCCCCCGTAGTTGCCGCAGCGCCCTCGGCACCTTCCGCCGGCTCCGGCAGAAAATAGAAGGTACTGGCAGTGCACTGCGATTCGATGGAGTTGGGACCGCCGTCGGTCACCGCGGAGATGTTGACCTGGCCGACGGTTACGATGCGACCGAACTTGCTGACCCGGTCGAAGAACCTCGCCAGATCATGGAAGGTACCGACCACGTTGAGCTGGATCGGCACCTCGGCGTAGAAGTCGTGCAGAATCGGCGGCTGATAGGTGGTGCGCCGCAGGTCCAGGTTGGTATCGGCGGCAGCCGTTTCCAACCTGCGCAACAACGCGTCGCTCTCGCTTGCCTCGGGGAGAATGTGCTGCAGCGTCTGGAGCTGGTCCTCCATCGACTGCACCTCCGCCTCGAGCTGCGGGAGCCGGTCGGCGATCTCGCGCGTGCGCTGGTTCTCGATCTGCATCTCGTTGATCTCTTGCTGCAGCACTGCCGAGCGCTCAGCGGTCGGCGCCCAGTAGAAGTAGTAGAAGGCGCCGAGGATGGCGACGCAGAACACGCCGATCACACCCCATTGCCCTTGCCTCGACATCTGATTGAATTCAAGCGCCATGGAGCCTCCTCAACGTCCGCTCTGCCCGCCGCGACCCGGGGCGGCCGCCGGTGCTTCCTCGGCGGGCTCCGGCTCCGGCGGTGGCGACAACGGTACGAAGCGGGTGGAGAGCTGGAACCGAACGGAGTCGCCGGTATCCTCCGTGAAATCGAGGACAGTGTCGGCGAAGTACGACGACAGGCGCAGGTTCTGCGCAAAGTCGGCAATCGCGATCCCCGACAGAGCCTGTCCGATCAACGAGACGTTGCCCTCCGAGAGGGTCAGGTTGGTCAGCCAAACGCTGTCGGAGAGCTCGCGGCTGAGCTGGTCGAGCAACAACACCGGGCCGCTCTGGCTCTTCTTCAGGTCGACGATGACGCCCAGCTTTTGATTGACGACGGTGCGACGCTCTTCGAGCTGACGCACCCGCTCGGCGGTGTCGGCGAGCTCCTGCTGCTCGGCGCTGACCTGCTCGTGGCGCGCCTGCAGGTTCGCGTACGCCCGGCTTTGCCACCACCAGGCGGCGGCGACGATGACGATCGTGGCCACCACCGCCAGCAGGAACGGAGCGCTCTCGCTTCCGCCCACGCTCATATCGGGCGCCGCGCGCCGCTTGGGCTTGGCTCCTTCGTGGCCAAGTAGGTTTATTCGGATCATGGGATCACGCCCTCGCCACTTATCCGTCGCCACGCATCGCCAGGCCGACGGCTACCGCCGCCTGCGGAGCGATGCTGCGAACGTACTCGGGGTCGAAAGACTTCGTCGGAATCGTCACGCGGCGCAGCGGGTCGAGTAGCTCGACGGGGGTGCCGAGGCGCTGCTCCAGGCGCAACGTCAGGTCCGCGACGTGCGCCCCACCGCCGGCCAGGAAAATGGCGTCGAAGCGCTCGCGCATCGACTGCGCGTGGTAGAAGTCGAAAGTCTTCTTGATCTCGGTGATGAGTCGTTCCGAGACGTCTCCGACGACCTCCTGCACGCGCGGATCGCGCGAAGCGTCGCGGATGCCGCCCATCCCCGCGCCGCCGCTGGTATCGAAATCGGGGGCGGTGGTCTCGGGAATGGTGTCTTCGCCGGCGTCGTCGTAGCTGTACTCGTCCTCGTCGTCGTCCCAGCCGCCGAGCTCGTTGTCCAGCTGCTGAGCGTCGCGCCCGGCGCCGCTTCCAGCGCGACGCAGTACCTCCTCGGCATCGAAGTAGTCGAGCATGAACTCCCGCTGTAGCGCAGCGACGTACTGGCGCACGCCCAGCGTGATGTCACGCCAGAAGACCGGACGCCCCTCCTCGAGCACCGCCACGTTGATGACCGACGCGCCCATGTTCAGCAGCGCGACGTCCTCGTGCTGGCGCTCGGGGTAGCTGAGCTCGAAGGCGTTCTGCAGCGCGAAGGCGTCGACGTCGACCACTACCGGATCACGCCCCGCCTCCTCGATGACCGCGATGAACTCCTCGATGCGGTCGCGCTTGGCGGCAACCAGCACGACGTCCATCTCGTTGGCATCGTCGTTTTCGTCGAGAATGGCGAAGTCGAGATTCACGTCGTCGACGTCGAAGGGGATGTACTCCTCCGCCTCCCAGACGATCGACTCTCGCAGCTCATCCTCGTCCATGCGCGGCATGGTGACGCGACGGACGATGACCGCGTGGCCCGAGACCGCCGTGGCGATCCTCGAGCCCTTGATCTTGTTGTTGTTGAGAAGGTCGCGAATAGCCTGCGCCACGTCGCCCGGGCGCACGACGGCGCCTTCGACGATCGATTCGCTGGGAAGTTCCGCAACCCCGAAATGCGTCAACTGGTACGGATTGCCGCCGCGTTGCGCCTTCATCGCGACGAGCTTTACGGCGTGCGAGCCGATATCCAGCCCGATAATTCCCTTGGACCGCCCAAACATGCGCTCACCCTTCAGGCAGTGCCCCTGGCTGCCGACCCATAGTGTTCGTTTTTCCCAGGGCTGATGTCAAGACAATTGAACACACTGTTGATCAGCGAACCGGAACATAACACACATCGAACGTCGTCCGAACCCTATTTGTCGGTTTTTCCCGTTTGTGGATGGACGGCGCATAAAGCTGTCTCACGTGGCAACAAGTGGAAAGTCCCGCCATTTCATGCCACCGCTTGGGAAGCTCTGCTAACGGCCGATTAGCGGGCCACAAGAACATAACGGCGCCAAAGGGACTCGTCCGAAACGGACTGCGCGCGCGGGCGGTCGCGGCGACGAGATCGCGCCCCGTGCGGGATCCACCGAGCACTCTCGCTCAGCAGTAGGCAATCACCTCGATTTCCACGTCGACGCCCTTTGGCAGGGTTCGCACCGCGACGGTCGAGCGCGCCGGTGGCGCGCCCTCGAAGTAGCTGCCATAGGCCTCGTTGACCGAGGCAAAGTCGTCCATGTCGGCGAGGAAGATGGTCGTCTTGACGACGCGGTCGATGCCGCTGCCGGCGGCCTCCAAGATGCCGCGGACGTTCTGCATGGCACGGTGCGCCTGATCGGCCGCGGAGCCGCCGGTGAGCTCGCCGGTGGCCGGATCGAGGGCGATCTGGCCGGCGGTGAACACCAGAGACTTGTCTCCCACCGACAGCTTGATCGCCTGCGAGTAGGGGCCGATGGCGGCCGGGCCTTTGTCGGTGCTGATTACTTCGTGTGCGGGCATGGTCTGCTCCTGGCTCTTAGCGGGCACCTTTGCGAATGATGCGAGTGACGCCGGGGATCTTACTCACCACCTGCTTGATGCGCTGCAGGTGGGTCATGTCGGCAACGTCGACGATGATCGTGATGCGGCCACGGCCGCCCTCGACGCGCGAGTCGAGGTGACGAATGTTGGTCTCGGCATCGGAGATACGCGAGGTGATCTCCGCCAGCAGACCGCGCCGGTCCTCCACTTCGACCTGCAGCTTGACCGGCTGGGTGCTGCCCTTGGCGGCCCGCCAGGCGACCGGGATCTGCCGCTCGGGGTTCATCATGAGCTGCTCGACGTTGGCGCAGTCGGCGGCGTGTACCGAGACGCCCTTGCCGCGGGTCACATAGCCGATGATCGGCTCGCCGGGGATCGGATCGCAGCAGCGCGCGCGTGACACCAGGATATCGTCCATGCCCTCGACGTTGACCACCGGCTCGTCGCCCCATCCCAGCACCCGTCGAACGGTCTGGACGGTCTCGGGAATGAGCCCCTTGCGCGGCTGCGGCGCGATCTCCTGGAGCTGCTCGGGCGGCAGCAGGCGGGCCACAACCTGCTTCGGCGAGATCTTGCCGTAGCCCATGCCGGCGAGCACGTCGTCGCCCTTGGCCACACCGAAGTGTGACGCGATCTCCTCGATCTCGCCGGAGGCGATGGCCTTCTTCAGGTTGAGTCCGTACTTGCGCATCTCCTTGTCGCACAGACGGCGCCCTACTTCGATGCTGCGCTCACGCTCACGCCGGTTGATGTGCGCGCGGATCTTGCTGCGCGCACGAGACGTCTTGACCAGCCGCATCCAGTCGCGTCGCGGGCGTCCGTCGGTGCTGGTGATGATCTCGACGATGTCGCCATTCTTCAGCGGGGTGCGCAGCGGTACGAGGGCGCCGTTGATCTTCGCCCCGGTGCAGTGGTTGCCGACCTCGGTGTGCACCGCGTAGGCGAAGTCGATCGGCGTCGCTCCCACAGGGAATACCTTGACCTCGCCCTTGGGGGTGAAGACGTAGACCTCGCCGGGATACAGGTCGAGCTTCAAGGAGGAGAGGAACTCGCGCGCATCGGGGATCTCACGCTGCCAGTCGACGATCTGGCGCAGCCATTGGAACTGGTGCTCGTCGGAAGACTTGGAGCTGCGCCCCTCCTTGTAGAGCCAGTGCGCGGCGATGCCCTCCTCTGCCACGTGGTGCATCTGCTCGGTGCGGATCTGGAGCTCGAACGGCTGGCCCTCGTCGATCACCGTGGTGTGCAGGGACTGGTACATGTTCGGCTTGGGCATGGCGATGAAGTCCTTGAAACGACCCGGCACCGGGCGCCACAGCCCGTGCACCAATCCGAGCGCGGCATAACAGTTCTTCACCGAGTCGGTGATGATGCGGAACGCCACCACGTCGTAGATGCGGTCGAGATCGCGATCCTGGCGCAGCAGCTTGCGGTGCAGGCTCGCCAGCCCCTTGACGCGGTGCTCGACGCGCGCCTCGATGCCCTCCTCCTGCAGCTCCTGCTCGATGCGCGCCAGCACTCGGTCCATAAACGCCTGGCGCACGCGCGGCTGGCTGTCCACCTCGGCCTTGAGCTCGACGTAGGCCTCGGGCTCGGAATAGCGAAAGGCGAGGTCCTCGAGCTCCGCCTGAACGCGCCCCATGCCCAGCCGGCGCGCCAGCGGCGCATAGATCTCGGTGGTCTCGCGCGCGTTGCGCGCCTGCGCCGCCGGCGCGAGGTGCTCCAGCGTGCGCATGTTGTGCAGTCGGTCGGCCAGCTTGACCAGCAGCACGCGGATGTCCTCGACCATCGCCAGCAGCAGCTTGCGAAAGTTCTCCGCCTGCTCCTGCTCGCGGCTCTGGAAGTTGATCTTGCTGATCTTGGTCACTCCCTCGACCAGCCCGAGCACCTCATCGCCGAACTCTGCGCGGATCTCCTCCGCCGAAGCGTGGGTGTCCTCCAGAACATCGTGCAGCAACCCGACCGAGATCGACACCGCGTCGAGCCCTTGCTCGGCGAGGATCATCGCCACCGCCGCCGGATGGATCAGGTAGGGCTCGCCCGACTTGCGCTCCTGCCCCGTGTGTACCCGATCGGAGAACTCCCAAGCCCGCCGCACCAGCGCGCAGTCCTCCTCCGAGTGGCGCTCCGACACCACCGCCAGGAGCTGGTCGACGGTGATCGGCTTCTGCTTGCGGGTACCGAGGACAGGCAGGCGCATGCCGTCAGATTAGCAGGAGAAGGGGGCCTGGGGCGCATCCGGCCCAGCGACCACGCAGCAGCGGGAGCGAGAATGTGGTGGATGCAAGGCGCGTGACCGCAAGCATGGCGTACGCGTACTCACGTACGCGGGAGCCAGGCTGAGGGAGCGCAGCGCCGCAGACGCCGCGTTATCGCTCCCGTCTACTTCTTCGCCTTTTCCTTCGCGGCCGCCGCAGACCGCTCTGCCAGGAAGTAATACACGGGCGTCGCGATGTAGATCGACGAATACGTACCGACAATGATGCCGATGAGCAGGGCGAAGGCGAAGTTGTTGATCACCGGGCCGCCGTAGACGAACAGCGAGACGACCACGATCAACGTCGTGCCCGAGGTCAACAGCGTGCGCGACAGCGTCTGGTTGATGCTCAGGTTGAGACGATCGTACAGCGGCATGCGGCGCTGGGTCTGGGCGTTCTCGCGCACGCGATCGAACACCACCACGGTGTCGTTGAGCGAGTAACCGACGATGGTCAGGAACGCCGCCACCACGGGCAGGTTGAACTCGCGGTTGGTGATCGAGAACGCGCCCACCGCGATGACGACGTCGTGGATCAACGCCACCACCGCGCCCACGCCGAAGCGGAACTCGAAGCGATAGCTGATGTATGCGAGCAGGCCGGCGAGCGCCCAGGACATGGCGAGCAGCGACTGGCGGCGCAGGTCGGCGCCGACCTGCGGTCCGACGTACTCCTGGCCGATCACGCGGTGCGTGCCGAGGTAGAAGTTCGACTCCAGCCAGTCGTTGATGCGCGCGTCGAGGTCGAGCGCGCCGACCGGCGCCCACGAGGTCAACAGACCGGTTTCGTCCCGCTCGGCCAGCACACGGTCGATGATGCCACCGTAGGTGTTGCGGGCGTTCTGCAGGTCGACGACGGTGTCGAACTCCAGCGGATTGCGCTGCAACAATCGGCTGGCCAGCTCCTCCTTGCTGATCGCGTTGAGGTCGTCCAGGCCGGCCGGGTGCTCGGTGGGATCGTAGCGATCGAGCGCAGCGTGGATCTCGTCGAGCAGCCCGCCACCCTCGATGTTTTGCGGCGTGTGGATGAGGACCTCCTGATGGCCGGCGTCAGCGACGAACTCCTGGATCACCGGGTCCTCGATGTCCTGCTCTTCAAGCATGTCGCGCAGCGTATCGAGATCGGGGTGCTCGGCGAAGGCCACGATCACCTGGGTGCCACCGGCGAAGTCGATGCCGTAGCGCAGCCCGCCGTGCATGGCGATGGACGCGAAGCTCGCCAGAATGAAGGCGAGCGACACCCCGATCGCCGCGTGGCGAAATTTCAGGAAGTCGACGTGCGTGTCGCGGAGGAAGCGCATCAGATGCTCAGAGATTGACGGTGGCGCTGCGTCCACACGGAGAACAGCACGCGCGAGACGAACAGCGCGGTGAACATGGACGCGACGATGCCGATGGTCAGGGTCACGGCGAAGCCCTTCACCGGGCCGGTGCCGAACTGGAACAGGAACACGGCGGCGATGAGCGTCGTCAGGTTGGCGTCGAGAATGGCCGAGAAGGCCTTGGCGAAGCCCGCGTCGATGGCCGAGCGCACCGTCTTGCCGAGGTCGAGCTCCTCGCGGATACGCTCGAAGATCAGCACGTTGGCGTCCACCGACATACCGATCAAGAGGATCAGACCGGCGATGCCGGGCAAGGTCAGGGCCGCGCCCAGCGACGCCATCACGCCCATCACGATGATCAGGTTGAGCGCTAGCGCGATGACCGCGTTGATCCCGGAGCCGCGGTAGTAGATCAGCATGAACACGATCACCAGCGCCAGGCCGACGACCGCCGCGAGGATGCCCTGCCGAATCGACTCGCGCCCGAGCGACGGGCCGACGCTGCGGTCCTCGAGGTATGTGATCGAGGCGGGCAAGGCGCCGGCGCGCAGCACCAGCGCGAGGTCCTCGGCCTCCTCAATGGTGTAGCTGCCGCGGATGATGCCGTCACCGGAGATGCGGTTCTCGATCGACGGCGCCGACTGGATGCGGTCGTCGAGGACGATGGCCAGGCGGTCGCCGATGTGCGTCCCGGTGAAGTTGGCGAACTTCGTCGTGGCGTTGGCGTCGAGCGTGAAGCCAACCGCCGGCAGGCCCATGCTGTCCTGCGCCAGCCTCGCGTTCTTGAGCTCGCGTCCCTCGACGATCGGGATGATGTCGACGATGTAGTACTGCGCCGGGTATTGCACGCCCTGGATCGTCTCCGGCACCGACTGCAGGATCTCGGTGTTCGGCGGCAGTTGACCGCCGACCGAGGCGAGCAGCGCCTCGCGCGTCTGCGCCGGCTCGCCGTGCACCAAGCGCCACTGCAGCACCGCCGAGGTGCGCAGCAGGTCCTTGACGCGCTCCGGGTCCTCGACACCGGGGAGCTGCACCAGGATGCGGCTGCCGGTCAATCCCTGGCGCTGGATCACCGGCTCGGAGACGCCGAACTGGTCGATGCGGTTGCGGATGGTCTGAAGCGCCTGGCGCACCGCGTTCTCGCGAATATCGGCCTGCTCGGTCTCGGGCAGGGTGAACGTCAGCGACGGCGGATTGGAGCCGAGCTGAATGTCGAAGGCGGGCAGGTTGGCGGCTGCGGTCGCCTCGGCGCGGTCGCGGTCCGGCTCGTTGGCGAAGGTCAGGGTGAATCCCGCGTCGCCGTTGAACGTCGTGTTCTGCGGCTCGACGCCGTCGAGCTGCAGCTGGTCCACCAGTTGCGAGTAGTCCGCGCGCACGTCGCCGGCGACCGCTTCGTCCACCTGGACCTCGAGCACCAGGTGGATACCGCCGCGCAGGTCGAGTCCGAGGTTGATCTTCTCGCCCGGCGGATAGGACAGGAAAAGGCTGAACGCGGCGACTGCCACGATGAATCCGAGCTTGTAGAGAAGATTGCGAGGCATGGTCGGATGCTCCGAGGGGGGATCTAGACGCTGCTCACTTGTCCGGGGCGCTTTCGAGGCCGGAGATGCTCGACTTGGTGACCTCGATCTTGACCTGATCGGCAATGCGCAGGGTCAGCCGGTCTTCCTTGATGCCGACGATGGTGCCATAAATGCCGCCGGCGGTGATTACCTGGTCGCCGTTCTTCAGGCCGGCGATCATCTGTTCCTGCTGTTTCTGGCGCTTGCGCATCGGCGCGATCAGCAGGAAGTAGAAGATGCCGAGCATGATCACCAGCGGGATCAGGCTCGCCCACGGGCTGGATGTCTGCCCTTGAGCCATCGACAACAGAACACGCACGTCCACCGACAACCTCGCTCGGGACCTCTTGTTTACAGACTGGTGATCAAGAAACCTGGAGGGCGGAACCGCCGCTACGGCGCCGTCTTCAGGACGACGAATCGGCCACGGAGGCCGCCGCTGCGCGGCGAAAATCGGCAAAGCTCGCCGAAGCGATAGCGTGCCGGATGGCCCGCATGCTGTCAAGGTAATGGAACAGGTTGTGGAAGGTGAGCAGGATGCCCGCGGTCATCTCGCCGCGCACCTTCAGGTGGCGCAGATAGGCACGTGAATAGCGCCGGCAGGTGGGGCAGGCGCAGTCCGGATCGAGTGGCCGTTCATCGGCAGCGTAGATCTGGTTCTTGATCGAGATCCTGCCCTCGCTGGTGAAGGCCATGCCGTTGCGCGCATGGCGCGTCGGCATGACGCAGTCGAACAGATCGATGCCACGCGCCACGCCCTCGATCAGATCGGTCGGGGTGCCCATCCCCATCACATAACGCGGCTTGTCCTCGGGCAGCGCGCCCGCGGCGGCGTCGAGTGCCGCCCAGGTCGCCGCCTTCTCCTCGCCGACGGCGAGCCCGCCGATGGCGTAGCCGTCGAAGTCGAGCGCGACGAGTTGCTCGGCGTGCGCCGCCCGCAGCTCGGGATAGACGCTCCCCTGCACGATGCCGAACAGACCCCCGGGGAGACGGTCGGCGACCGCGCGGCTGCGCACCGCCCATTCCTGCGTGCGGCGCACCGCCGCAGCGGCGGTATCGCGATCCGCCGGGCTGGCGACGCATTCGTCGAGCACCATGGCGATATCGGAGCCCAACAGCGCCTGGATCTCGACCACCGATTCGGGGGTGAAGCGGCGCATGCTGCCGTCGAGGGTCGACTGGAAGGTGACGCCGTCGTCGTCGATGGTGCAGTGCTCCGAGAGCGAGAAAACCTGGTAGCCGCCGCTGTCGGTGAGCATCGGCTTGCGCCAACCGATGAACTCCTGCACGCCGCCGAGCTCGGCGATGAGCTCGGCGCCCGGACGCTCGGACAGGTGGTAGGCATTGCCGAGGATGATCTCGGCGCCGAGCTCCTCGAGGTCCTCCGCACGCATCCCTTTGACCGCTCCGTAGGTGCCCACCGGCATGAAGGCAGGCGTGTGCACCACGCCGTGCGGCGTCTCCAGCACCCCGCAACGCGCCGCGCCGGATGCATCGCGGTCGGTCACCGCAAAGGTCAGCGCCATCTCCGCTCCTCACCGCCGCCGCCGGGCGACCGGCAGTTCCGGCTCGCTGCGTCGCTCACGAGAAATGCTCCCAGCCGCCATCCTGCAACGGCTCGCGCCGTCCGTCGCGCAGCACCGTGATCTCCCGCGCGGCGTCCACTACCGTGCCGATGTCGCGCAGCGTGACGCTGTGCTCGGCAGCCAGCTCATGGAGCGCGGCGACGTGCTCGGTGGCCACGGCGCACAGCAGCTCGTAATCTTCTCCTCCGCCCAGCACGAGCCGCGCGGCATCGAGCGAACGCGCCACCGCCACCGCGGCAAGCACCTCGTCGGCGAGCAACGCAACGCCGTCGAGCTCGGCACTCACGCCCGAAGCTCGGCACATGCGGCCGAGGTCGATCCCGATGCCGTCGGAAACGTCCATCACCGCCGCGAGCAAGCCGCGCGCCGCCGCAGCCATGGCGAAGGCTACCGGTGGGTCGGGATCGCGATAGGCGTCGATGCAACGCCGGGCGTCATCGTCGGGCGCCGTCCCGCCGGCGCCCAGCAGGGCGCGACCGGCCGCCGCCCTCCCCGGCCATCCGGTGACGTAAAGACGTTGTCCCGGCGCCGCCCCCGAGCGCGAGGTGATGACCGAGCGCGGCCGCTGCCCCACCGCGCTGACGTTGATTGCGACGCCGCCCGGCACCGCCGCGATGTCACCGCCGACGATGCTCGCACTGTAGCGCTTCGCGCCGTCGCGCAGCCCGCGGGCGAGATCCTCCGCCCAGCTTACCGGGGTGTGACCCGGCATCGCCACGGCGACGACGAAGCCGAGTGGCCGGGCTCCCATGGCACCGAGATCGGAGGCGTTGACGGCGATGGCACGACGGCCGAGCTGCGCGGCCTCGATCCAACTGCGTTCGAAATGAACACCTTCGTGCTGGCTGTCGGTGGTGATCACCACGTCACCCTCGCAGGCGAGTACGGCGGCGTCGTCACCGGGGCCGACGACGACCCCGCTGGCATGCGAGGGATCGACGCCATCCACGAGGATCTCGACGATGCGCTCCACCAACCCGATCTCGCCGAGCTGTGCCACTGTGCCGGATCCCACTTCAGCCTCCCGCCCCGGCGTCTACGCGCTCACGCGCCCAGGCGCGCGCCGCCGCGGCCGATTCCCAGCGCCGCTCGAGCTGCCCACGCGCCGCCTCCTGCAGAATGCGCCCCACCGCCGGGCCCTCGTCGAGCCCCCAATGACGCAGGTCGCTGCCGCGCACCCACGGCTCCTCGTCGGCACGCTCCGCCCGGGCAGCGAGCAACTCGATCGACGCGTCCGCGGCGGCGTCCGCAGGGCCGGCCAGAGCGCGCGCCAGGAGCGCCGCGCGGGCCGCGCACCAGGAATCGTCGAGCGCCCAGGAAACGGTGTCGGCTGATTCGTCCAGCGCGAGCGCCCAGCCGGCGACGCGACCGACGCGCTGCGCCACGCGATGCGGCCAGCGACGCTCGACGAGGGCCGTGCGGGCAGCTTCGGGGTCGAGGCCATCGGTGCCGGCGAGGATTGCGGCGAGGCGCATGACGACGACTTCCTCGTCGGCGGCGCCGTGCGCGACCTCGAAATCGGCCCACGCCGCCGCGGGCTCGAGGCGCCCACTTGCCGGCAGAGTGCGCTCGCCGATGCCGAGCTCGAAGGCCAGGCCGGCGGCCTTCAGCCAGCCGGGAGCGGCGAGCAGCCGGACCCACTCGGTCTGCGCACGCTCGTCCGCCGCGACCTGGATCGATGCCGCGGCGGCGGCGATCGCGATGCGCGTCGCCGGCTCGATCGTAAAGCCATCGAGCTCTGCACAGTAGCGCGCCGCCCGCAACATGCGCAGCGGATCGTCGCTCAACGCTCGCGGGGAGAGCATGCGGATGCGGCGCTGTTCGAGGTCGGTGCAGCCGTTGAAGGGGTCGAGCAGCTCCGAAGGCGTATGTCCGGGCTCCGCGCCATTGAGCCGTACCGCCATCGCGTTGATGGTAAAGTCGCGCGCCGCCAGGTCCTCCTGCTCGTTCCCGAGCATGCGACCGATGTCCACCTGGACACCGCCCAGCACGGTGCGGCGCGTGCCGCGCCACGGATCGCTGATCGCCACCGGCCGCCGCCCGCAGTGGGCCGCGAAGCGGTCCACGAAGTGGTCGAGATCGCCGCCCACCGCGAGGTCGATATCGGCGGGTCGCCGGCCGAGCAGCGCATCGCGCACCGCACCTCCGACACACAGTACGGTGCCGGCATGCCCGGCGGCAGCGTCGCGGATGCCCGGCAGCGGCGGCGCGCTCAAGAATCCGGCGAGCGCCTCACTGTGCCGACTCATCGAGCAGGTCCTTGAGCTCGGCCATGAACTCGTTGATGTCCTTGAACTGCCGGTACACCGAGGCGAAGCGCACGTAGGCGACGTCGTCGAGCTCGCGCAGCTTCTCCATCACGGTGTTGCCCACCGCCTCGACCGGGATCTCGCGCTCGGGATGGTCGTGCGCCATCGCCTCGACCTCATCGCATACCGCCTCGAGTTGCTGCAGCGGAACCGCGCGCTTTTCGCAGGCCTTCAACAGCCCGGCAAGCAGCTTGGCGCGATCGAACCGCTCCCGACGGCCGTCCTTCTTGACCACCATCACCGGCAGGTCCTCGACCTGCTCGTAGGTGGTGAAGCGGCGCCCGCAATCCTCGTTGAGGCACTCACGCCGGCGGCGGATGACCTGCCCCTCGCGCGACTCACGGGAGTCGACGACCTTGTCCTCGTTGTGACCGCAGAAGGGGCATTTCATGGCCGACCGCCGCTCGGGGCTTCATCCACAGGGTACACGTCGCCCTCCTCCTCCTCGATGGCACGCAGCGTCAGACCCTCGCGCGACAACAACAGGATGCCGATCAGCGTGATGGGGATGAACACCACCGCGTGGCAGACGAGCGCGTAGCTTGCCGCCGGCCCCGCTGCGATGCCGAACAGGTCGACCAATGCCAGTTCGACGGCGAGATGGAAGCCGCCCACGCCTGCCGGCGTGGGCACCATCA
>JASFRZ010000043.1:0-18337 GCA_050114655.1 Acidobacteriota bacterium
CGATGAGCTCCTTGACGTCGGCGACGGAATCCTCGAACGCGGTGCGCTCGTCGCCCGACAGCTCGATCTCGAACACCTTCTCCATACCACCGGCGCCCAGCACCACCGGCACGCCGACGTAGGCGCCCTCGACGCCGTACTCGCCCTCGAGGTACGCGGCGCACGGAAGAATCTCCTTGCGGTCCTGCAGGATCGCCTCGACCATCTGGGTTACCGACCAGGCGGGCGCGAAGTAGGCGCTGCCGGTGCCGAGCAGCTTTACGATCTCGCCGCCGCCGCCGCGGGTGCGGGCGACGATGCGGTTGATCTGCTCCTCGTTCATCAGCTCGGTGATCGGCACGCCGGCGACGGTGGAATAGCGCGGCAGCGGCACCATCGAGTCGCCGTGGCCGCCGAGGACGAATGCGTGGGTGTTGTTGACCGACACGCCCAACTCCATGGCGATGAAGGTGCGGAAGCGGGTCGAGTCGAGCACGCCGGCCATGCCGATGACGCGCTCGCGCGGGAAGCCCGACTTCTTGTAGGCCAGGTACGCCATCACATCGAGCGGGTTGGTGACCATGATGATGATCGAGTCGGGCGAGTACTTGACCACCTCCTCGACCACGCCGCCGATGATTTCGGCGTTCTTCGCCAACAGGTCGTCGCGGCTCATGCCCGGCTTGCGCGCCAGGCCGGCGGTGATCACCACGATGTCGGAGCCCTGCGTATCGACGTAGTTGTTGGTGCCGGTGATCTGGCAGTCATGGTTGACCAGCGGCGTCGCCTCCATCATGTCGAGCGCCTTGCCCTGCGGCATGCCCTCGATGATGTCGGTCAACACCACGTCGGCGAGGCCCCTGTTGACGATCGCCAGGCCGGTGGTGGCGCCGACGTGACCCGCGCCGACTACGGTGACTTTGTTACGCGCCATGGTGGTTACTCCGGGTTGGAGACGATGGCTTTCGGGTACTTCCGGAATGAGGACGAAACGGGGCGCGGCGCGCGTCCGGAAAGGAAGAAAAAGCGCCGCGCCGTATGGGCGAAATTCTTACATGAGGGGCGTATTTGGGCAAGAAAACGGGGGCCAGGACGAGAGCCTAGAGCTCGAGATAGCGCGCCCACTTGATGACCTCGAGCTCCTCGAAGTCGTGAAGGGCTTCGTCGCTCATCGCCTGATCCAGGGTCATGACGGCGATCGCGGTAGCGGCACCCTCCGTGCGGGCGAGACGAACGTCGGCGATGTTGATGCCGCGCTCGCCGAGAAAGCTGCCGACGGCGCCGACAACGCCCGGGCGGTCGTCGTTGGCGAACAGCAGCAGGTGGCCCTCGGGGGCGAGCTCGATCGGCAGCCCATCGATCTCGACGATGCGCGCGCGCACCTGGTCGAAGACGGTGCCCGCGACGGCGTGCTCGCCGCTGGCGGTGTGCGCCGACACGCGCACCAGGCTGGCGTAGCCGTGCCCCACGTTGCTCGTCGATTCGACCACCTCGATACCGCGCTCGCGCGCCACGTTCCATACGTTGACCGGATTGACACGCTCGGCGAGGTGAGGCTCGAAGAAGCCCACGAGCACGGCAGCACTGACCGGCTTGGTGGTGTACGCGGCGATGTCACCGAAGTAGTCGACGCGCAGGACGTCGATGCCGCTGTAGCACTGTGACAGCACCGAGCCGAGGCGGCGCGAAAGATCGATGTAGGGCAGCATCGGGCGCTGCTCCTCGGGTGGCAGCGCCTGCACATTGATGGCGTGGTGGATGGTGCCGTCGACCAGAAAGTCGGCGATCTGCTGCGCGATCCCCTCGCCGATCTTCTCCTGCGCCTCGAGCGTCGCCCCGCCGAGGTGCGGCGTGCCGATGAAGCGCGGCTGCGCCAGCAACTCGGGGTCAGGCTCGGGTTCGTTCTCGAACACGTCGAAGGCGGCGCCGGCGATGTGGCCCGACGCCAGGTTGGCGAGCAGCGCGCTTTCGTCGATCAGGCCGCCGCGGGCGCAATTTATGATGCGCGCGCCGGGCTTCATGCGTGCCATCGCTGCGCCATCGATGAGGTGGTGCGTCTCCTTACTCAGCGGCACGTGTACGGTGAGCACGTCGACACGTGGCAGCAGCTCGTCGAGGCTTACAAGCTCGATGCCGAGGTCGGCGGCGACCTTCTCGGACATGTAGGGATCGTGTGCGACGACCTTCATTTCCATCGCCTGGGCGCGCCGCGCCACCTCGCGACCGATGCGACCGAAGCCGACCACGCCGAGGGTCTTGTCCTTGAGCTCGACACCGAGGTGCGGCTTGCGGTCCCAGGTGCCGCCGCGCAGCGCGGCCGACGCCTGGGGCACGTTGCGCGCCAGCGCCAGCATCAGTGCCAGAGTGTGCTCGGCCGCCGTCACCGTGTTGCCCCACGGCAGGTTCATCACCAACACGCCGGCGGCGGTCGCCGCCTCGACGTCGATGTTGTCGACGCCGACGCCGGCGCGGCCGATGACACGCAGGTTCTTGCCCGCGGCGATGGCCGCGGCGTCCATCAGGTGACCGGAGTGCACGACGACCCCGGCATAGGGCTCGATGACGTCGGCGAGCGAGCCCGACTTGCGATCGACCTGGTGATCGACATCGCAACCGGCGTCGCGCAGGATCTCGAGGCCGCGCCCCTTGAGCGTGCCGCAGACGAGGATCTTGGGGGCGCTTGCGCTCATCGCCCCGCCGCCAGGTCGGCCGCCGCGGCGGCCACGCCGGCGCCTGCCGTAACCGCGTGGCCGCGGTCCGCCAGCACACCCTCGAGCGCGGCCAGCACGCCGAGCAGGTCGAGATCGTCGACGTAGCCGATATGACCGATGCGGAAGATGTCCGGCTTCAGATCGCCCTGCCCGCCGGACAGCTGCGCGCCGTGACGATCGCGCATCGCCGCGACGATCTCCGGCGCGGTGCCCGGCTCGGGCGCCTTGATGGCGGTCACCGCAGGGCTCGGCGCGTGCGACAGCAGCTCCAGGTCGAGCGCCGCGGCGGCGGCGCGGCAGGCGCTCGCCAGGCGCGCGGCGTTGTCTTCCAGCGCGCCGATGCCGCCGGCCTCGGCGATCGCGTCGAGCGAGGCCTCGAGTGCCAGCAGCAGACCGATACCGGGAGTGAACGGCGTCTGCGACTTGTGCGCCGAGGCGGCGTATTTGCGCAGGTCGAGGTAGTAACGCGGCGTGTCGCTGTCGTTGTCGACCAGCTGCCAGCCGCGCGGCGAGCAGGCGACGAACGCCAGACCCGGCGGCACCATGAAGGCTTTCTGGGCGCCACCGATAACCGCGTCCAGCCCCCAGTCGTCGGTGGCGATCGGCAGCGCGCCCACCGAGGTGATGGCGTCGACCACGGTGACGATCTCGGGCGCCACCCCGCGTACCGCCTCGACGATGGGCTGCACCTCATACAGCGTGCCGGTGGAGGTCTCGGAAGCGGTGAGAAACAGGCCGCGCACCGGCGTCGACTCGGCGACTTGCTGCGCGACCGCGGCGGGGGTGACGGTATGCCCCGGCGGCACGGTCATCTCGACGACATCGAGCGCGTAGGCGCGCCCGATCTCGGCCCAGCGCTCGCCGAACTTACCGCCGGCGATCACCACCACACGGTCGCCGGCGGCGAACAGGCTGGCGAGCGCCGCCTCCATCGCGCCGGTGCCCGAGGTGGTCAGCACTGCCACCGGGCCGGCGGTCCGGAAGGCTGCCTGCAGCCCCTTCTGAACGCGCTGGAAGCGCGCGGCGAACTCGGGGGTGCGGTGATACGGCACCGCACCGGAGGCGGCGCGCATCGCGTCGGGGTGCAGCGGCGTCGGTCCGGCGGTGAACAGGCGAGGCTTCTTGAGCATGGCTCGTATTGTTGCAGAGCAAAGCCCGCGGTGCGATTCTGCGGCGCGTGAGCCTCGAATTCATGTGCAACGTGTGCGGCGCGACCACGCCGGCGCTGGCGCCGGCGGGTTTTCGCTGCGGCTGCGGCGCGCCGTGGAGCCTGCCGCCGGGACCGGCGCTCGATACGCGCCGGATCACCGACGCCGCCAGCGGCGTGTGGCGCTTCCGCGCCCAGATCCGCCTGCCCGACAACGCGCTCGCGGCGCCGCTGACGCTCGGCGAAGGCTGCGGGCGCTGGCTGCGTCCGGCGCAGGGTCCACGCATCGCGCTCGCCCACCTGGAGCCGACGCTGTCGTTCAAGGACCGCGGCGTGGCCGTGTTGATGGCATGGGCCAAGCTCGCCGCCAAGCCACCGCTGATCGAGGACTCCTCCGGCAACGCCGGCGGATCGTTCGCCGCCTACGCCGTCGCCGCGGGTCTGGCCTGCCGCGTGTACGTGCCGGCCTCGGCGCCGCCCGCGAAGGTCGCCGCGCTACACGCCTTCGGCGCCGAGGTGATCGCCGTCGACGGTCCGCGCGCCAATGCCACCGAGGCGGCCCTATCGGACCGCGAGGGCACCTACTGCAGCCACGGCTGGAACCCGATGTTCCTCGACGGCACCAAGACGCTCGCCCTGCAGTGGTGGCAGGAACACGGCGGCGTGCTGCCGCGCCGGGTATACGTCCCGGCCGGCCAGGGCTCGCTGGTGATCGGCCTGCAGTATGGATTCGACGAGATCCGCCGCGGCATCCCGGAGTTCCGCGCCCCCGAGATTGTCGCCGTTCAGCACCGCACCGCCGCACCGCTGTGGACCGCCACGGGCGAGGACGGCGTGCCGCCGGCCGTCACGCCGGACGACGAGCCTTCGATTGCCGACGGCATCGCCATCGACGCACCGGTGCGACGGGAAGATCTGGCGCGCGCCATTCGCGATTCCGGCGGCCGGGTACGGGTGGTCGGCAATGAGGAGATCCGCGTGGCCCAGGCCCGCCTCGCCGCCATGGGCGTGTGGGCCGAGCCCACCGGCGCGGTGGCGATGGCCGGCTGGCTGCAGACCGGCGCTGACGACGACGCGCTGGTGGTGGTCACCGGGCACGGCCTCAAGGCGGCATGGTGAGCGAGCGCTGCGCGGCAGCTCTGCTCGCCGGCGGCACCAGCAGGCGGATGGGCATCCCCAAGCCCGGACTGCAACTCGGTGGCATTACGCTGGCCGGGCGCGCGCTGCGTACGCTGCGCGCGCTGACCGACGCGGTGGTGCAGGCCGGCGGCGAGCCGATCGCCGGCATCGAGGTCCCTCTGCTGCCCGATCGACGGCGTGATGCCGGCCCCGCCGCGGGCATCGAGGCCGCCCTGACCCGCTTCGACCTGCCCGTCGCGGTGCTCGCCGTCGACCTGCCGTTCGTCGTTCCCACCCTGCTGGAGGAAGCGCTGCACCGCGTCGAGCGTGGCGCCGAGATCTGCGCCCCCCACTGGCGCGGCCGGTGGCATCCGCTGTGCGCCGTCTATTCCCCCGACGCACTCCCCCGCATTGCCCGCCGCCTGGACGCCGACAAGCACGGACTGCAAGGCCTGCTGCAACAGCTCGGCACCGCCCTCCCCGACGACCTCCTGCAGACCCTCGGCGACCCCGACCGCCTCCTGCTCAACATCAACACTCCCGAAGATCTGCAGCGGGCGCGGTCAATTCTCGGAGAGGTCGGGAAATGACCTCGACTTCTTTGTTTTTTTCTAGACCCACCACCCACCCCCGCCTCTCGCGGCCTGCGGCCGCTCGCTGCCCATATTCTCGGGGTGCGCATCGCTGTCTCGAGCGGGAGCCACGATCGAACTCTCAGCGAACGAGCGCAGCGACGTTCGCCCACCTCCAAGTCATTCCTGCGGCGAGGTAGCAGCGGGAGTGAGAAGGTGGTGGATGCAAGGCGCGCGGCCAGAGGGATACGGAGGCGTACACCCTTACGTCGGAGTCAGCCCGCGGGAGCGCAACGCCGCAGACGCCGCCTTATCGCTCCCGCCTACGTCAAGCGCCGAACTTGCCGATCCGACCGGCGTGCGCCAGCGTGAGCGGCAGAATATCCATGCTACGTATCTGTCCCAGCGCCCCGCTCAAGCAAGCCGTCTCACCGAACCGCCCCCGTGCCGCGTTGCGACGCGTATCCGGCCCCCACAGCAGCACCGGCACCGGATGCCAGGAGTGCGCCCGGTAGGTCGCCGGCGTCGAGTGGTCGCCGGTCACCATGACCACGTCGAAGCCGAGCTCGAGGAGCGCGGCGAGCGTCTCGTCAGCGTGCTCGATCTGCTCTACCTTGGCGTCGAAGTTGCCGTCTTCGCCGCGGCTGTCGGTGGACTTGAAGTGCACGAAGACGAAGTCGTGCTCCTCGAGTGCGGCGCGGGTGAGCTCGACGCGCGAGTCGAGCGTGTCGTCGGATGCGTAGACTGTCATGCCGACCAAGCGAGCGACGCCGCGGTACATCGGATAGGCGGCCACAGCGGCCGGCCGCACGTCGTACAGCTCGGCGAAGCTGGGTAGCGGGCGGTAAACATCGAAGCCACGCAGCAGCACGCCGTTGGCCTGCTGCTGGTCCTCCAGCAGGTCGCGGGCGGCGTCGATGAAGGCGGTGGCGAGCTCGGCGGTGCGCTGCGACGCCTCGTCGCGCGCGCGCGGCGCCAGCGGCGGCACGCCGGTAGCCTGCGGGTCGGTGTCGGCGATGTCGCCGCCGAGGTCGGCGCCGCGCAGCACCACGCAGGCGCGGTACTCCTTGACGTGGCGCACCATGCATTGCACACCGTCGCCGAGGACAATGCCATCGAGGCGCTCGGCGAGCGGCGCGCCGATCTCCGATGCGATGCGCCCGGCGCGCCGGTCGACAACCATGCCGTCGGCATCGAGGGTGCAGAAGTTGATGCGTGCCGCTACGTCGCCGGACTGCAGGTCGAAGCCGATACCGAGCGCGGCGAGCACGCCACGGCCGACGATGGTCTCGAGCGGATCGAAGCCGAACAGCGACAGGTGCCCGGGGCCCGAGCCGGGCGCCACTCCGGGCGCCACCGGCGTCAGCAGCCCCGTGGAGCCTGCGTCTGCCAGCCGGTCGAGCGTCGGCGTATCGGCCGCCTCGAGCTCGGTCGGCCCACCCGGCTCGCGCGGCAGCCCTCCGATGCCGTCGATGACGTAATAGAGGATGCGGCTGTCGGCGGGGCGAACGAGGCTCTTGTACAGGTCGAGGCGGTTCATGACGGTATGGTACAGCGCCGCCGCAGACCCCGCGCTATCGCTCCCACTGCTAGAATCGCGGGATGCTTGCCGCCGCTGTCTCCGTGCTTCTCGTCCACACTGCCGTTGGCATGTTGATCTATGCTGCGATCTCGCGCTCGCCGGCGGGACCGGGCTTTTATCGGCTGAGCCTCCTGGTGGGGTTCGGCTGTCTGGTGCTGGGCTTCGGGCTACGGCTGGGGCCGGCGGCGGGCACGCTGCCGGGACTGTCGCCACTCGCTCTCGCCGCCTACGGACTGGCCGCGGTGACCACCTTCCTGTTCATCCTCGGCGTGCAGAAGGACAGCGCGCCGCGCTTCGTGTGGCTCACCGTCGCCGCCGCGGCGGGCGCCGTGGCGGTGCTCGCCGACCCCGCCGTGCTGACCACTGCGGAGCCGGCCTCTACCGCAGGACTGGCGCTGTTCCGCTTCGGCCTGCTGAGCGCCGCGCTCTCGGTCGGCGGGGTGCTCTTCGCCATGCTGCTGGCGCACTGGTATCTGGTGGAGCCGCGCATGCCCACCGCGCCGTTGCAGCGCTCACTGCTGCTGTTCGGCATCACCGAGGTAGCCATCCTCGCCTCGCTGTTCGGCATCGTCGCCTACCACTGGCCGCAGTGGACCGGGATGGACGGAGGCCTAGTGCGCGCCTTCACGCTCGGTAACGCGCTGTTCGTCGCCATGCGTACGTTTCTCGGCGTGCTCGCCCCCATCGGGCTCGCCTGGATGACCTGGAAGACGGTCGAGATTCGATCGATCCAGTCGGCCACCGGCATCCTCTACGCTGCGGTGGTGTTCGTGTTGTTCGGCGAGACGATCTGTATTTACCTATCGCTGGCAACCGGCCAACCCTACTGATATGAGCCACAGCTTCGACTGGCGCTGCGAGGCCTGCGAGCGCCCCAACCAGTTCGACTTTCTCAACGGTCACGACGAGGACCGCCTGAAGTGCGCCAACTGCGGCCACTGCCAGGAAATCGCCGCCGCCGGCTTCGACGACAGCCACACGCTGCGCGATCCGCTCGAAGTCTGCCTCGCCTGCGGCAGCAACCGCCTGTACACGCAAAAGGACTTCAACCGCAAGCTCGGCCTCGGCGTGGTCATCGTCGGCGCCGTATTGTCGCCGTGGACCTACGGGTTGAGCCTGGTGGCGTGCATGGGGATCGACTACGCGCTGTACTACTTCGTCCCCGAGATCACGGTGTGCTACGCCTGCGATGCCATCCACCGCGGCTTCGAGCACAACCCCGCGCACCGCGCGCACGATCCGCTGCTGGCCGAACGTTTCCGTCGTGAGGCGCGCCAGGAGATCGGCCTCGCTGGCCTTGAGACTGGCGGCGATTCCGACCAAAGTTAAGGGAAGGCTTCCGGCGACCTCAACCCAGTGTTTCGTGCAGCGAAAATCGAGATTTTTCGCCTATTTTGGCCGGATTGACAGCAGGGGGGGTGTCCAGTAGCTTTCCCCTCTGGGCACCTGGGCACTTCACCAAGAAAAATGACCGAGCATAGTGCGCTGGATGACATCGAGCGTCCAGAAGAGACCGACGACTCCGCCAATCCACTGCGAGTGGCGCTCGGTTTCTTCATATTTCCGATGCTACTGGTCATCGGGGCGGTCGGCGTGTTTCTGCTCTTCGGCCTCATCGCGCACGAGGACAAGACCGCCCAGGAGTACCTCGCAGAGGTCACCGGCGGCGGCATCAACGAGCCCTGGCAGGGGGCCTTCGGTCTCGCCAACCTGCTCGCCCAGGACGACAGCCTGCGGGGCGACCCGGCCATCGCCCAGCTCATCGCCAACGCCCTCGATCACCCCAATGCCGAGGACCCGCAGGTGCGCACCTTCCTGCTGCTCGCGCTCGGCCGCGTCGGCGACCCCGATTCGATCCCACTGCTCACCGGCTACCTCGACGATCCCGACGCCGACGTGCGTCTCAAGACCCTGTGGGCGATCGGCAACATCGGCGCTCCCGCGGCGCAGCAGAGCGTCCCGCAGCTGGTGGAGCGCCTCACCGACGAGGATGCCGCGGTGCGCGGCTACAGCGCCTACGTCCTCGGCACGCTCGACGACCAGCGCGCCGTCGACCCGCTCGAGGTCGCGCTCAACGACCCGGTCGGCCAGGTGCGCTTCAACGCCGCCGTCGCGCTTGCCCGCCTCGGCTCGGATGCCGGCATGGAGGAGCTGCACCGCATGATCGACCGCAAGTATCTCGTCGACAGCGGCGAGCTCAACGCGCAGCAGCAGCAGGACGCCATGGTCGCGGCGATCCAGGCCCTCACCATGCTGCGCGCCATGGACGTGCGGGACGAGCTCAACGACCTGCTTGAAAATGACCCGGACGCGCGCGTGCGCGAAGCGGCGCGCGCCGCTCTGGCATCCATCTACCGCTCCTCTCAGCGTTGAGGGGAGCGGCAAAAAACACCGAATAGAGACAGCATGATGGCCGAAAATACGGGCGAAGCCACCGTCGATCAGACCGCCGCACCGGATAAGCCGGAGCGCCGCGAGTTCCTCAAGTCGCTGCCGTTTCTGGGCATCGCGTGGACCGCTTTTGCCGCGGCCATCGGCGGCATCCTGGCGGGGACCGTCCGCTTCCTCTACCCCAACGTGCTGTACGAGCCGCCGCAGCAGTTCAAGGTGGGCTTCCCGGACGACTTCCAGGTCGGCGCCGTCTCGACCCAGTTCAAGGACAAGTTCGGTGTCTGGGTGGTACGCAACGAGCAGGGCTTCTACGCGCTCATCTCGGTGTGCACCCACCTCGGCTGCACGCCCAACTGGCTGGCCAACGAGAACAAGTTCAAGTGTCCCTGCCACGGCAGCGGCTTCTACATGACCGGCATCAACTTCGAGGGCCCCGCGCCGCGCCCGCTCGAGCGTGCGGCCATCGGCCTCGCCGACGACGGTCAGATCCAGATCGACAAGTCGCAGAAGTTCCTCTACGAGCGCGGTGGCTGGGACGATCCCAGCGCATTCCTGTTCTACTCGTGATGCTCAGCAACGGATTCGTGACGGTGCAACGGAGATCTCGCCCATGAGTCGCCTGAAAACCTGGTTCTCGGATTTCACTCGCACTCCGGTGTGGAAGTCCGTTTTCCGCCACAAGATGCCGAAGGACCCGAAGAACCGCGCCCTCGCGGTACTCACCAACGTCTTCCTGCACCTGCACCCGGTGCGCATGCGCAAGCAGGGACTGCGCATCTCGTACACCTGGTGCATGGGCGGGCTGTCGTTCTTCCTGTTCCTGGTGCTGACGGTCACCGGCATTCTGCTGATGTTCTACTACCGCCCGACGGCGCAGCACGCCTACCCCGACATGCTCGACCTGACCGAGTCGGCGACCCTCGGCCTGATGCGCGAGATGCACCGCTGGGCGGCGCACCTGATGATCATCACCGTGTGGCTTCACATGCTGCGCGTGTTCCTGACCGGCTCCTACAAGCCGCCACGGGAATTCAACTGGGTGGTCGGCGTGGTGCTGCTGGTGCTTACCCTGCTGTTCTCCTTCACCGGCTACCTGCTGCCTTGGGACCAGCTCGCCATGTGGGCGGTAACGGTGGGATCGAACATGGCGCGCGCGTCACCCGGTCTCGGCGTCGAGGGCCCGGGCTCCCAGCTCATGGCCATCGGCGACGTGCCGCTGATCACCGCCGGCTCCGACATGCGCTTCGTGCTCCTCGCCGGGCGCTTCGTCGGCGAGGGCGCGCTGCTGCGCTTCTACGTGCTGCACTGCATCGGCATCCCGTTCATCTTCGTCATGTTGCTCGCCGTGCATTTCTGGCGCGTGCGGCGCGACGGTGGCATCTCCGGCCCTGGTAAGGGCGGGCCGCTGGCTCTGTAGGGGGAAAGAGTGGAAACGATCCAAGGCCTGCTCAACTTCCTGTTCCGGCCGGAGCTCCTGCTGGCGTTCTCGATCATCGCCCTGGCGCTGTTCTGCAAGTACCGCAAGTTCTGCACGCAGAACAAGATCATGAGCGCGCTGATCCTCGGCTTCCCGGTGCTCTTCTTCGCCCTGTCGGCGCTGCAGGAGAACTTCTGGATCCAGTTCAAACGCCCCGACAACGTGCCGATCTCCGGCATGCTGTGGCTGGTGATCTTCTTCACCTGGTTTGCCATGAAGAAGGGCGTCGCCAACGACGACCGCCTCGCCGAGGGGCGTCCCGTGTACGAGGCCGAGCCCGAGGAGGAGGAGAAGGTCTTCGTCTGGCCCGACCTCGTCTACACCGAGATGCTCTGCCTGCTGCTGATCTCCATCCTGCTGGTGGTGTGGTCGATCATGATCCCGGCGCCGCTGGAGGAGCCCGCAAACCCGCAGCTCACGCCGAATCCATCGAAGGCACCGTGGTACTTCCTCGGCCTGCAGGAGATCCTCGTCTACTTCGATCCCTGGCTCGCCGGCGTGGTGATCCCGACCTTCATCATCATAGGGTTGGTGGCCATTCCCTACATAGATCCCAATCCGAAGGGCAACGGCTACTACACCTTCGCGGAGCGAAGACAGGAAATCTTCATCTTCCTGTTCGGCTTCCTGATCCTGTGGGTGCTGCTGGTCTTCCAGGGCACCTTCCTGCGCGGACCGAACTGGAACTTCTACGGGCCGTACGAATACTGGGACGTGCACAAGGTGGTGCCGCTCACCAACGTCAACCTGTCGGAGTTCATCTGGGCACGCCTGCTCGGCGTCGGCATGCCCGGCAACTGGTTCATCCGCGAGATTTTCGGAATCCTGCTGCTGCTGGCCTACTTCATCGCCCTGCCGGTGTACCTGGCCAAGACATGGTGGAAGAAGTACTACACCCAGATGGGCCTGATCCCCTATGTCATCGCCTCGCAGTTGATGCTGTGGATGATGCTGGTACCGATCAAGATGTACCTGCGCTGGACGCTGAACCTGAAGTACTTCGTCGCCATCCCTGAATTCTTCTTCAACATCTGACATGAACGCGATCCGACATCTCAATGCACGCATGCGGGCTGCATCCGCGATGAAGTCCGGCTCACGAGAGGCTGCCGATGGCTAAGCGCAAGGGCGTTTACGCGCGCGATATCGACAAGCTCAACATGATCTTTGCCGTGGTGGCGATCGGCTGCCTGCTGTCCGTGGTGTGGATGGTGTGGGACGACTACGCCCGCGAGTGGAAGGGCTACCAGCGGCAGTTCCAGGTGATCGACCAGGAGGTCACCGCGCAGCAGCTACAGGACACCGAAGCCGGCCTCAATCAGCAGCGCTTGAGCGAGCTGCAGCAGCAGCGCGCCGCCGCCGAGGAGACCCTCGCCGGCCAGCAGGAGCAGATCAGCGCGCTCGAGGATCAGCTCGCCGACGTGCAGACCGACCTCGAGCTGGCGACACAGGAGTTCCGCTTTGCCCGCTCGGTCTTCGACTCGCGCCGCTGGAGTTACGAGGAGGCGGCGCGACACGGCGAGGCCGAGAGCGAACGAGCCGCCATGGACGAGGCGGAAGCGCGTGTCTCCGATACCGACTCCGAGGTGGAGCGTCTGACCACCGAGCAGGCCCGCATCGAGGGCGAGCTCGATGACCTGCGCCAGCAACTCGACGACGCCGATACCGGCATCGCCTCGATGACCCGCGAGATCAACCGGCTGCAGGAACGCCTCGAATCGCTGCGTTTCGGCTTCGCCTACATGGTGCGCAACGCGCCGATGCTCGACGCCTTCAACCCCTCGCTGCGCATCCGCCAGGCGGTCCTTCCGCAGCTCACACTCGACCTCAACTTCGCCGAGGCTCCGCGCGTCGATCGCTGCCAGAGCTGCCACCTGGGTGTCGCCAGCGACGCCTACGCCGGCCAGTCGGCACCGTTCAACAGCCACCCGCGGCTCGACCTGTACGTCGCCGACACAGCGGTGCACCCCGCCGGCGAGTACGGCTGCACGATCTGCCACCAGGGCAAAGGGCGCGCCACCTCGTTCTACTCGGCGGTGCACACGCCCAGCAACGAATCCGAGGCGGAGCGCTGGCACGATGAGTACAACTGGGCACACGTCGAGCTGTGGGAGTGGCCAATGCGGCCCACCGACGAGACCGAGGCCTCGTGCCTGAAATGCCACATCGACGACACCTGGATGCCGGAGGCGCCCAAGCTGGAGCGCGGTCTGTCGCTGATCGAGAACCTCGGCTGCTACGGCTGCCACCAACTCGACCGCTTCGACGATGCCCGCCGCCCGGGCCCCAGCCTCGAGCACGTCGGCGTCAAGACGACCCCCGAATGGGCCTTCAACTGGGTGATGGATCCGAAGTCGTTCCGCGCCAACACCCCGATGCCGAAGTTCTTCGGCAACGCCAACAACTCGGACGACTACTGGACCGAGCGCAACAAGGTCGAGGCCGACGCCATCATCGCCTACATCTTCGGCGCCTCCGCCGACCTCGCGCTCGACAGCGCCCCGAGCGGCGACGCGGCGCGTGGCCAGGAGCTGGTCAGCAGCGTCGGCTGCCTCGGCTGCCACATCGTCGAACAGCCGGGCACCGACGCCTACCCTGCCGAGGAGCCGCGCTTCACCGGCTATCGCCAGCAGGGCCCCAACCTGTGGGGCGTGGGCAGCAAGGTGAACGCCGACTGGCTGTACAACTGGGTGCGCAACCCGCACTACTACTGGGCCGACACCTTCATGCCCAACCTGCGGCTGTCGGACCGCGAGGCGGCCGATGTCACCGCCTATCTGATGAACCTGAAGCGCGGCGAGGGCTGGGAGAACCCGACCATTCCCGCCGTCGACGGCGCGCTACGTGACGAGGTCGTTCTCGAGTACCTCAAGAACAGCCTCACCAGCGCCGACGCCGAGGCGCAGCTGACAGCGATGGGCGAAGAGGAGAAGCGCCAGTACCTGGGCACGCAGCTCATCGGCCGCTACGCCTGCTACAGCTGCCACCTGATCCAGGGCTTCGAGAACCGCGGCCGCATCGGCACGTCGCTGTCCGACTGGGGCAGCAAGGCGGTCGCCCAGATCGACTTCGGTTACCTCGGCATCGAGCACACGCGCGACGCCTTTCTGCGCGCCAAGCTGGCCGCGCCGCGCAGCGTCGACAACGGTAAGATCAAGCTGCCACAGGAAAAGGCGCGCATGCCGAACTTCGGCCTTACGGCTGACGAGATCGAGGCCATCGCCACCGCCATTCTCGGCTATACGGACGAGGAGATCCCGGCGGCGCGCAAACCGGCGAAGACCCCGCGCAAGGTCGCCGAGGAAGCCGGCCGTAACATCGTCGACGACTACAACTGCCGCGGCTGCCACATCATCGAAGGGCGTGGCGGGTCGATCCAGGCGCCGATCGAGACGCGGCGCACCACCGAAGGGCTGAGCCCCAACGCCGCCGCAGCGGCCGCCTTCGCGCCGCCCAACCTGAACACCGAGGGCGCCAAGACGCAGCCGACGTGGCTGTACCGCTTCATCAAGGAGCCCAGCACGATCCGCCCGTGGCTCAACGTGCGCATGCCGACGTTCGGCTTCAGCGATCAGCAGCTCAACGCGCTGACCGCTTACTTCTCGGCGGTTGACAACGCTGCCTACCCGTTCGACGAGAAGTTCACGGTGGCGCACGAGTATCCGAGCGAGCTGGTCCAGGCCGGTCGCACGCTGGCTCAGGGGCAGCTACAGTGCTTCCGCTGCCACGTGCAGAACGGCGTGCCGCCCTCCGGTCAGAGTTCCGACAACTGGGCGCCGGACCTTGCCATGGCCGCCGAGCGCCTGCGCTATGAGTGGATCCAGGACTGGATCGAGAACCCGCAGGCGATCTTCCCCGGCACCAAGATGCCGGCGTATTTCACCTGGGACCTCGACGAGCCGAGCTTCTTCACCGCGCCAGACGGCTCCCCGGTGCTCGACGCTGACACCCGCCGCCAGATCGAGGCGCTTGCGGCCTACATCATGTCAATTGGACAATAGGGACCCGCGACACTCACACTCCACCTCAATCCCGAACTCAACAACGACAGACTGAACGGAAAATCGCCCCCGACGGCGTCTCAGTCTTCAATCAGGACCGCGCCCGGGAGACCTACCCGGCCGGCTCATGGAGGTAACGCAGATGTACAAGAAGACCCTCACGGCCATGCTGGCCGTATTCGCGGCGGTGGCCCTGGCCGCTTGCGGCGGCGGCGGCGAGGAACCCGCTCCCGCCGGCGGCGGCGAAAGCACCCCCGCGACCACCGCGCCCGCCGCGGGCGCCATCGATCCCATGACCATCGCCGACGCCGGCGTCATCTCCGGCGTTATCAACTTCGGCGGCGACGCCCCGCAGCCGACGGTGCTGCAGATGGCCGCCGATCCTTACTGCGTCACTGCGCACGCCGGTCAGGACGTGCTGTCGCAGCGTGTGGTGGTCAACGACAACGGCACCCTGCGCTGGGTCTTCGTGTACGTCAAGGATGTCGACGGTACCTTCGTCGGCCCGACCGAGTCGGTCACGCTCAACCAGACCGGCTGCATGTACGACCCGCACGTGCTGGGCATGCAGGCCAACGAGACGCTCACCATCCTCAATAGCGACGACACGCTGCACAACGTCAACGCGCAGCCGACCGTCGCCGGCAACCAGGGCTTCAACTTCGCCCAGCCGGTGCGCGGCATGACCCACGACCAGACCTTCACGCAGCCCGAGATCATGGTGCCGGTGAAGTGCGACGTGCATCCCTGGATGCAGGCGTACATCGGCGTGGCCAGCAACCCGTACTTCGCCGTCACCGGCGAGGACGGTAGCTTCTCGATCAGCCACCTGGCTCCCGGCACGTATACCGTCGGCGCCTGGCACGAGAGCCTGGGCGAGCAGGAGATGGAAGTCACCGTCGAGGCCAACGGCACCGCCGAGGTCAACTTCGACTTCGGTAGCTGAAACGGCCTGTAGTATTGCCCACCCCGGAGGGGCGCCTGCAGGCCCCCTCCGGGGTGTTCTTCTTTGACGAGGAAACGCGCCGGTGAACGAAACCGCCGGGAGAGCCACCTGGTTGCACCGCTACGCCCTGCTGGTCGCCTGCAGCACCTTCGTGCTGGTGATCGCCGGCGGCCTGGTCACCTCGACCGGCTCCGGACTCGCTGTGCCCGACTGGCCGCTGTCCTACGGAATGTACTTCCCACCGATGATCGGTGGCATCTTCTACGAGCATGGCCACCGAATGGTCGCCGGAACGGTCGGCATCATGACGATGATCCTCGGGCTGTGGTTGTGGCGCGCCGAGCCACGCCGCTGGGTGCGCCGCCTCGGTGCCGCGGCGGTGCTCGCGGTGCTGGCTCAGGCGGGCCTCGGCGGGCTCACCGTGATCTTCCTGCTGCCCACGGCGGTGTCGGTGGCGCACGCCGGGCTGGCAATGGCGTTCTTCTGCATCACCTCCGCCCTGGCGCTGGTGACCTCACCGTCGTGGCTGCAGCCGATCGCGCGCGAGCCGGCCGGTGGCTCGCCGCCGCTGCCGCGCCTGGCCGCCATCACCACCGCGGTCATCTACATGCAGATCCTCATCGGCGCTACGGTGCGCCACACCGGCTCCGGGCTGGCCTGCCCCGATTTTCCGCTGTGCAACGGCCAGCTCATCCCGTCGCTCACCTCGCTCGGCGTCGGCCTGCACATGCTGCACCGCGTCGGCGCCGTCGTCGTCGCCTGCATGGTCATCTGGGTATACCGCCGCGTCACCACGCGTCACGCTGCCCAGACGCGCCTGGTCGTGCCCGCCACCATCGCGCTCACCCTGGTGGGCGTGCAGTTCCTGCTCGGCGCGCTGACGGTGTGGAACGCGCTTGCCGTCGAGCCCACCACGGCGCACGTCGGCGGCGGCGCCCTGTTGCTGGTCACCATGCTGACGCTCTCCCTGCGCTGCTACCGGCGCTACAGCACGGGCGCACAGACCGCACCAGCCGCCAGCCGGGAGGCGATCGCGTGAGCCAGCCCGCCGCCGCAGCGCGCCCCCACGCGATGGGCTACCGGCTGAGCGACTTCCACGAGCTCACCAAGCCCCGCCTGACTTCGCTGGTGATCATCACCGCGGCGGTGGGCTTCTGGGTCGCCTCACCGGCGCGCGTCGACTGGCTCCGGGGATTGATGATGGTGCTCGGCATGCTGGGCGTGGTGGGCGGCGGCAATGCGCTCAACGAGTACTGGGAGCGCGACATCGATGCTCGCATGGAGCGCACCCGCAACCGCCCCTTGCCCGCCGGGCGGCTTGCGCCGGCAGCGGCGCTGGCCTTCGGTACGCTCATCTCGCTCGCCGGCCTGGCGCTGCTGTACACCACGGTCAACCTGCCGGCCACGTTGGTGGCGTTCGCCGGCTGGGCAAGCTACGTGTTCATTTACACGCCGCTGAAGCAACGGACCGCGGCCTCCACGCTGATCGGCGCCTTTCCCGGTGCCGTCCCGCCGCTGGTCGGCTGGGCAGCCGCACGCGGTACCCTCGAGCCCGCCGCCTGGGCACTGTTCGCGATCATTTTTGTGTGGCAGATTCCGCACTTCTTCGCCATCGCCCGCCACTTCCGCGAGGACTACGCGCGCGGCGGCTTCCCGCTGCTCGGCATTCACGATGCCAAAGGAGCGACCACCGCCCGGCTGAGCGCCGCCTACGCCCTGCTGTTGGTACCGATCGGCGCCTTGCCGGCGGTTCTCGACGTCGCCGGGACACTCTATTTGATCGGCAGCCTGCTGCTCGGCGGTGCCTTCTTCGCCATCACGCTGTGGGCGCTCAAGGCGCTCGGTGCCGGCCGCGAGCGCTGGGTGTTCCTCGCCTCGCTGGTTTATCTCACCGTGCTGATGGCTATCCTGGTGGTCGACCGTCTACCCGTGGGCTGATGGTCGTCACCGCCGTCGATCGTCCGAGGGACTGCTGACATGCCCGACTGGGTATCTTCGCTGCCGACCGTCAACGCAAGCCTCAACGCGCTCGCCACCGTCTTCCTGCTGACCGGCTACGCGATGATCCGGCGGCGGCGGATCGACGCGCACCGTGCCTGCATGATCGCCGCCCTGGTGACCTCGGCACTGTTTCTGACCTCCTACCTGATCTACCACTACCACGCCGGCTCGACCCCCTTCCCCGGCACCAGCTGGGTGCGTCCCCTTTACTTCTTCATCCTCATCACCCACATCATCCTCGCCGCGGTCGTCCCGCCCCTCGCCCTGGTCACCGTGTGGCGCGCCTACAAGGGCCGCTTCGAAAGACACGCCGCCCTCGCCCGCTGGACGCTCCCCATCTGGCTCTACGTTTCCATCACCGGGGTGATCGTCTACTTGATGCTGTACCACCTCTATTAGGTAGCCGCGACA
>JASFRZ010000044.1:0-17824 GCA_050114655.1 Acidobacteriota bacterium
GAGCTGGCGCTCCGCCCTCGTGGCGTCGAGCTCGAGGTTGGCGAGCGCCGTTTGCTCCTGCTCCACGCGCTGGTCGCGGCGGCGCAGCGTCTGCTGCAGCTCGTCCTGGCTTTCCAGAAGCTGGTTCTCCAGATCGGTGGAGTCGAATTGCACCAGCAGGTCGCCCTCATGGACCTCCGAGCCGTCCTCGGCGATCCATGCGATGTACATCGGACCGCGCCGTCCCTGTGGCACGGTGATCTCCGTCGCCATCTCCGATGCCAGCACGCCATTGGCATTGATGCGGTGCACGAACTCGCCGCGGGTCACCACGGACACCGGCGTGGTGACGCCGCCGCCGAGCGGCCCGATGATCCTCGTGCCGGCCCACAACAGGAAGACGCCGGAGACCAGCAACACGATGGTGATCTGCACCTTGCGGCTCGATAGGCGCATCTCAGCTTCCCTCGGGATTGGTTTCGGCGACCAGATCGCCGGGCTGCAACCCCTCGAGGACCTCCACCTGCGTCGCGTTGCGCCGTCCGAGGGTCACCGGCACCGACTCGGAACCGACCAGCGAGTTGCGGTAGACGATCGGCCCGTCGGCGCTGGGGAACACCGCGCTCGACGGGATCAGGAGAACGGACGGGATGCGCTCGGTCTCGATAGTGCCGCGGAAGCGCATGCCGGGGCGCATGCGCACCGGGTCAGTCTCTTCGAAGCTCAACTCGACGCGCACCGCCTTGAGCGGATTGCGTGAAAACGATTTGCGCTGCACGGCGCGGGAGATCGATCCGATCACGCCGGTGTACTCGATCTCGGGGTGGGCGTCGAGCCGGATGCGGAACGGCTGTCCTTCGGCGATGCGGCCGGCGTCGGGCTCGTTGACCTCGCCGCGGCCGACCAGCGAGCGCAGGTCAGGCAGCTCGATGATCTCTTCGTTGCGCCACGCCGAGTCGCCTACCTTCTTCTTCTGTCCCATGCGGTCGGAGACGTAGATGACGGTGCCGGAGCGGGGCGCGCGCACGGTCATCTGCTCCATCGTCGCTTCCAGTTCGGCGACGTCGCGCTCGGCGCGCGTCCGGTTGCCTTCGAGCACGGCGCGCTGTGCCGCTGCCGACTGCTCAGCCGCCTCGATCTGCAACTTCACCGACTCGACCTCGATCTCCGCCAGCCGTAGATCGAGCCGAGCCTTCTCGAGCTCACGCGCCGAGCTGAGGTCCTCCGGCACCTCGACTTGTAGCTGGGCCTGGCGCAGGTTGGCCTCGGCCTGCGCCAGCCGCAGCTCGAGGCCGAGCCGCTGCTGCTCGAGGTTGCGATCGAGGCGCTCGAGGTTCTTGGAAGCCTGCTGCGCGCGCGTCTGCAGGTCGCGCAGCCTGATCTGCAGGTCGGAAGTGTCGAAGGCGAGAACCGGCGTACCGGCGCCGACCTCTTCGCCCTCGGGTGCCATCATGGCGATGGTGAAATCGAACATGCGCCGCGCCGTCGCCGGCGGCGTGAGCATGCTGGAATCGGTTGACGCGATGGTCCCTTCCACATCGACGCGCATCACCATGTCGTCGATTCTCGCTTCCGCCCAGGTCACGGTCTGACTGCTGGGCGCGAAGGCGGCCCATACCGCCGCAGCGACGACCGTCACCGCAAGGATCGCGAGGAGTACGCGCTTCCTGTTCAGAACGGTTCCCGGGCTGCTGTCACTCATGGGTCGCTTGTCCTATTGCTGGTGTAGCTGCACACGATCGCCCTCCGAAAGGCCCTGGCGCACGGCGCATGCCTGCGCGTCGCACGAGCCGAGCTCGACCTGCCGGCGCTCCCCGTTTTCCAGTACGGCGAAGACCTCGGTCGTGCCGAACTCCAGCGCCTTGCGCGGCACCAGCAGCTCGTCGTCCGACGAGGCCGTCACCACTTCGACCTTGACCGACATCCCCGGCCGCATGATCTCCGGGTCGGACTCCTCGAGGTCGACGATGATGCGGAAGAAGCGCTGCTCGGAGCGCATGTTCAGCCACTGCGCCACCGGCGTGATCGAGCGCACGTAGCCCTCGATCCGGTGCTCCGGGTAGGCATCGAGCGTGCACCATACCTGCATTCCGGGGGTCACCTTGCCGTCGTCGACGTCCGACATCCGCGTGTCGACGATCATCTCCGAGAGGTCGGGAATCACCATCAGCTCGGCGCCGACCCAGGTGGTATCGCCGACCTGGAACTTGCGACCCTCACGGCGGTTGTCTCCGGCCACCGCGAGGCCGGCGCGCGGTGCGCGCAGCACCATGGTCTCGAGCGCGCGCTGCACCTCCGCGACGTCACGCTGCGCCATCTGCACCTCGATGCGCATCACCTCGAGCTCGTCCTCCGACCCTTTGACCAGCGCGTCGTACTCGTTCTCCACCTTGGCGAGGTTGTTCTGCGCCTGTTCGAGGGCGAGCTGGGCCTCCTGGTACTCGCGCAAGGACTGCAGGTCCTGCGGGACCGATGCGTCGATCTCCGCTTTGCGCAGGCTGATGCGTGCCTGCTCGACCTCGAACTCGGACTGCGCCCGCTCGCCGTCGATCTCCGCAGCGCGGTTGTTGAGCTCGTTGATCGCCTCCTCGAGGCTGATCTGGCGGCTGTCGAGCTGGCTGGCAATCGACGAGGTGTCGAGCTCGACCATGCGATCGTCGGGTTCGACGCGGGTGCCCTCTTCGATCATCCAGCGGATCACCGGCTCGCGCTGCGGCGAGTCGGGAACGACGATCTCGGCGCCGCCGACCGAGCGCAGCTCACCGGTCAGCAGGAGGGTCTGGTGCAGCGGGCCGCGGCGGATGACGGTGGAGTCACCGTCGATGTCATCGAAGGATGCGGTGTCGGCGTGGGGTTGGCCGGCGCAGCCGACCAGCAAGGCCGGCAGCAATACCGCGCAGGCCCTGCCTGCCCTCCCCAAAGCTCGCGCGGCTGCGTTCAAAACAAGCTCTCCGCTGGGGATTCGGAAGCCGGCACCGCGCGCGGCGAGCACTTCACGAGCTTGTACCCGAGCCCGCGCACGGTGACGATGAATTTTGGTGTCGAGGGGTTCGCCTCGAGCTTCTGCCGCAGGCGCGCAATGTGCACGTCGACAGTGCGGGTCGAAGGCATCGCATCATAACCCCATACGGAGTCTAACAACTCGTCGCGCGAAAGCACGCTCCCTGCGTTTTCCGCCATGTAGCGCAGCAACTCGAGCTCCTTGGCCGCCAGCCCCACAGGCTCGCCTGCGCGGGTCGCTTCGGCGCTGCGAAAATCGACCCGGACGTCGCCGAACTCCACCGCGTTAACCGGGCTGCCGCGCTCCCCCGCCTCGGCGCGGCGCAGCAGCGCGCGGACCCGAGCGACCAGCTCGATGAACTCGTAGGGCTTGGTCAGATAGTCGTCGGCGCCGTATTCCAGACCCAGCACCTTGTCAGCGGTTTCGCCGCGCGCGGTGAGCATGAGCACCGGGGTGAGCACCCCGGCGCGGCGCATCTCGCGCGCCACCTCGAAGCCGTCCTTGCCCGGGAGCATGACGTCCAGGACGACGAGGTCGTGGTCGCCGCGGATCGCCAGCTCGGCTCCCTGGTTGCCGTCGCGTGCCGTCTTCACCGCGAAGCCCTCGCGCGTCAACCGATCCGACAGGGCGAGCAGCTGCGCATCGTCGTCCTCGATGATCAGGATGCGGCGCGCCTCCTGTTTGGCTGCCTCGCTCAACGTGCGCCTCCTCCGTCGCCGGCTCCGTGCACCTGCGCCGGGTCGAGGGAGCGTCGGCCATGACGGCTCCTGTCCGGCGTTGCCGCAACCGGTAGGTGCACGCTGAAGACGCTTCCTTCGCCGGCCCTGCTGGAGACCTCGATGCGACCCGCGTGTGCCTCGACGATCTCCTTCACCAGGCTCAACCCGAGGCCGGAGCCCTCGATCTGGTGCTCCTGCGCGGCGTGGCCGCGATAGAACGGCTCGAAGATGCTCGGCACCTCGCCCGCGGCGATGCCCGGCCCGCTGTCCTGCACGCGCAGCACCACCTCTGCTCCATGCCGCCCCGGCGCCAGCGCCGCCGACAGGTGCACGCGGCCGCCCTGGCCACTGAACTTGAGGGCGTTGGAAACCAGGTTGCCTACCACCATGCGCAGCGCGCGCTCGTCACCGTGCAGCGTCGGCAGGCCCGCTTCGATGTCCACGTCCAGCGTGGCCTGACGCATCAGCTTGGGATCGAGCGCGGCGACGGCGTCGTCGATGAAGCTCGCCACCTCCGCAGCGCCCATCTCGAAGCGATAGCCGCCCGCGCGGATGGCGGAGAACTGCAGCACGCCCTCGACCATGTTGCCGAGGCGTCGACTCTCCCGGTGGATCGTCTCGCCGTAACGCGCAGCCTGCTTGAGGTCCTGGACAACGCCGTCGGCGAGGTTCTGACTCAGCGACGAGATGCCGGCGATCGGCGTGCGCAGCTCGTGGGAGATGCCGGCGACGAACTCCATCTGTCGCTGCGCCAGGCGGCGCGAGCGTCGTGCCGCGACACCGAGAACCATGACACTTGCCGCCAGCACCAAGATCACGCCGAAGCTGAAAGCGAGGTTGCGCCGGCGCAACTGCGCGACCGCGGTGTCGACCGAACCGGCGCGATGTATCGCTTCGACCGCCAGGCTGCGCGCATCCGGATCATCGCGCGAGACGAACGTCCCCCCGAAACCGCGAAGGTGTCGCGTGTAGTCGGCCGCAAAGGCCGCGGCCGCGCTCCCCGTCTGTGCGGAGGAGAACAGAGGCGCGCCGTTGAGGAGCGTGTCGACGAGGCGAACGTCATAGTCGCGCTCGCCATCGGTGCCGAAATGATGGCGTACCAGCGCCGGCAGCAGGCCGTCAACGAGCACGTTCCGGCGCAGCACCGCGATCGCCCAGCTCTTGGGGTCGATCGACGTCTGCGCGACGACGAAGGCGATGTTGCCGTCATCGAGCGGCATGGTGAAGCCGTCCGAGCGGTGGAAGTTACGCCCGCGGTGCTCGTCCGCGGAGCGGGCGAGGGGTTCGCGCAGCGTGGCGAGCGGCTGCGGCCAGGGAAGTGGATCAATGCTCCCATCGGTCAGCGAGACGCGGGCAATCGACAGTCGTTCCGCCGCGTCCTCCTGCCGCTCGCCGTCGTCGCTCACCCAGTACGCCGCGGCGACCAGATCGGGAAAGTCGCTCGACTCCACCCACTCTTCGTAGTCCTCGGCGATCTCCAAGCCGGCGCGTCGCTGTGAGCGGACGCTGAAGACGTACCACAGGCTCTGGAAATCGCGTTCCAGGTCGCGTGCGAAACGATCGGTCGAGGCGCGTAGCGTCCTTTCCATGCGCTCGCGTTGGAAGGTGCTGAGCTCGCCGATCCAGCCGTATTGCAGGGCGGTCAGCGCGGCGAGCAGGACGACGATCAGCCCTACCAGCACGGTCGGGCGCGTCAGCGTGGCAAGAACGCTCGGTCGAGGCTGCGGATACCGAGGAAGCATGTCTCAAGCGTAGCAATCGACGGTCCCCGGAATGTAACGAGAATGCTACGAGGCGGTTAAATCGATGCAAAACTCCTTTTTAGGGGCGGTTTCGGGTCCCGGAACCCTCGGAAACGGGACGTTGCGGCCGACATTCGCCGCTTTTCCGCGCGGACTCGCTGCGCGACGCGCTTGCTCAGGCGCCGTTGTAGTGCCACCTTCCGGCGTGTGCGATATCCTCAAGCGTCTGCCCTTTTGCACCCCCTCGAGACCGTAGGCAATCGCCTTCATGAAGTTCCCTGCGCCGCCGTCCAACATCTCGTTTCCCGCCACCGAGCGCGAGGTCATGCAGCGCTGGGCGGAGCGGCGCGCCTTCGAGCGCAGCATCGAGCAGCGCCCCGAGGACAGGCGCTACAGCTTCTATGACGGCCCGCCGTTCGCCACCGGTATGCCCCACTACGGCCACCTGCTGGTCGGCACGATCAAGGACGTGGTGGCGCGCTACTGGACGATGCGCGGCTACCGCGTCGAGCGCCGCTTCGGCTGGGATTGCCACGGGCTGCCGATCGAGTTCGAGGTCGAAAAGCAGCTCGAGCTCAACGGCCGTGCCGACATCGAGGCCTACGGTGTCGACAAGTTCAACGAGACCTGCCGCTCGATCGTGCTGCGCTACGCCGGCGAGTGGCGCACGATCGTCACCCGCATGGGCCGCTGGGTCGACTTCGACAACGACTACAAGACGATGGACGTCTCATTCATGGAGAGCGTCTGGCACGTCTTCAAGACGCTGTGGGAGAAGGACCTCATCTACGAGGGCTACCGCGTGGTGCCGTACTCGTGGCGTATCGGCGCGCCGCTGTCGAATTTCGAGGCCAACCTCAACTACAAGGACGTCCAGGATCCGTCGATCACCGTAAAGTTCGAGCTCGCCGAGCCGCTCGCTGACCTCGTCGAACTCGCCGGCAAGGCCGACGGCGAGGACACGCCGGTGTACGTGCTCGCCTGGACCACCACGCCCTGGACGCTGCCGTCGAACCTGGCGCTGGCGATCGATCCCGCCGCGACCTACTTGCTGGTCGAGCAGAGCGGCGATCCCGGCCACAACGAGGGCGCGCGCGCCGGCGAGCGCTACCTGATCCACGCCGACCGGGTGGAGGCCTACTGGCCCGGGCGCGCCGGCATCGAGGTGCTCGCCGAGCTCAAGGGCAGCGACCTCGCCGGTCGCCGCTACCGGCCGATGTTTCCCTTCTTCGCCGAGCGCGCCGAGACCGAAGACAGCGCCTTCCGTGTGCTGCCGGCCGACTTCGTCACCGCGGAAACCGGCACCGGCGTGGTGCACACCGCGCCCGCCTTCGGCGAGGACGACTTCCACTTCGGCCAGGAGCACGGCATCGCGCCCGCCGATCCGGTCGACGAGGAGGGCAAGTTCACCGAGGTTGTCGCACCCTACGCCGGCCTGATGGTGAAGGACGCCGACAAGCAGATCATTCACGATCTCAAGGAGCAGGGCCGTATCCTGCGGCACGAGACCTACGAGCACAGCTACCCGTTCTGCTACCGCTCCGACACGCCGCTGATCTACAAGACGATCAGCGCCTGGTACGTGCGGGTGGAGGAGTTCAAGGACCGCCTGGTGGCCAACAACCAGCAGATTCGCTGGGTGCCGGGGCACCTCAAGGACGGTCGCATGGGGAACTGGCTGGAGGGCGCGCGCGACTGGAACATCTCGCGCAACCGCTTCTGGGGCAATCCGCTGCCTGTCTGGCGCAACGAGGAGACCGGCGAGACGATCTGCATCGGCTCGCGCGCCGAGCTCGAGAAGCTATCCGGCACGAAGGTCGACGACCTGCACAAGCACATCGTCGACGACATCGTCATCCCGTCGCCGAGCGGCCGCGGCGAGCTGCGCCGCATCCCCGAGGTGCTCGACTGCTGGTTCGAATCGGGCTCGATGCCCTACGGACAGGCGCACTACCCGTTCGAGAACAAGGAAGAGTTCGAGGCCGGCTATCCCGCCGACTTCATCGCCGAGGCGCTCGATCAGACGCGCGGCTGGTTCTACACGCTGCTGGTGCTGTCGACCGCGCTGTTCGACAAGCCGGCCTACAAGAACGTCATCGTCAACGGCCTGCTGCTCGCCGAAGACGGCCGCAAGATGTCGAAGTCGCTGCAGAACTACCCCGAGCCCTCCAAGCTGCTCGAGGAGTACGGCGCCGACGCCATCCGCATCTACATGCTCGACTCGCCCGCGCTGCGCGCCGAGGAGCTGCGCTTCTCGGAGACCGGCGTGCGCGAAATGGTGCGCCGCGTGCTGCTGCCGTGGTGGAACAGCGTGTCGTTCCTGATGACCTACGCGCACGTCGATGGGTGGGATCCGGAGACCGACTGGTATTCATTGGAGGAAAGGGGCGAACCGACCCACGAGCTCGACGTCTGGATCCGCGCCAAGCTCGAGGAGCTCAAGCACCAGGTCGAGCGCGAGATGGCCGCCTACCGCCTGTACCGCGTGGTCGATCCGCTCCTCGACTTCCTCGACGATCTGACCAACTGGTACATCCGCCGCTCACGCCGCCGCTTCTGGAAGTCGGAGAACTCCGACGACAAGCTGTGTGCCTACACCACGCTGTACACCGTGTTGCTCGAGTTCACCGAGCTGATGGCGCCGTTCATGCCGTTCATGGCCGACGAGGTCTACGAGCTGTTGCGCGTCACCCCCGAGACGCGGGCGATCGACTCGGTGCACCTGCGCGACCTGCCTGCGCAGCGCGAGCTGTCCGACGAGGAGTACCTCACCGAGCACCGCATCGATCTCACCCGGGTGGTCTGCGAGCTCGGTCGCAGCCTGCGCGAGAAGGCCCGCATCCGCACCCGCCAGCCGCTGGCGGTGGTGCGCGTCGGCACCACCAACGCCAACGAGCGCGAGTGGCTGAAATCGGGGGAAGCGGTGATCCTCGAGGAGCTCAACATCAAGCAGCTCGAGATCCTCGACGATCCCACCAAGCTCGCCACCCCGACGGTCAAGCCCAACATGCCGCGCCTCGGCCCGCGCCTCGGCAAGCAGGTCAAGACGCTCGCCACCACGCTGACCACGCTGACCGACACCGACGCCGAGAAGGTGCGGCAGCTCGCCTTCGGTCAGAGCGCCGAGGTCGACGGCGTGCTGCTCGAGCCCGAGGACGTACACGTCGAGATGCAGCCGTCGCACGAGGGCGAGCTGGTGGCGACCTCCGGCAAGCTGGTGGTTACCATCGACACCCACATCACCGACGAGCTGCGCCTCGAAGGCCTGGCCCGCGATCTGATCAACCGCATCCAGCGCATGCGCAAGGATGCCGACCTCAACGTGGACGATCGCATCGACGTTGCCATCCGCACCCCCAGCGAGGCGATCCTCGCCGCGGTGCGCGCGAACCACGACCTCATCGCCGGCGAGACGCTGGTGCGCGACGCTATCGTGCTGGAAGGCTCGATCGACAACGTCGAGCTGGAAAAGGACGACGAGATCGAGGGCGAGGCAGTCACAATCCAGATTGGCCGGAGTGGCTAGGTGAAGGCGGCACCGGTGCGCTTGCTGCTGGCCGCAGCTATGGTTCTGTGCATTGCGCTCCCTGCGGCGGGCATCACCATTGCCGTAGCATCCGCGCCCGCGGGCACAGCGTCAGGGTTTGCTTTGCGAGCCGCGACGGAACCGTCGCAAGAGGGCTCCGTCCGCCTCGAGTACATCGCCCACGCCGCGTTTCGCCTCATCTCGCCCGGCGGCACGCGCATCGTCATCGATCCGTTCAACAGCAACATCTGGTTGGGGTACTCGTTTCCCGAGGGCATCGAGGCCGATGCGCTGCTGGTCACCCACCCGCACTTCGACCACGACGCCACCTACTACTTCAGCAACCTCACCCCGGTGTTCCGCGACGCTGCCGCCTACCGCATCGGCGACGTGGCGGTGCGCGGCGTGGCTTCGGAACACTACGGCGCGATGGATTTCCACGACCGCGGCCAGACGCCCCTCAACACCATGTGGGTGATCGACACCGGCGGGCTGCGCATCGCGCACCTGGGCGACAACCGCCAGCTCGAGCAGGTCGATCTCGAGGGGCTCGGCGAGGTCGACGTCATGCTGCTCAACGCGGCGTACTTCGAAGCCCCGGCGGCGGACATGCTGCAGCTTCTGCTACGTAGCGCAAAGCCGCGCCTGCTGATCCCGATGCACTACCGCCACGACGACATCAGCGAGCTGCCGCGCGGCCTGCGGCCGGTGGGCGAGTACCTGCAGGAGAATCGCGCCGAATACTTCGACGGCAATACCCTCGAGGTGGCCCCGGAGACGCTACCCGACGAAACCCAGGTGGTGGTTCTGAAGCCCTCGCCCGACATCGAGCCCTGGCCCGAGAGCCTGCACCAGGCCTGGGCCGCCGCCACCGAGGGCGCCGGCCTGCTGGCCGACGCCGAGGACGAGCCAGACGCGCCGAGCGCCGAGGAATCGTTGTGGAACGGGGTGTTCGAGTACGAGCGCGCGATGGATCTGGCCCCCTGGGTGCTCGATTTCGGCTACGGCGCCGCCGACGGGCTCGCCCGCCTGGGCGAGGTCAACCAGGCGATCGAGACCCTGGATCACGCCGTTGCCCGCGCGCCGCGCGCCGACTGGACCATCCGCGCCAAGGCGCACATGCTGCTCGGCGAGCTCTACGAGCAGCTCGAGCAGATCGGCATCGCGCGCGAGCATTACGCCTACGTGATCGCCCAGGAGCACACTCTCGAGACCACCATGCGCGAGCGCGCCATCGCGCGCCTCGCCGCGCTGCGCTGACGCGATCAGTCTCCAGCGCCTCGACGGGGTCGCCTGTCGGTCGCTCAGTCCGCGCGGAAGACTTTCTTCGGGAGGACGGCCGACCGGCGGTATCTCGAGTTGCCGTGCGGCTAACGGCGCGCGATCACGCCGTGCGCCTCGTCGATCACCAGCCAGGCGGGCAATTGGTCCCGCAGCAGTGTGCTCCCGCCGCCCGGCCAGGTGATCTCGACCTCGTCGGCAACGCCGCCAGGCAAGTGAACGAGGACGCGCGTGTCGTTGCTTGCCATGTAGCCCTCGGTGCCGCGTAGCTCCATCAGCTGGGTGATGCCGCCCGAGAGGACGCGGATGCGAGCGCCGTAAGCGGAGCGGTTCGAGGTGCGGCCGATCAGGGTCAGCCGCAGGGTGGGGAATTGCGCCGTGCCGTCGTTGCGCAGCAGAGTGGGCTGCCGGTTGAGGTTGGTGATCAGCAGGTCGGCGTCGCCGTCGTTGTCGTAGTCGCCCTTCAGCAGGGCGCGTGACGAGGCCATCATCGGGATCGCTTGCGACTGCTCGACGAAGCCCGGCTCGCCGGTCTCGCGCAGCCGGTTGACGTACAGCGAGCTGGGCTGCTCGTAGCGCGCCGTGCCGGCGCTGGCGAGCTCGCGGTAGATGTGGCCGTTGGCGATCACCAGGTCCTCGTCGGCATCGCCGTCGAGGTCGACGAGCTGTGCCCCCCAGCCCATGTAGGCCAGGCTGCTGGCCGCCAGCCCGTAGTCCGCCGTGGTGTCCTCGAAGACGCAGTCGCCGAGGTTGTGATACAGCGTGTTGTGGTCGTTCTGGAAGTTGGTGACGAACAGGTCGAACACGCCATCGCCGTCGACGTCGCCCGCGGTTGCCGACATACCGGCCTGCGCGCGCCCGTCGCCGCTGTAGCCGGTGCCGCTGAACAGCGCGTCGTCCTGGGGAGTGCCGTCCGCGTCGCGACGGAACAGCAGGTTTACCCGCCCGTCGTTGGCGACGTAGATCTCCGGCAGCATGTCGCCGTCGCAATCGGTGGCAACGACGGCAAAGCCCGGGTTCTTGGCCGGATCGATCTGGTCCACGTACCAGCGTTCGAAACCGCCCACGCCGTCGTTGCGGTAGAACAGGTCGGCCTCTCCCTCGCGTCCGTCGGGCCCGCAGAACACCTCGACGCGCTGGTCGAAGCACAGCTTGCGCGGTGAGGTCAGCGTGATCGCCAGGTAGCGCGCGACGTACAGGTCAAGAAAGCCGTCGTGGTCCCAGTCGGTGAACGCCGCGCTGGTCCCCCAGCCGCCATCCTCGACGCCGGCCGGCGTCGCGCTGAAGGTGCCGTCGCCGTTGTTGCGGTACAGGTGGTCGGCACCGAGTGCGGTGATCAGGACGTCGGGGAAGCCGTCGTTGTCGAAGTCGCCGACCGCGGCGCCGCCGCCCCATACGCGGTCTTCGATGCCGACGTGGTGGGGCGCGCGGGCGAAGCGCCCGCCCCCGTTGCGGAACAGCGCGTGACCCTTGCCGTCGGCCGGATCGCTGTCGCGAGCCGGCAGGCCGTTGACCAGTACCAGGTCGAGGTCACCGTCGACGTCGTAATCGATCCAGGCGCCGCCCGATCCGGGCGACTCGGCGATGTGCAGGCCACCCTCGCCGAGCTCGTGCTGGAAGGAAATGCCGGCGCGATCGTCGACCGGCACCAGAAGGATCTGCGAAGGCTCCTGCGGTAAAGGGCCGGCGTACACCAGCAGGGCGGCGGCCGCCAGCAGGACGCGCACGTCAGGAGGTGCTCGGGTGCCGGGCCCTCTCGCGCGGATTCGATGTCGGGTTCGGGGCAGCGGGATCGGGGGTGCGACGCAGCTCGGCGGCGCGCTGGCGCATCTCCTCGGCGCGCGCGCTGTTGCCGAGCCCGTCGTAGGCGTCGGCCATCAGGTCGTACAACTCGGGGACATCGGGGTGCTCCGCGACCGCGGACTCCAGTACCGGCAGCGCCTCTTCGAAGCGGCCCTCGGCAACGTACACGGCGGCGCGTGTCTGCAGCATCTCCAGCCGGTGCGCTTCAGCACCGCCTTCCTCGGCGGGCGTGGCCGGTTGCTGCTGCTGGCGCGCCTGGAACTCCTCCAGCGCACTCTGCGCCATGTCGGCGCGGCCGATGCCCCGATAGGCGCGCGCCAGCAGGTACAGCGGGTCGGCGAGCGTTGTGTCGAGGTCGATGGCGCGTTGCAGCGGCGGCACCGCCTCCTCGAAGCGCTCGGCTTCGACGTAAGCCTCGCCGAGGGCTACCAACGCCTCCGGATTTTCCTCGATTGCCGGGCCGGAATCTCCGAGCAGCTCGATCGCTTTTTCCGGCTGGTCGAGGTAGAGGGCCGCGCGCGCCGCCGCGACGCGCGAATCCAGCAGCTCCGGGTCGAGCTCGAGCGCGTGGTCGAAGGCCGCCAGGGCGTCGTCGAAGCGCTGTAGCTGCATCAGCGTCAGGCCGAGCTGCTCTTCGATCAACGGGTCGTCCGGCTCGAGGGAACCCGCCCGCTCGAGCGCGGTAAAGGCTTCCTGCGGTCGACGCGTGCGCAGCAGCAGGTTGCCGGCCATCAGCAACGATTCGGCGTCGTTCGGTGCGGTCTCGACGATGCGCGACGCCTCGACCCCGGCCTCGGTCTCCATGCCGAGCTCGACATACAGCGAGGCGAGCTCGGCGCGCATCAAGCCGTTGCCGGGAAAAGAATCCAGGCCGTGGCGGTAGAGGCCGGCGGCCTCGATGCGGTCCTCGGGCACGTCGGTGCTGCGCAGGCCGGCGGCATACTCCATCACCGCGTCGGGGTACGGCGGGGTGGCGATCGCCGCCAGCCGCATGGCCTTCAGCGCGTCCTCGGGGAAGCCTGCGTCGATGAACGACAGCGCCATCTCGTAGCGCACCGGCTGGTAGTCGGGATGCTCCTGCAGGTACGCCGCCGCGCCCTCGACCGCGTCGGTCGCACGGCCCAGCGTGCGCAACGCCTCGGTGCGAAAGCGCACCACCTCGCCGTAGTTCGGTGCCGCCGGGTCGGCCGCCTCGAGCGCGCCGAGCGCGCCTTCGGCGTCGTCGTTACGCAGGCGCGCCATGCCCAGGTACAGGGCGACCTGCGGAGCCTGCTCCGGCGCCAACTCGAGGCATTTCTCGAAGCTCGTTTGCGCTTCCTCGAAGCGCCCCAGCGACAGCAGCACGACACCGCGCGAAAACCACGGCGACGGTACGTCGGGCCCCAGCGTGATCGAGGCGTCGTAGGCTTGCAGTGCGCGTTCCGGCTGGCCCATCCCGGCGACGATCTGGCCGAGCAGGAACCACAGGTCCGGCCGCTCGGGGTCGGCCTCGAGCGCCGGCCGCAGTGCGACATAGGCGTCTTGGAAGCGTCCCGCCTCGAGCGCGGCGCGAGCCTGCTGCTCGGCCGCTTGCGCCTGCTCCGCGCTTACCTGCGGATCCTGCAGCGCGAAGGCATGGCCGGGTACAAGGAGCGTGAGTAGCGCCAGGCAAGCAGCGGCGCGAAGGGTGAAACGACGATGGGGAAGAAGGCGGGACATGGCTCGGGAATTCCGGGGAAGGTCAGCAGCAGAGTGTACCAACTGCGCTGCGCCGACGGTAAGCTAGCCCCTCTCCCCCGACCGACGAACGAGGCACATTCGATGAGCAGCCGTCGCAGGGCATGGCAGTCAGCTGCGGCCGCGGTGCTCCTGTTCGCCGTTACGACAGGGCTCGCCGTGGCACAACAACAGCGCATCACCGTCCAGGACGTCCTCTCCGGCGATCCGGTCCCGCCGGATCACCGCATCGCCTACGGCGACCACCCGCTGCAGTTCGGCGACCTGCGCATCCCCGGAGGCGAGGGGCCGTGGCCGGTGGCAATCCTCATCCACGGCGGCTGCTGGCAGAGCATCGCCACGGCGCAGTACTTCGACCGCGTCGCGGAGGCGATCACCGACATGGGGGTGGTGACCTGGAACATCGAGTACCGGCCGGTGGACGTCGAGGGCGGCGGCTGGCCCGGCACTTTTCTCGACGTGGCACACGGAATCGACAAGCTGCGCGACATCGAGGCCGAATACGGCCTCGGCATGGAGCGGGTGATCGCGCTGGGCCACTCTGCCGGAGGCCACCTGGCGTTGTGGGCCGCGGGTCGGCCGCGCATCGAGGAGGACAGCGACTTGTACATCGAAGACCCGTTGCCGATCGGCGGGGTGGTCAGCCTGGCGGGCATTCCCGAGCTGCGTCGCTATCGCGACATCGATCCGCCGACCTGCGGCGAGGGCATCGTCGACCGGCTGATGGGCGGCGGGCCGCGCGAGGTTCCCGAGCGCTACATCGCCGGATCACCCTTCCAGATGCTGCCGCTCAACGTGGCGCAGATCCACATCACCGGGCGCAACGACGACATCGTGCCGCCGCGCCAGGTATCGGCGTACAACTACGAGTCGCAGTCGGCCGGCGACGACTCCACGCTCATCGTGGTTCCCGATGCCGGCCACTACGAGGTGGTGTGGCCCGGCACCCCCGCCTGGGAGCAGGTCGAAGAGGCGGTGCGCGGGCTGCTCGGGCTGTGAGCAGTATCGTGACGAGGGCGAGGTTGCAGCCGCGGGCCAGGTTCCCGCGTTCGCTGTCGGCGGAACTGCTGTGGTATCCGCTGCCAGGAGGGGCCCCGTGCGTCGACACACGTCGTCGCGGTGCCGGTCCGCTGGCGGTTGCCCTGGCGCTGGTGCTTGCCGCCTGCGCGCCGGCTTCGGAGGACACAGCGCCGGGCGTGACGGCGGCGCCGGACGTCCCCTTCGAGCTGGTGCTCGAGGGCGCGACGCCGTTGATCTCCGACGCGCAGACCGACCTGGCGCTGCCCGCCGCCATTGACGTCGACGGCGACGGCAACGTGTGGATCGCCGATCGCACGTTGCACCAGGTGCTGATCGTCAGCCCGCAGGGCGAGCTGTTGCGCACCATCGGCCGTGCCGGCGGCGGTCCGGGTGAGTTCCGCGGCCCGCGCGGCCTGGCGATCCGCGGCGCGCACGCCTACGTGCTCGATAACGCCCACGGCGTGCAGCGCTTCGACATGGCCGGCGAGTACGTCGACGAGTATGACCCCGCGTCGCGGGTGATCTTCGACTTCGACTTCACCGGCGACGGCGGCATGGTGTTCTCCAACAACCGGGTGTGGGCGGTCGGCGGCCTGATCCAGGTGCTCGTCCCCGACGGCGCCGAGCGCGCAGTGCTCGGCGAGCCGCTGTATCCCGCCGAGGGCTTCAACTTCGGCGAGGTGCGCCAGGCGATCCTCGACGGCACCATCCCCGATGTGGCGCGCAACGGGACTCTTCCGGTTGCTACGCCGGACGGCTCGCTGTGGGCCGTGGTGCACACCGAGCGCCAGCTCCGCCGCTACCGGCCGGACGGCACGCTCGCCCTGCAGACCACCTTCGAGCTGCCCGAGCTGCCCGCCATCGAGCAGCAGTTCTTCGAGGACTTCGCCGACGCCCCGAACAGCGACGTGTTCTTCTTCCCGTCGTTCGTCGCCGCCGGCGTCGCCACCGCCAACCACCTTCTCCTTCTATGGGAGACGGTGCCCGGCAGCCCCGGCCTGATCACCGTGCACGACGCGGCCGGCGAGCTGGTGCAGCGCTGGCTGCTGCCCGAGATCGACATGGGCGGCGGCGGCATGACCGTCCTGACGATGGCGCTCGATGCGCAGCGCCGCCGCCTTTACGTCGGCGTCTCCGACATCGCCACGATTTTCGCCATCGATCTGCCCGGCGCGGCGGTCGCGCCGCCGACCCAATAGCCCGACGCCGTCGTGGGGCCGTGGATGTGCCATCATGAGGCCGCGAGGCACCATCCACCGAGCGTACGAGAGCCGAACGAGATGAAGAGAGTATGGAGTTTGTTTGCCGTGGCCTGCATTGCGGCGGCTGCGGCGCAGGCCGGCGCCGTCGGCATCGCGGCAGCGTCTTCCGAGCACATGAGCGGGGCTGCGCCGGCGCCAGCCGCGCAGAGCGATCATCGCGAGGCGGCGCGGCAGCTCTACGCCGATCTCATTGCCCTGCGCTCTACCGCCGACATGCCGCAGAACGTCATGGCGGCCGCCGAGCTGGTGCGGGCGCGGCTGCTCGACGCCGGATTCCCGGCCGAGGATGTGGTGGTGGTCACGCCGCATCCCGAGCTCGGCAATGTGGTGGCGCGCTATCGCGGGCGCGGCCCCGACGGCGGGCCGCCGGAGCGCGCGCCGGTGATGCTGATGGCCCACCTCGACGTGGTCGACGCGCTGCGCTCCGACTGGGCGTTCGACCCCTTCGAGCTGCGCGAGATCGACGGCTACTTCTACGGCCGCGGCACCGACGACAACAAGGCCGGCGTGGTCGACATCGTCGCCAACTTCATCCGTCTGCGGCAGGAGGGCTACGTGCCCGACCGCGACCTGATCGCGGTGCTCACCGCCGACGAGGAAACCAGCAGCGACGGTATCAAGTACCTGGTGCGCGAGCGCCGCGAGCTGGTCGACGCGGCCTTCGCCCTCAACTCCGACGCCGGCGGCGGCGAGCTGTTCGACGGCGAGCCCAACATTTTCGATGTGCAGGCGGCCGAGAAAACCTACGTGACCTTCCATCTGACCGCCACCAACCCGGGTGGGCACAGCTCGCAGCCGCGACCCGACAACGCCATCTACGACCTCACCATGGCGCTCGCGCGGCTGTCCGAGTACACCTTCCCGGTCGAGGTACGACAGGTGGCGCGGCTCTACTTCGAGCGCTCGGCGGCCTTCCACGACGACCGGACGGCGGCGGACATGCGCGCTGTTGCCCAGGATCCTCCGGACCTGGAGGCGGCGGCGCGGCTGTCGGCGGCTTCGCCGTTCTACAACGCGGTCCTGCACACCACCTGCGTCGCCACCCGCCTGGCCGCCGGCCACGCCGACAACGCGCTGCCCCAGACCGCGCAGGCGACGGTCAACTGCCGCGTGCTGCCGGGCCAGAATCCCGATGACGTCGAGGCGACCCTGCACGAGATCATCGGCAACGACGAGATCGAGATCACCCGCGTCAACACGCCGACCTCGTCCGATCCGTCGCCGTTGAACGACGAGATCATGGGATTGCTCGAGCCGATCGTGAACGACATGTGGCCGGGCGTGCCGATTATCCCCACGATGTCGACGGGGGCCACCGACGGCAACTACGTGCGCGGCGCCGGCATTCCCGTGTACGGCGTCGCGGCGGTCTTCGGCGATCCGAACGACGCCCGCGCCCACGGCCAGAACGAACGCGTCGGGGTGCAGCAGTTCTATGACGCGCTGGAGTTCTGGTACCGCTTGATCCAAGCCGTTTCGGGCGGGGTTTGATACAGTTCGCATTCGGGCCGCTCCGCCCGTTCCGACCCCAGACCGAAGGCCCGTGAATCCATGTTGAGCTCGTATCGTTCGATTTCTGTTCGCCTGGCTGCTCTTGCGTTGCTCGTCGGCGGCGTGGCGGCCGCGCCGGCGCCCTCCCGGGCGCCGGAGAACTGGCCGCAGTTTCGCGGGCCGGATGCGCTGCCGGTCTCGGACAACCCGAACCTGCCGAGTAGCTGGTCGAGAACCGACAACGTCGAGTGGGTCACCGAGATCCCCGGTACCGGATGGTCGTC
>JASFRZ010000045.1:0-17815 GCA_050114655.1 Acidobacteriota bacterium
CCTCGGCCGCTGCCCACAAGGACTGGACTGCTGTGACGACCCCGACGCCACCCGCCAGCAGCCCCACGACCACGAACAGCGCGAGCGTCGTTACCAACCCACCGATCGCCGCCGCCAGAGGACGCGCGACACGCGCCGACAGGAATGCCGCGGCGCAAAAGCAGAAGTACAAGGCCGACACGCCGAGAACGATTTCATGACGGGGACCCGCCTGTCCGCGGAGCACGCTCCATAACGGATCAGAGATCTGCGGTTGGCCCACGGACCACTGCAGCAACCGGGCGATGACCAGCGAGATCACCACGACGCTCAGGGCCGCGCCCGCCGCCAAGCCTACCTTCGCAAGCCACACGTTGCGCCGGGAGACGGGTCGCGACAGCAGGAACCCGGCGGTTTGGCCCGTTGCCTCGCCGGCGAATGCTCCGGCCCCGGCGCCCGCCACGAAGATCGGCCACAGCATGAGGATGAAGGCCAGCATCGTCATGTCGACGACGCGCTGGCCAGTTACGCTGGGCAGCGCCATCGTAGCAGCCACGAAAAGTACCAACGGCAGCATGACCGCCAGCGTCACACCGGTCGCGAGCAGCCCGCGTTGCTCGCGCCATTCCTTCCACACCAGGGCTCTCAGCATCAGCTATCGCCCCCCGAGCGCAGCGGCGCCGGCAGCCTGCTGCTCTCGTTGTTGCTCGAGACGACGTTGCTCCAGTACCTCCCGCAGCTCGTTGTCAGGGAACAGGTTGTAGATCTCGCCGGTGCGGGCGTCGCCCACCGCGAAGCTCACCGTATCGTCGTGCTCGCGCTGCAGCAGGAAGAAGTCGAGGGTGGTCCAGCCGAGGGGGGTCCAGCCGTCCGGGTAGATGTGCGTGGTGCCGTCGAGTTCGAGCGTCATGGCGTAGTTGTCGGCCGGCGTGGCGCCGCGCACGTCGAGTAGGACGGTGCGCTGGCGCTGTGCCAGGTGAATCCGGTGCAATTGCCCGCCCCAGCCGGCCGGCAGCGGCCAGGTGATCATGTTGCCGGTGCGGGTGCCGACCAGTCGGATCACACCGGAGCCGAGCTCGGCGCGCGTCTGCGCGCTGCAGTCGCCGAACAGCACCTGACCCTCGTTGTAGGAGCGGCGCGGGCGCTCCTCGCTTTGCCAGCGCCGGTCGGGGGCAAACTCGAGCGCGGCGCAGCGATGGAACTCCGCGCGCTCGGCGTCGTCGGTCCACGCGGTGTCGATGCGGTACATGGGCTGCCGCTCGTCGTTGCGCCAGAATATCCGTTCGAGCAGCACCGCCGTGGCGCCGTCTTCACCCGGCTCGGCTGCCAGCGCCGGAACCAGCGCCTGCCCCCAGGTCCGCGTCGGGCGCGCCGTGTGGGCGGAAGCTCCGGGGTTGCGCATCACGGCGGGCAGTACTGATCCCGCTCGCAGCGGCACGATCTCGCGCGTCTCTCCGTTGTCGATCCCGTACATGATCACCGCACCGTCGCTGCCGAGCACGGCCGTTGCCGGGTCGTAGTCACCGCTCGCGAAGGTAAGGTAGTACGACCCGCGAGAACTGCGGAGATAGCCGAAGCCGAGCAGCACCGCATCCGCCAGCGGCGTGCCGGCGAGCCGGATGTCGCGGCGTTCCTCGCCGTCGGTGCGCGCCACGACGATGCGAGCGCCGTCGACGAAGGCCAGCGTGCCGTAGAAGCTGGAGCTGTAGAAGAACACGTCGCGCACCCCCGGCATGTCGCGGAAGGCCGTCCATGCGGTGGTGCCGCGGGTGTCGATCATGCGCAGGTCGAGCGCGTCGGAAGCAAGGCCGAGCACGCCGCGGCGCGAGTAGTAGGCGATGAATCCGCTGGTTGCGGTCGACATCTGCGGCGCGAGCGTGTTCCGTCCGGTAATCGGTCGCGCCCCGCTGCCGTCGGTCATCAGCAACCAGTTCTGCGTCGTGCCGTCGAGCTCGCGCATGGTCATCGCCACCGACGAACCCGAGTAGACCACCGATTCCGGCACCACCGTCATCTCGTTGACGCCCGGCGTGAGCGCCGTGAAGAGCGCCGGGATGGCGATCGCCAGCAGCACCAGCGCCAGCGTGCCCGCCGCGCCGGCACGACCGGCGACGCTCAACGCCGCCCCCCGACCGAACTGCTCGGGCCACGCGAAGACCAGCAGCGAGACGGTGACAAGGATCGCCGCCACGGCGATCATCTCGACGCCCAGCCACTGCGGCTCCAGGTGGGGGGCCAAGCCCAGTACCGACCACAGGGTGAAGATCAGCGACAGCACCGCCAGGCCGACGGCCACGGAAGCAGCGGCGGCGGTCAGCGGCCGGGTGACCAGCGTCGAGCAGAGCACGGCACAGGCAAAGAACATCAGCCCCAGCCCGACCACCGTCGACGACACGAAAAGCGTCCAGTCGCTGTAGCCCAGGGTCATCCGGTAATCGGCCGGCGGCCCGCCGACCGACCATTCCGACACTCGGATGGCGAGCTGGAAGAACAATCCCGTCGCCGCCAGCGTGATCGCCGCGGCCCCCACCTTGACGCACCACACGCGCGCGCGGGAGACCGGCCGCGACAGCAGGAAGCCGGCGGTGCGATCCTCCGCCTCGGTAGCAAACGGAATGGCCCCGGCGGCGACGGCGAGAAACGGCCACGCGCAGGCTGCCAAGGTGCGCATCCCGCGGGCGATGTCGAAATACTCGAAGCGCCCCTCGGTGGAGAACATCGCCAGCACCAGCAACGGCCCGAGCACGGCGGCGATGGCGCCGGCGAGCAGGACCGGTCGCTGCACGCGCAGCTCCTTCCACAGCAGGGCGCGGGTCATCGGACGTCCTCCGGCGGGGTGTAGATCGTGCGCAACTCGATGGCCTGCTCGTGCAGCTCGAGGTACGCGAGTCCGCGGCCCGACAACACCAGGCGGTCGTTATCGAACCATTGGCCGGCGGACCATGTCGGGGTGATGTCTAACGGCCGCAGCGTTCCGTCGCGCTCGACGAGGACGTAGCGGTAGCTGAGACCACGCCAGACTCGACGGCTGGAAGGCGCCACGCGCTGCACGACTGGTTGTGGGTCCGCAAGAAGCACCAGGAAGCGGGTGGCGTCCGGCGACGGCATGATGCTGGCCACATAACCGTCGAATCCCGCGATGATCGTGTCCGCGCCGCTCTGCAGGTCGCGGCGCATCAAGGAGCCACGGAACAGCTCCTCCGAATCGATGAAATCCCCCTCGCCGGCCCGCGGGGAATCCGACCGGCAGGTGAAGTAGGCGTAGCGACCGTCGGCCGACAACGTTGCCCTGGTGCCCCACGTATCGCGGTCAGGCGAACACAACGGGCGGATATCACGCGTGCTGCTGTCGGCGACGGTGATCAGCTTTGTGGTGGAGTGGCGCGACTCCGATTCGAGTGGATTCGTCGAATAGTCGCCACGCTCGTACTCTCGCACGAGCAGATGGGTCGGCGACGATGCAAGCGTGCTGAAGTAGACGTCTTCGGACGGCACGTACACCGCCTCGATGGTCCCGGAGTCGACGTTGACCCGCCAGTAGGAAGCGTCGCCGTAGTAGCTGTACAGCAGCACGGCGTCCGGTGATGTCCACTTGGGGATAATTCGGACGGATCGACCGGGCGCGATCTCGCTGACGTCGATATAGCGTGGCGCGCCGCCATCGATGCTGGCGATCAACAGGCGCTCGCCGGTGTCCGAAGTGTCGACACGCAGCGCCAGGCGCTGTCCGTCGGGGCCGAAGCCGCCTTCGTCGGCACACCAGCGCCCGCGATTGGCGCCGGCGGCGAGCACCCTGTCCTCCGAGCCATCGATGCGCGCGGCGCGTAGCTCGCAGGCTGCTTGACGCGTGCCGATCGCGCTCAGCCGCGACCAGTAAACGAGCCACTCGCCGTCGGGACTTACTGCCACCGGCTCCGCCAACCGTCCGGTCAGCGGACGCAGCGGGCGACCCGGCTCCGCCACCCACAGGCTCGAGCCGGCGAATGCGGTGCCATGTACGAATACGACGCTGAGGTCGGTGCCCGGCACTGATCGGGCGAAGCGCAGCACGCCCCTGTCGGCAGTGATCCGGGTCGAAGTGAAGCCGGCGAGCATGATCAAGGGCAACAGGGAGACCACGATGCCGGTTGCAGCGGGCCGCGCCGCACGACGGGCGTCGCCCATGCCGGTGAGCCCGGCGCGGCGGAACAGGTACAGCGAAGCGCCCAGCAACACGACGCAGAGCCCCGCCGAGAACATGTATAGGAAGTCCTCCACGCCTGATCCCAGGCGCGACGCGCCGATGCGGGAGGCGGCGAAGACAGCGCCGAGTTGGCTGGCGATCGCCAGCGCGAGCCCGCCCATTGCTGCGGCGATCGAGCGCCGCAGAAGGGTGGACAGCAGGATGGCGCCGCAGAACGTCACGCCTAGGCCGCCGACCGCCATGCTCTGAACGGCGCCGTCCGGCGGCCACGCAAAGGGGTCGGAGCTGAACGGGAAGTTGAAACCCCAGCCGCCCACCAAGACGTCGACTCTCAGCGCGGCGTAGAAGGACAACGAAACGACGAAGGCGATCGCCACCGATGCTATCGCCACCTTGATCAGCCAAAGCGCCGGTCGCGGCACCGGGCGCGAAAGCAGGAAACCGGCCGAGGCCATCGACGCGCTCTCGCTATTGACCGTCGCGCCGGCGAGGGCGGCGAACAGCGGCCACACCACCATGGCGAACAGGAAGGGCACTACCTCGGAGACGTCGCGGAAGTCGGGCGCGCCGGCGAGCGAAGCGATGGTGATGGTCATCAGCGGGATCATCAGCGCCACCGCCGCGCCGGCGAAGGCGATGCCGCGCTGCTCGCGCCACTCCTTCCACAGCAGCGCCTTGATCACGACGCCTTCCGATCGCCCTTGACCGTCTCGACGAAGATCTCCTCGAGCGACAGGTCGATGAGCTCGACGGATTCGGCGCCGTTGCCGAGCAGGGCGTCGTCCATCGAGGGGTTGTACTTGGCGACGGTGAGGACAGCCTGGTGGTGGTTGACGTCGGCGCGCACGATGCCGTTGAAGGGGAAGATCTCGGGCACCACGTTGGGGTAGACGACGCGCAGCTTCTTGAAGTCGCGCTTGATCTCCTCGAGCGAGGCACGCAGGCGCAGCTTGCCCTCGTGGATCATGGCCAGCTCGTCGGCGACGCGCTCCATCTCGTGCAGCAGGTGGGTGGAGAAGAAGACCGTGCCGCCCTCGGCCTGCACGTTGGCGATCATCGCCTCGAGGAACTCCTGGCGCACGACGGGGTCGAGGCCGGCGGTGGGATCGTCGAGGATGAGCAGCTCGGGGCGCTGGCCGAGCGCCATCACCAGCCCGACCTTGGCCTGCATGCCGCGCGACAGCTTGCCGAGCTTGCGATCAAGCGGCAGACCGAGCTCGTCGAGCAGGCGGTCGGCGAGCGACTGGTCCCAGGTGGGATAGAAGGCGGCGTTGAACGAGACGATCTCCTCGACCGTCATCCACTGGTAGTAGGTCGGCTCCTCGGGCAGGTAGCCGATGCGCTTGCGGATGTCGAGCGAGTCGCGCACCGAGTCGAGGCCGAGCACCTCGATCTTGCCCGAGGTCGGCTGCAGCAGGTTGAGCATGGTGCGGATGGTGGTGGTCTTACCGGCGCCGTTCTGTCCCAGCAGGCCGAAGATCGAGCCCTTGGGCACGTCGATCGAAAGGTCGTCGACGGCGGTCACCTTGCCGTAGCGCTTGGTGAAGTTCTGGATGCTGATGGCCGCAGCGGTCATGCGGAACCTCCCCCGGTCTCGGCTTTCTTCTCGGCCTCGAACTCACGCACCAGGCGCTCGGTGATCTCGAGAACTCGTTCGAACGGGACCCCCAGGTGGAAGGCCTCCACCAGGGCGCGGTTGATGCTCTGCTCCAGGCGGCGCAGGCGCTCGTCCTGAGACCAGGGCGGCACCCCGTCGGCGACGAAGGTCCCTTGCCCCGCCCTGGTCTCCAGGACCCCCGCCGCTTCGAGCAGCTGGTAGGCCTTGGCGGCCGTGTTGCGGTTGATGCGCACCTGCGCGGCGAGCTCGCGCACCGACGGCAGCTTGTCGCCGGGTCGCAATGCGCGCAAAGCGATGAGCGTGCGCACCTGCTCGACCACCTGCGCGTACACCGGCACGGCGCTGGCCGGATCGATCCTCAGCTCCATGGCCCGCCCTCGCTTGCATGCCCGCTCTCGTATCTGTCGACGTCAATCGGATTCATTGTCATGGCCCCTTGTGTCCTACTGTCATAGGACAGTAATCGGCCACAGGTCGGCGTGTCAACCCTTCTCTGCGACCGGAGGTATGGCGACGTTTGCGTAGGGGACCTACTCTCTGCGTGCGGGGCGCCCTCGCGCACGCCTCGCAGGGGGCAGATTCCCGCTCCGGCGGATGCCGTGAAGATTCGATTAAGCGTGCCGGGATCGCCTTCACAGACCAGCAGCCGCTGTTAACCTAGCGGCATGGAGAACCGCCGCATCCTGGTCATCGAGGACGACCCGGACATCCTCGAGATTCTCGAGTACAACCTCGCCAACGAGGGCTACGACGTGGTGTGCGCCGTCGATGGTGAGCGCGGCCTGCGCGAGGCCGCCGCCAAGAAACCGGCGCTGATACTGCTCGACCTGATGCTGCCCGGAATCCCGGGGCTCGAGGTGTGCCGCCGCCTGCGCAGCAGCAACGGCATGCGCGACGTGCCGATCATCATGGTCACCGCCAAGGGCGAGGAGGCCGACACCGTCGCCGGCCTCGAGGTCGGCGCCGACGACTATGTCGTCAAGCCATTCCGCATCCGCGAGCTGGTGGCACGGGTCAATGCAGTGCTGCGGCGCGCCAGCGAGCCGCCGCTGGGCGAGACCGACAAGCTCGAACGCGGCCGCATCCTGGTCGACCTCGGACGCCACGAGGTCAAGGTCGACGACGAGCCCATCGAGCTGACGCTCGCCGAGTTCCGCCTGCTGGTGGCGCTGGCGCGTCAGCCCGGCCGCGTGTACCCGCGCGCCCGTCTGGTACAGCAGATCACCGCCGGCGGTTACCAGATCTCGGAGCGCAACGTCGACGTGCACGTCGCCGCGCTGCGCCGCAAGCTGGGCGATTTGAGCGATATGATCACCACGGTGCGCGGGATCGGCTACAAGTTCCGCGAGGACGACTGAGGGCGCGACGCGGGCCGCACGCCCTGCAGCAGCGCGCTCTGCTTCATTCCTCAAACATGAAACGGCGGACCTGACGTGCTCGGTTCACGCTTCTTCTGGAAGCTCTACCTGACCTTCGTCGCGCTGGTGCTGGTGACGCTCGCCGCCACCGGGTTCCTGCTCCACCAGCAGCTGCGCACGTCACTGCTCGCCGACGTCGAGACCCGCCTGCTCGACATGGCGACCTCGCTGGTGCCCTACTCCACCGAGGCCTTCCGCGAGCACCAGCGGCGATTCGCCGCCGGCGCCACCGACGGCGGCTTCGATTCAACGCTGGAAGCGCAGATCGAGCGCATGGGGCAACAGACCGAGACCCGCATCACGCTGGTGGCCCCGGATGGCGTGGTGGTTGCCGACTCCGACCACGACCCGCGGACGATGGACAACCACGGCACACGTCCCGAGATCGTGGCCTCCAAGTCGCACCCGTACGGCGTCTCGCGACGCTTCAGCGCCACGCTCGAGCGGCCGCTGCTGTACGTCGCCATCACCGTGCGCGACGGCGATCGCGAGGTCGGCACGGTGCGCACCTCGATTCCGCTTGTAGCGGTCGACGCGCGCCTTGCGGCGCTGCGCAACACCATCGCCTTCGGCGCCGCGCTCGGCATGGTCATCGCGCTGGGCGTCGGCCTGCTGGTGGCGCGGCGCATCACTTCGCCGCTGAGCCGCATGACCAAGGTCGCCGAGGCGCTGCGCGAGGGGCACTACGAGCAGCGCGTGCGCGCCGACGGCGCCGACGAGTTCGCCTTGCTCGGCTCCACTCTCGACCGGCTCGCCGACGAGCTCACCAACCGCATCGCCACCCTCGACGAGCAGCGCGCCCAGCTAGGCGCCATGGTCGCCGGGCTCCAGGAGGGAGTCTTCGCGGTCGACGAGGACGACAACCTGATCTTCTACAACCGTGCTGCGCAGCACTTGCTGGAGATCGGCGATGAGGTGGCCGACGGTGACATCTGGCAGGCGATCGGCGTTCCCGAGCTCACGGTCCTGTGCGAGGAGGCCCGCATCACCGGCAAGCCGACGGCCAGCGAGTTCCCGCTGGCGCGTGGTGAGGCCACCTACGTCATCGACGCCCACGCCACTGCCTTCGAGTCCGACGGGCAGCGTGGCGTGGTCGCCGTACTGCACGACATCACCAGCCTGCGCCGCCTCGAGCGCATGCGCACCGAGTTCGTCGCTAACGTGTCGCACGAGCTCAAGACCCCGCTTACCTCCATCCGCGGTTACGTCGAGACGCTCATCGGCGGCGCGATCCACGATGACGCCAACAACCTGCGCTTTCTCGGCAAGATCGACCAGCAGGTCGACCGCCTCACCGCGATGGTGTCGGACGTGCTGTCGTTGGCGCGCATCGAGGCCACCGACCACGCCGAGGTGAGCGCAGTGACCGACTGGCGCGAGGTCGTCACGCACGTCGTCGAGGGCTACGACGAGGCCGGTAAGCTGCAGCGACACACCTGCACCGTGGAGACCGCGGAGGACCCGGTGATCATCCGTGGCGACCTCGAATCGATGACCCAGGTGCTCGACAACCTGCTCGACAACGCCATCAAGTACACCCCGCAGGGCGGCACGATCACTGTGCGCGCCTTCAACGACGCCGGCTTTGCCGTCCTCGAGGTGCAGGACACCGGCATCGGCATCTCCGCCATCGATCGGCAGCGCATCTTCGAGCGCTTCTTCCGCGCCGATCGCGCGCGCTCTCGCGACACCGGCGGCACCGGCCTCGGCCTGGCGATCGTCAAGCACCTCGCGCAGGGCTTCGGCGGCGAGGTACGCGTGCACAGCGAGCTCGGACGCGGCAGCTGCTTCGCCGTCTGGGTGCCCACCGCCGAAATCGACGTCGCCACCGACTGAGGCCCGTGCGCGTGGCTCCGCCGAGCCGTGCCCTCGGACCGCCGCCCACCCCATTGGCGCGCTTTCCCGCAATCTCATGTCTTTACAGAATCTTCACCCACCCTTAGCGTGATCTTTGTTGTGTCTTCATATCGTTCATGCGCTCTTGACAATGTAAATGCGCGTGCGGCCGCGTCGAGTCCGCACGCGCCAGCCGCGGCGGGCCGATCGCCGGCCGCCGGACGAAACGGGTGGAACCTTGAGACGAACGCTGCTGGTCGTTGCGGCGCTGGTATTGGTGGCCTCTTTCGCAGGAATCGCGCACGCGCAGGAAGAGGACCCGAGCGGCTTCAAGGTCTTCTGGCGCGACGGGCTGCGCATGGAGACGAACGACGGTCAGTTCCAGCTACGGTTCGGCGGGCGTATCCAGTACGACTGGACGGTGTGGGGCGATGATTCCGAGGTCGCCGACGCGGTCGCCGGCGAGATCCTCAACGGCACCGAGTTCCGCCGCGCCCGCATCTTCGTGCAGGGCTACGTCTACGAGAAGTTCGAGTACAAGCTGCAGATCGACTTCGCCGGCGGCGAGGCGGCAATCAAGGACCTCTACTTCGGCATTCGCAACCCGGTCTACGGCTTTCGCATGGGACACATGAAGGAGCCGTTCAGCCTCGAGGAGCTCACCAGCAGCAAATACATCACGTTCATCGAGCGCGGCCTGCCGGCGGTGTTCGACTCGGAGCGCAACTCGGGCTTCATGCTGCACGGCAACATCATCGGCGGCAACTGGAACTACGGCGTCGGCTTCTTCCGCGACACCGGCGACAACGGCATCGGCGTCGAGCCCAAGGGATACAACCTGAGCGGCCGCTTCGCCGGCGCGCTGATCAACCGCGACGGCGGGCGGCAGGTCGTGCACGTCGGTGCGTCCGCGGTGTTCCGCAACGCCGAAAACCGGCCGAACGTGTTTCGTCAGCGCCCCGAGGTTCACCTGTCGCCGCGCTTCATCAGCTCGGGGCCACTGGTCATCGACGGCATCTCGGTAATCGGCGTCGAGGCCGCCGTCGTGTCCGGTCCGTTTTCCGCGCAGGGGGAGTACAAGGTCGCGCCGGTCAACTCGGTCGAGAGCGGCGATCCCACGTTCACCGGCTGGTACGTCTATGGCAGCTACTTCCTCACCGGCGAGAGTCGTGCCTACAGTGACTCGCTCTTCCACCGCCTGCGACCGAACCGCAATTTTCTCGAAAACGGCGGCCTGGGCGCCTTCGAGGTCGCGCTGCGCTACTCGACCCTCGACCTGGGCGTCGACGAGGTCGTCAAGCCGGATGATCCGATCCAGGGAACCAAGCTCGACGACGTCACCTTCGGGCTCAACTGGTACTGGAACCCGATGACCCTGATGCGGTTCAACCTCGTGCGCGCCGACATTGTCGATATCGGCAGCATCTGGGCATTCGTCTGGCGCGGCCAGATCGAGTGGTGACGCCGGCGGGCGAACCTCCCTGCTGAGGTCGATTCGCCGGCAGCCTAGCGCTGCTGCTCCGCAGCCCACTCCTGCATGAGGTTCATCAGCTGGGTGAAGTCGCGGTTGAGATCGCCGCGCGAGGCGATGTTGCCGAAGTCGATGCGGCGGCGGTAGAGCTCTTCGCCGCTCTGCGCGTCCACCAGCTTGACCACGGCGCGCAGCCGCCGGCGTGAGGGATTGTCCTCCAGCGAGTCCACCTCGGTGACGAAGATCAGCTGCGCCTGCTGCTGCTGCTGCACCAGGCCGAATGCGCGCGCGTTGGAGAACTGCCGCCGTGCCTCCTGCTGGTAGCCGACGATATCGACGGTGGCCTCCTGCACGACGCGCTTGCCAATATCGGTGCGGTTGGTCGCGGAACTGTCGGCGCCGCCGGCCAGCGCGGTGTCACCCGACTCCTCGAAGACCGTCGTGTCGAAGGGGCCGACGAAGACACGGTAGGCGTTGAGCTGTTCGTCCAAGTCGGCCGGAGCCTCGCTCATCGTCTGCAGCCCGGCAAAGGCGTCGGACATGTCGGTGCCGGCCTGCTGCGCCTTGATTGCGTATTCCCAGGAGGCATCGAGGTTGTTCATTCTGGCCGCCCAGAACGAGGCCTTGCGGTAGGCGATTCCCCAGCCGGGCTGATACTCGGTGGCCTTGACGAAGTTGTCGAATGCCTCCTGGGCCTGATCCTTGGCCTCGTACGCCAACCCGGCGACGAAGTACGCCGGCGCGAACGAATCGGTCTGCTCGAAGATCGGCTGCAGCGCGGCGAGCGCCTCGTCGGGCTTCTGTTGCTGCACCAGTTGCTCGGCGTTGCGCACGATGCCCATCATCTCCTCGGCATTCTGCGCGAAAGCCGCGGCCGGAAGGAGGAGCGCGATGAGGAGAGTAACGGCGAGGAGCGCGGCGTAACGCCGCGACGGCGTCTTGAACATAGGGAGCCTCCGGTGTCTGCAGCCCGCCGTGGCTCCACACGAAGCCCTCGGCGCCCTGCTCTGCAACCGGTTTACCCCGCTGCTTCGCGCCCGTCAACCGTGCCGCTTCGGCTCAGCGAAGTTGCTCCGCCGCCCAGTCCTCGAGCGATCCGATGATGCGGTCGAGGTCACGGTTGATGTCCGCCTCCGAGGCGATGTTGCGCATCTCGATGCGCATGCGGTGCACCTGCTCGCCGCTGCGCGCGTCGAGCAGGTTCAGATGCCCCTCGAGCGGCCGGTTGCCGGGGTTCTCGCCGATGTCCTCGGCCTCCAGCACCAGGATGTAGGTCGCCTGCTCCTGGGTGCCGACCAAGCCGAAAAACTGCGAGTCGGCGACGCGCTGGCGCATGCGCCGCATCACCGACGCGCGGTCGGCGGAGCTCTCCGACACCACCCGTGCCCCCACGCTTGTTGCACGGGAGTTGCTCACGTTGTCGGTGTTGTTCGGGTCGCCGCTGGCATCGATCATGCGACCGAAGGGATTCTCCTCGTGGGCGAGAAACTGCTCGACGTTCATCGGTGCCACCCACACCCGCGCGGCGTTCACACGCGCCTGCCAGTCGTCCGGGGCCGGGCCCATGGTCTGCAGCCCGGCGAAGGCGTCGGACATGTCGGTGCCGGCGACCTGCGCTTTGATGGCATGATCCCAGGATGCCTCCAGGTCGCCGAGATCAGCTGCATACATCGACGCAAATCGCTCCGCCGCTCCCCACCCGGGATTGAGCTCCGTTGCCTTGACGAAGGCGTCGTACGCCTCCTGCTTCTGCTGGTTTGCGCGATAAGCCAGGCCGGCGACGAAGTACGCCGGCGCGAACTCCGGGTCCTCGTCGAATACCTTCTGCAGCTCCTGCAACGCCTCGTCCGGCCTCTGTTGCTGGACCAGCTGCTCGGCGCGCCGGACGATGTCCATCTCCTCGGAGTTCTGCTGCTGGGCGACGACTGGCGTCGCCAGCAGAACGGCAACGGCACACACCACGGCGAACGACGTTTTCATTGACTTCTTCATGCCCTGTTCCTCCCCGGTCACGCGGTGTTCCCTGCCGCGTTCACCGGCCTCTACTGCATACCGCTACGAATCCGAGGGAGCTGCTACGTGCGCCGGCTCGCCCGGCGAGCGTGTTCTGCTTAACCACTCTTCCATATGACCGGCGCGCTGTTCAACGTCCCGATCGACGGCCGGACGGAAGGGGAAGACGGCGCGCGTTCCCTGATGCCGTCCCGCGCAGGGCGGCAAGGCGGTGCTATCGCAGATCGGGAAGGGGACCCTCATCTCTCAGGTTACTCCCGCCCGATTGCCTGCGTCCAGGCGGTTGGAGCCCGCCCCGCCCGGTGCTATTCTCTGGGTTCGATCAGGCGCCGTTCGGTTGCCTGCCTCGCGCCCATAGCTCAATTGGATAGAGCGTCTGGCTACGGACCAGAAGGTTGGGGGTTCGAGTCCTCCTGGGCGCATTTTTCCTTTCCCGGCCCCGCCCGGCCGCGGCCCCGCCCCGCGGCCCTTCCGACCGCCGAGCCGCGCAATGCCGGACCCCGAGCACACGTCCGTCGAAGCCGCCTGGATGGCCGCCGCGCTCGAGGAAGCGCGACGCGCCGGCGATGAGGGCGAGGTACCGGTGGGCGCCGTGGTGGTTCTCGACGGCCACATCATCGGCACCGGCCACAACACCACGGAGGCCGCCGACGATCCCGCCGGCCACGCCGAGATCAATGCGCTGCGCGACGCCGGCGCCGCGGCGGGCGACTGGCGCCTGGAGGAATCCATCCTGGTGGTGACGCTCGAGCCCTGCGCCATGTGCATGGGCGCGATCGCGCTGGCGCGCGTCCGCCGGCTGATCTACGGCGCGCGCGATCCGCGGCTGGGGGCGTGCGGCTCGGCGCTCGATCTGGCCGACGCAGCCCTCGCGCCGCACCTGAGATCGGTCGAAGGCGGCTTGATGGCGGAGGAGTGCTCCGCCCTCATCAAGGACTTCTTCAAGGCGCTGCGCTGACACCGGAGAGGGGCCGCGCGCCGGTCACGACGATGAGCGGGACGGCAGCGCCTCTACGAGGCGCGCCAGGATCATCCGGTCACTGCCCCTGGCCGCCGCCCTGGCTCGCTCCGACGAACGCGCCGTTGTACAGGTTGATGTCGTCCTTCGTCCCCGGCTGCCCGTCGGCGCCTATGGACGTGAGCGTGTAATCGTCGCCGTCGGATTCGTACAGGAACCCCTGGCCCCAGGCGTCCTGACGCTCGGTCTCCTCGGCCAGGTAGTCGGGGATCAACACCAGCAGCACCTCGGGCGAGTCACCTTCGGGATAGGTGCCGTTGGCACCCTTGTAGGCTTCCAGAGCGCTCGCCGCCTCGCCCATCTGCATCATGGTGGCGGAGATCTGCTCGAGGTCGCTCAGACGGAAGAACCCGCCGTCGACGCTCACCGCATCGAGCGTCCAGGTGCCCTCGGGGCCGGCGGCGAAATAGAACTCCCATGGCTCACCGTCGAAGTTGGCGGCCGCCACGCCGCGACCCTGCTCGTCGATGTAGGCATTGCGCATCTGCACGTCCGCATCGGGCCATTGCGCGCTGATCATGTTGGCTGCCATCTCCTGGGTGAACTCGGGGCCACCACCGCCGCAACCGATCGCCGCAGCCGTCACCGCGAGCGCCAGGGTGAGCAGCATCGAGGAGCGCTGCGGAATTCGCTGGATCATGCTCGGGCCTTCCTGTGGAGTTCGGCGAGCACGCCGCGAGCGGAGTCTTCGGCGCGCGGCGGGCGCGCTCACGTGGCAAGTCCTGCACGGCGGCAACACCGCCACCAAGCAAGATACCACCGGCAGGCGGGCAATCGGGTAACGTAGGCGGCCATGCGCCGCCACCTGATCATCGCGATCGCCCTCGCCGCCGCCCTCTTCCACCTTTACGCCGCCGGTATCTCGCCGTTCACGGCGCTGGTGCAGCGCCCGATTCACCTCGCCCTCATGGCGACCCTCGGCTTCCTCGGCGTCGGCGTACGCGCCGGCGACGACAAGCGCCGGTGGGACGTCGTACCGCTGGCCGCGGCGATGGTCTTCGGCTGCATCTACATCGTCAGCCAGAACGAGGCACTGGTGCGCCGTGTCGGCGCCGCGACGCCGCTCGACCTCGCGGCCGGCGCGTTGACCGTCGTGCTGGTACTCGAGCTGGCACGCCGCGCTGCGGGCTGGGGGCTGGTGAGCATCGCACTGCTCGCGCTCGCCTATGCCTTCGCAGGCCCGTGGCTGCCCGGCTTCCTGGCGCATCGAGGCTACAGCGCCACCCGCCTGATCGAGCATCTGTACCTGTCGACCGAGGGCATCTGGGGCATACCACTCGGCGTTTCGGCCGATTTCGTGTACCTGTTCGTGCTGTTCGGCGCCATCCTCGACACCGCCGGCGGCGGCGAGCTGCTGATCGGACTGGCCGGCCGCGTGGCGCGCGGCGCCCGCGGCGGCCCGGCGAAGACCGCCTCGGTGGCGAGCGCGCTGATGGGCTCGCTGTCGGGCAGCGCGGTGGCCAACGTAGTGACCACCGGTAGCCTGACCATCCCGATGATGAAGCGCTCCGGTTTCAAACCGCACATGGCGGCGGCCATCGAGGCCGCCGCTTCCACCGGCGGGCAACTCATGCCGCCGGTGATGGGCGCGGGGGCATTCATCCTCGCCACCTGGACCAACATTCCCTACCTGCAGGTCGCCACCGCGGCGCTGGCGCCGGCGCTGCTGTACTACGCCGGCCTCTACATGGCGATCCACTACCGCGCAGCGCAACGCGGCCTCGACGCCGGCGACATGCCCGCGGTCGGCGGCCGGTCCGCCGGACGCCTCCACCTGTTGCTGCCGATCGGCGTCATCGTGCTGTTTCTCGCCCTCGGGCGCTCGCCGATGCGCGCCGCATTCTGGGGGGTGATCAGCGCCGCTCTCGTCGCCACCGCCTTCCTCGACACCCGCTTCGACGGGGCCGGGTGGCGCCGCGTGCTGGTTGCCGGCGCCGGCGGCACCGTGCAGGTCGCCGCCGCCTGCGCCACCGCCGGCATCGTCGTCGGGGTGGCTTCGCTCACCGGTATCGGCCTGCGCATGTCGGAGCTCATCATCACCGTGGCGCAGGGTCACCTGTTCGTCGCACTGCTGCTGACCGCCGCCGGCTCGATCGTCATCGGCATGGGGTTGCCGACCACCGCCGCCTACGTGGTACTGGCGGCGCTCGGCGCGCCGGCGCTCACCCAGCTCGGCGTGCCGCTGCTGGCGGCGCACCTGTTCATCTTCTATTTCGGCTGTCTGTCCAACATCACCCCGCCGGTGGCGCTCGCCGCCTACGCCGCCGCCGGCGTGGCGGGCGCGTCGCCGCTGCGCACCGGCGTGACGGCGATGGGCATCGCCATCGGCGGCTTCCTGGTCCCCTTTGCCTTCGTCTACGACCCCCTGCTGCTCCTTTCCGGGCCGCCGGCTGCGGTCGCCGGCACCCTGCTGACCGCCGCGCTGGGCACCGCCGCACTGGCGGCAGCGTTCGTCGGCTTCATCGGCACCCGCGTGCCGCGCGGCGGGCGCGTCCTGCTGGCCGCGACGGGCATCGCCTTGCTCGCCCCCGGAATCGCTTCCGACCTGCTCGGAGCGGCCGTGTTCGCGGCCGCGGCATGGCACTGGCGACAACCCCTGGAAGTGCCGGAAAACAGCGCCTAGAAGGCAGTTTAGGCCAAGTTTTCGCGTTCGCTTGTGGGATCTCGCCGTCCCACAAGCGAACATGTCGCGTCTCGCCGCCAGCAGTACCTTGCCCGCGATGCGCGACGGAGTTTGAAACGTTTTGCTCTCAGGCCCGTAAAACGGCTCAGAAGGCGCTGCCGCGGCAGATTCGCGACAGTTTCTGCGCCGGGCGGCCATTCCGGCACGCTGTTTGCTCTATAGATCGGCGCAGCCCCAGCCTTGTTTGACCAGATTCGAGGAACCCTGAAATGGATATCAAGCGCGATACTTCCGCCAAGAAGAAGCTGCGCATCCTGTACGGCGTGGTCGGGGTCGTGGCGGTCGTGGGTATCACGTACTTCCTGTCGACCCTGGAGCGCGCTGCCCCGACGGTGGACTCCGCTACCCTGTGGATGGATACCGTCAAGCGCGGCGAGCTGCTGCTCGAGCGGCGCGGAGCCGGGACCCTGGTGCCCGAGGAGGTCCGCGCCGTCACCGCCCGCTCGGCCGGGCGCGTCGAGGAGCGCTTCTTCCTGCCCGGCGCCCAGGTCACCGACGACACCGTGCTGCTGCGCCTCTCCAACCCGGATGTCGAGCTGGCGGCGCAGAATGCCGAGTGGGCGCTCGAAGCGGGCCGCGCCGACCTCCGCAATCTGGAAGTGCAAATGAACACGCAGCGGCTGGCACAGCAATCGCAAGCCGCGCAGGTGCAGGCAAACTTCAAGACGGCGCAATTGCAGGCCGATCTCGAGCAGCAGCTTTTTGACGAGCAGCTCACCTCCGTGTTGCAGCTCCGACTGAGGCAGACAGCAGCCGAAGAGGCCGCCACGCGCAACGACATCGAGCAGGAGCGTCTGCGCATCATCGAGCAGTCGATCACCGCGCAGCTCGAGTCGCGCCGCACCCAGGTGCAGCAGCTCGAGGCGCAGTACCAGAACGCCATGGCCGACCTGGAGGCGCTCAACGTGCGTGCCGGCATCGTCGGCGTGCTGCAGGAAGTGCCGGTGGAGATTGGCCAGTCGGTGACCCCGGGCACGGTGCTCGCCCGTGTGGTCAACCCGAAAAAGCTCAAGGCCGAGCTGCGCATCCCGGAGACACAAGCCAAGGACATCGTGGTGGGTCAGCCGGCGATCGTCGACATCCGCACCTCGACGATCCCCGGTGAGGTCACCCGCATCGACCCGTCGGCGTCGCAGGGGACGGTGACGGTGGATGTGAAGTTGCTGGTCGATGAGCTGCCGCCGGGTGCCCGGCCGCAGCTCTCGGTCGACGGCACCGTAGAGATCACGCGCTTGCCGGACGTGCTGTACGTCGGCAAGCCGGCGTACGGTCAGTCCAACAGCCAGGTGGGGTTGTTCAAGGTAGTCGATGACGGTCAGTACGCGGTGCGCACCACCGTGCAACTGGGCCTCGGCTCGGTCAACTTGATCGAGGTCACCCAGGGATTACAGGAAGGCGACGAGGTCATTCTGTCCGACATGTCCCGCTGGGATTCCGTCGACCGCGTCCGCCTCCGCTAATGCCGGCAGCCCGGCAAATCCCACAGACAAGGAGTAGGCAATGAGCTCACTGATCCACCTCGACGGGGTGACCAAGATCTTCTTCACCGAGGAGGTCGAGACCCACGCCCTCTCGGACATCAACATGCAGATCAAG
>JASFRZ010000046.1:0-17199 GCA_050114655.1 Acidobacteriota bacterium
CGGCACCATCAACGCCGGCGGCGGCGGCGCCGACATCGGCCCGATCGTACGCCGGGGCGTTCCCGGTATGGAGCTGGAAGTCGACGGCACGCGCTACTTCTGGTACCACCACACCGACGCCGACACGATGACGGTGATCGATGCCAACGAGATGGCGCGTTGCGTGGCGGCGCTGGCGGTGATCGCCTACGTTGTCGCCGACATGCCGCAGCGCCTGCCGCGTTCGCTGCCATGACCAGGCAGAGAACGGGGCGTGCCCGGCCTGTCGGCCCAGCGCTGGCCGCGGCCGTCCTTCTGCTCGTCGGTGCGACGCTTTCGCCCGCCGCCCAGGCGCCGGTGCAGGACGAGTACACCGGCATTCTGATCAACAACGTCACACTCATCGACGGCACCGGCCGACCGCCGGTCGCCGGCATCAGCGTGATGGTCCGCGGCGACCGCATCGTGGCGATCGGCCCGGGGCCCTTCGCCATGACCCTGGAGTACCCCGGACCGCGCTCCATCGACGGCACCGGCAAGTACCTCATCCCCGGCCTGTGGGACGTGCACGTGCATCTGTCAGGTGGCCGCGGGCGCGGCGGTCCCGACTTCGAAGCCGGTATCCGCGCGCTGCACGGCTTCCTGTACAGCGGTGTCACGGCGATCTTCGACGCCGGCAACGACCCCGACTTCATCCTGTCGCTGCGCCGGCGCGAGCGCGAGGGCGAGATCGTCGCGCCGCGCATTTACGCCACCGGACCGCTGGTCACCGTTCCGGGTGGCCACGGCGGCGGCCCGAACCAGACGCTGATCGACAGCTGGCCGGAAGCGATCGCCGCGCTCGAAGCGCATCTCGCCATGCAGCCCGACATGGTCAAGTTCACCTTCGACGAGCACGGCTGGGGCACCCGCCCGCTCATCCCGCTGCTCGATCCCGACCTGATGGCGCGCGCGGCGCGCTACTTCAACGAGCAGGGTATCCGCACCACGGTGCACATCTCCCACGAATACCGCGCGCGGCAGGCGATCGCCGCCGGGCTCGACACACTGGCGCACCCGATCATCCAGGGGCCGGTGTCCGACGAGTTTGTCGCGCTGATGGCGGCCAAGAAAGTGCCGATGGCCTCGACGCTGACTATCGGCGAGGGCTACAGCCGCCTGGTCGAGCATCCCGAGTTCCTCGACCAACCGCTGTACCGCGCCGTCTGGGATGCCGACACCATCGAGCGCATGAAGACAACCGTGCGCGATCAGTACGCGGCGCGCTCCTGGACCACCTGGATGAAGGTGATGACGCCGGTGGCGCAGGAGAACCTGCGCAAGATCGACGCCGCCGGCGGCGTGATCGCGCTGGGCTCGGATCAGTCGGCCGGGCCGCAGTCGCATCGCGAGCTCGAGCTGATGGTGGAGGGCGGCATCCCGGCGCTCGAGGCGATCCGCATCGGCACCCTCAACGCGGCGATCTTCATGGGCAAGGAGCACGACATGGGCTCGATCCAGGTCGGCAAGCTGGCCGACATGGTGCTCTTGTCGGCCGATCCGGTGGCGGACATCGGCAACGCCGCGATGATCGACACGGTCATCAAAGGCGGCCGCATTATCGACCGCGACGCGCTCGACCTGCCAGTCAACCGCCGCTGAAGGACAGCGGCACGCTGCCGCCGGATCCCGTCGCTGCCGGCCTCACTCCCGGCGCAGCGCCTCGGCCGGGTGGACGGCGAGCGCGCGCGAGCCCGGCACGACACAGGCGAGCAGGCCGGCGAGCAGCACCGCGCCGCCCGCAGCGACGAGCAGCCCGCTGCCGCTGGAGGCCATGCCGATGGGGATGAGCTGCATGAGCCGCAGCAAGGACCAGCCGAGCGCGGAGCCCAGTAGCAGGCCGATCCCGACCTGCAACAGGCCGCGGTGCAGTACGGCCGTCAGGACGTCGCGTCGGTCGGCGCCGAGCGCGAGGCGGATGCCGATCTCGCGCATGCGTTGTGTGACCGAGAACGCCATGATCGCGTAGAGGCTGGCGAGCGAGAGGAAGAACGCGGTGCCGCCGAGGGCGCCGAACATCAGCCCCATCATCTGGAAGGCGACGAGATTGTCGTGCCCGCGCTGTTCGTGGGTCTGGAATCCGGAGACATCGATGCGCGGGTCGACGCCCTTGACCGCGTCGCGCACGGCGGCCGAGAAGGCCAGCGGCTCGCCGACAACGCGCAGCGCCAACATGAAGCCGTTGGAACGATCCTGGGTGAAAGGAACGTAGTAGCCGGCCGTTTGCTCGGCACCGGGCTTCATGCGCAGATTGCTGGCGACGCCGACGATGCGTACCCAGGGCGCCGTGCCGGTGCCGGAAGACCGCCGGCGGAAGCGTTCGCCGACGGGGTTACGGTCGAGGAAGAAGCGCCGCGCGAAGGCCGCATTGACGATCGCGACCGGCTCGGACTCCAGCGTGTCCGCGGGGCCGAAGTTGCGCCCCGCCAGGAGCGTCGCGTCGAAGGCTTCGAACATCTGCGGGGAAACCACCGCTACCGGGACGCGCGCCCCCACGGTCGGGGCGCCGAGCGTCTCGTTCTCCAGCTCGATGCGGGCCTCGAAGTGCTGGTCACCGGGCATGCGGTCGGTGAGGAACGCCGTACGCGCCCCGGGGATTGCCGCGGCCGCGGCGCGGATCTGCTCCTGCAGGAGGGGCCAGCGGGCCGCCTCGATCTCCCCTTCGGGCACGGTGATCGCCCCGGAAGGAGCGAAGGCCGCCTCGCGTGCCATCGCGGTCTGGGCCACCAGGATCTCGCCGGTCGGCAGCTCGTCGTTGACGCCGATCGCCACCAGCAGGCTCTGCGCGACCAGTGCCGCCGCGGCGATGAACGCCACCGAGAGGGTCACCTCGATGACCGTCAGAGAGCCGCTGATCGCGCCGAAGCGGACGCCCGACGCCGTCCCCGGGCGGTCCTTCAGCATCTCGGGCATGGCGACACCGGTGGCTTTGACCGCCGGCACGACGCCGGCGAGGACGGCGGCACCCAGGGCAGCGAGGACGGCGAACACCGCCGCCGCCGGGTTTATCCCGAAGTCGATCCAGAACGGCGTCATCTCCAGCGGGACGTACAGGTCGAACCATCGCAAGCTCATGTGCGCCGCGGCGATGCCGAACGCCGCGCCGGCAGCGGTCATCAGCAGCGCCTCGGTGAAGAGCTGGCTGATCAGGCGTAAGCGGCTGGCGCCGAGGGCGGCACGCACGGCGATCTCCCCGCTACGCGCCGCGGAGCGCGCCAGCAGGAGGTTGCCGACGCTGGCGCACGCCACCGCCAGCACGAGGACGATGAACACGAAGCCGCCGATGAACAGCGTGGTCGCCGCGCCGGGCTCGGCGTCCGCCTGTATGTAGGGGATGACGGTGGTCAACCGGTCGCGGACGTCGACGTCGTCGGGATTCTCCTCCGCCCACGCGGCGCGCATGGCGTCGAGCTCCGCCGCCGCCTGCTCCCTGCTGACGCCCTCCGCCAGGCGGCCGAACACTCGTATCCAGCGCGGCTCGACGCGACCGATCGCCGCCGGGTCGGTGTTCAGCGGCACCCAGAAATCCTCCGACATGGGGAAACGGAAGCCCTCGGGCATGACGCCGACGACCTCGCGTTGCACGCCGTCGATCTCGAGCACCTTGCCGACGGCGGCCGCGTCAGCGCCGAGCAGCCCGCTCCACACGCGGTGGCTGATGACCACCACCGCGGGCGCCCCGGCCTGCTGGTCCGCGGGATCGAGAACCCTGCCGAGCAGCGGCGGCACCCGCACTACCTCGAACGCCGACGCGGTCATCGTGGCTACGCGATAGCGCGCCAGGCCGCCCTGGCCGTCGGCGACGTCCCACGAGCGCATGTACGCTGCCGCCAGGACGTCGAACGACGCGGCGCGGCGCTGCCACTCACGGAAGACCGCCAGACGCGGCGGGACGTCGTCGGGATCGGGCTGGGTGAGGTCGCGCACCGCGACGATGCGCGCCGCCTCCTCGAACGGCAGCTCGGCGAAATAGACGCTCCACAACAGGCTGAAGCCGCCGATCGCCACCGCCATGGCGGCGCCGAGCGCGAATACGCAGGTGGCGGTCATCCACGGAGTCTTGCCGGCCAGACGGACAGCGAAGCGGGCGTCGTTGATCGGGCTGAACATGCGGTCTCCTTCGCTCTCGACAACGCGTACGCGCGGCGCGCCGCAAAAGTTCGCCGGAAATCTCCGGCCCGCCGCTCAGATGTTTTGTTCGGCGACGCCGCGGCGCCAGAAATCCGCTTCGCGGTCACGCCGCCGCTGCAGGCCGCTGTCGCCCGCCCACAGGCGCTTCATGGCGACGAGCTCGCCGGGCACCAGATCGAGCCGGCCCTCAACGATATGCGTGCGGATGGCGCGCATCTCCGTGCGCCGATCGCCCGTCATCGCCGGTCCGCGGTTGTACACCAGGCTGACCAGCGCGCCGCGGCACAGTGGCGGTAGCTGCTCGAAGCCGGCGAAGGCGGCGCGCGTCACGGCCACGAAGCGTGGCAGCGTGCGGCCGATGAAGACGCTCCAGGCGGCGAGGAACGGGATGCGAATGTGGGCCAACGAGGCGACCACCTGGTCGCTGCCTTGTTGCCCGACGTGGGGCTTCAGCTCATGGAAGTCGTCGGGTCGGAGTACCGCGCCCCAGTCGGCCTCGAACTCGTCGGCGGTGTTGAACCTGAGGTCGTAGCCGATGCCGATGGTGACGCCGCTCGACTCGCCGGGGAAGCTCGGGCGAGAGCAGAACATGTCGTAGAAGCCCCGGCCGCCGACCTCTTCCGTGACGATGAAGTTGACCGCCTCGGTGGGTAGCTCGGGACTGGGTTCGGGCTGCGCCTCGAGCCATTCCCAGGTGGCGACCTCGGTCTCGCCGGTCACCGGGAGGCCGGCGCGTTCCTGAACCTCGCGCACGGCGCGCTGTGTCAGCAAGCCGAAGTCGCCGTCGACTTTCAGCAGGCTGCCGACGCGGTTGAGCAGCGACTGCAGGCGCTCGACCTCACTTCCCTGGCTTCCACGACGAAGGAGAGGATGCATCCCTCCGTGGGTAGTCTCGCCGTGCCCGGTTGTCAAGGGAGGAGGGTGTCCCGCCCTCGAACAGGAACGCCCCCCGTTGCGGTTCTGGTGTGCGGCGGGCGGTCAGCGCAGCGCCAGGCGGCCGGCGGTGTCGAAGCGCGACATGTCCGACAGGATGATCTTGTCGCCCTCCTCGAGGCCGGAGCGGATCTCGATCAGGTTTACCGACGAGCGCCCGGTCTGCACCTCGACGCGCTCGGCGTAGCGGTCGCCGTCAACCAGCTTGAAGATGCCGATGCGAGCGTTGGATTGCCCGTAGGCCGGCTTGCCGACGTACAGCGCGTCGGCGATGGTGCCGACCTGGATGGTGCCGTCGATCGACATGCCGGGCAGGGCCTGCTCGGGTGCTCCCTCGGTGAACTCGAGACGGACCAGCCGCACCCCCTGGTCGATGCGGTCACCGAGCTCGACGACGCGCGCCGGCACCTGGGCGACATGCAGATCGAGCGTTGCCGGTTGACCGATCTCCAGGTCGAGGCTCTGGCTCTCGGGAATGCGTAGCTGGGCGTACAGCTCGCCGGATTCGGTGTCGAGGATCTGGCCGGCGCCGCGGCGCTCGATCGCCAGATCGCCGCGCCTGACGGTGTCGATCCAGATGGTGGCGCTGTCCACTGCCGGCGTGTCGGAGAAGTTACATGCCCCGGCAACGACCGCGCTGCCGGCAAGCAGTAGCAGTGCGGCGTTGACCAGGCGGAATCCGCGCGCGGAATTGAAAAAGCTCGCTGCCATGACGACCTCCCTTTGGCAATGGGAGCTACGAAGGCGGTTGCTCCTCCATACAGAAAGCAATCGCCGTGCCAGGATGTGGTCGAATGTCAGCGTGCTCGCCGAATTCGCCGGCGCAGCGGCCCGTAGCGGCCGAATGAAACCCTCGCGGGTTTGTCGGCGCAGCCTGCGCCACGGCCTGTCCGGGAACCGGATCCGGGCGCTTCATCCCATCAGCGAACACTCCCGCGTCCGCCCGCATCACCACATGCTGCGCAGCCTCGCCGCCACGTCGACGCGCACCCCGCCACGCCCCCCGTCGGCGGGATCCGCCGCGGCGCCGCCGCGGCAGGTGATCTCGAAGCGGTCGGCGATCACGCCGGGCAGGAAGCGCGACCGCGGCGCATATACGTGGCGGTCGCCGCGGCGCGATTGTCGGTGGGTGTAGAAGCGCAGCGGATGGATGAGGTGCAGCTCGTTCCTGGCGCGCGTCATGGCCACGTACAGCAGGCGACGCTCCTCCTCGATCTCCTCCACCGAGCCGGTGGACATGTCCGACGGGATGCAGCCGTCGACCAGGTTCATGACGTAGACGTGATCCCACTCCTGACCCTTGGCCGAGTGAATCGTCGACAGCACCAGGAAGTCCTCGTCCCGGTGCGGTGGCCCGGCGAGGTCACCGCTCGCCGACGGCGGATCGATGGTGACTTCCGCCAGGAACCGCTCGCGACTCGGGTACTGGCCGGCGATGAGCTCGATCTGCTCGAGATCGCCGCCGCGCACCATCGGGGCGTCGTAGAGCCGCTCGAGGTGGGGCTCGTACCAGCGTCGCGCCTCGCCCACCTGACCTGGCCACGCGCAGTCCGGCGCCGCCAGGCGCTCCATCAACTCGACGAACGCCGGCCAGTCCGCGCGCGCGGCGGCAGGCGGTTCGACGTCGGCGAGCCGCAAACCGGCGGTAGGGCGCGCGTTCGGTAGAGGCAGTGCATGGCTTCCGCCTGAGACGGGGCCCCCCGACGACTCCCCGCTGACGGAATCGAGGATGTTCTGCGCCGCCGCCGGGCCGATGCCGGCGAATAGCTGCAGGGTGCGGAACGCGGCGACGCCGTCGCGTGGGTTCTCCGCCCAGCGCAGCACGCACAGAAGGTCCTTGACGTGCGCCGCCTCGAGAAAGCGCAGGCCGCCGTACATGACGAACGGGATGTTGCGGTGCGACAGCTCGATCTGCAGCAGGTCGGAGTGATGCACGGTGCGGAACAACACCGCCTGGTCCTGCAACGCCAGCCCCGCCTCTCGTGCCGCCAGCACCCGCTCGACGATGTACTGGGCCTGGTCGCTCTCGTCCTCGACGGTTACCAGGCGGGGCTTCTGCCGCGATGGCCGGGCGGAGAAGAGGTCCTTGGTGAAACGTTCCGCGGCGAAGCCGATCACCGCGTTGGCAGCGTCGAGGATCGTCTGGGTGGAGCGGTAGTTCTGCTCCAGCGTGATCACCCGCGCGGCCGGCTCGAACTGGTCGGGAAAATCGAGGATGTTGCGCACCGTGGCGGCGCGGAAAGCGTAGATCGCCTGCGCGTCGTCGCCGACCACAGTCAAGCCGTCGCCGTCGGGGCGCAGGGCCAGTAGGATCGACGCCTGCAATGCGTTGGTGTCCTGGTACTCGTCGACCAGCACGTGATCGAAGCGGGACGAGACCTTGCGCGCCAGCGTGGGCTCCTGCATCAGGTGGAACCAGTACAGCAGCAGGTCGTCGTAATCGAGTACCGCGCGCCCCTGTTTGGCGTCGACGTAACCGCGGAACAGCTCGCGCAGCTCTTCCTCCCATTCGCCGCACCAGGGGAAGGCCTCGTCGAGAACCTGTTTCAGGCGCGCGCCGCTGTTGACGCAGCGCGAGTAGATCGCCAGGCAGGTGGCCTTGCGCGGGAAACGCTTCTTCCGGCGCGACAGGCCGGTGCGATGGCGCACCACGTCGAGCAGGTCCTCGGCGTCCGACCGGTCGAGCACCGTGAACGACGGATCCAATGCGAGCGACGGGGCGTACAGGCGCAGCAGGCGGTTGGCGATGGCATGAAAGGTACCGGCCCAGCGCAGCGAGCCCGACACGATGCGCCCGCGGCCCTGATCGGAGCGTGCTGCAAGCGCCACGATGCGCTCGGCGCGGCGGGTCATCTCCTTGGCCGCGCGGCGGGTGAAGGTCAACAGCAGGATGCGCGCCGGATCGGACCCGTGTAACACGCACTCCGCAACGCGGTGCGCCAGCGTCGTCGTCTTGCCGGTGCCCGCGCCGGCGATGATCAGCAGCGGCGGAATGGCGGGCACGTTCCCCACGCCGGTGTGTTGCCGGTTGCCGGCGGGCTCGGACAGGCCGTAGAGCACCGCCCGGCGCTGCTGCGGGTTCAGCTTGCCGAGGTGCGTGCCGTCGGTTGCGGACCCGGCGGAATGGGGAGCATCAGGGCGGGCGGCGGCAGGGGTGGTGCCGGCGGACGCGGAAGAGGGCTGCGTGCTCATGGGCTGCTGCGATCCGGGCTGATCCCTTCACGACCCGGCTGCACTCGCCCCCAGCGAGAGCAAAAATCTTACACCGCGGTGAACCATGTAGGGGTTGCGTGCGTCAAATGAATGACCATGACCCTCTCGAGCATCGTCGAATCCCCGGATCCGCGTAGTACCCCACGGCGCTCCGACGCCGTGGGCTTCGAGGAGGAGACGCGCTCCTTCCTGCAGGGACGGCTGCGCATGCTCACCGGCGCGCTGGCGATCTTCACCGCCGTGCTGCTGGCAATGTTTGCGGTCATCAACGTCAGCAACGCGGAGGGCAACTATCTCGGCGTGCTGTACCACGTCGTCATCGAGTTGCCGAATTCCATGGTCACCGTGCTGCTGCTGGTCGCCGCCGGTCTGCACCGGCTGCTCGAGCGCAAGCGCCTGTCCGCGCCGGCGCTGGTGACGCTCGATGCGCTCTTCGTGCAAACGTTGGTGCTCCCGGTGCTGGTCCTCTACGCTGCGTTGCACACCTTTTCGTTCTCGGGTTTCCCGGTGGTGGTGCCGTTTCTGTGCTTCGTCATCATGACCCGCGGCGTGCTGGTGCCGAGCACGGCGGCGCGTACCGTATTGATCTCCGCGCCCGCCTCGCTCGGCGTGCTCGCCATCCAGCTATGGTACGGCGCGTCGTACGCCTACCCCGACCAGCCGTATCCGGCGGCGCACTTCACCGACATGCTGATGCAGAACCAGATGTTGCTGGTGGGCTCGATCGCGGTGGCGGCGGTGGCGTCGCGGGTGAACCTCGGCCTGCGCCGGCGCAGCTACCAGGCGGCGCAGCTCGGCCAGTACGAGATCCACGGCAGCATCGGTGCAGGGGCCATGGGCGAGGTATTCCTGGCCCGCCACGCGATGCTCAAGCGACCGACGGCGGTGAAACTGCTGCGCCCCGACATCACCGGCGGGGGGGTGCTCAAGCGCTTCGAGCAGGAGGTGCAGCAGACCAGCCGGCTGACCCACCCGAACACGGTGGAGATCTTCGACTATGGCCACACCGCGGAGGGTGTCTTCTACTACGCCATGGAGTACCTCGACGGTGCGGACCTGCGCGACATCGTCGAGCTCGACGGGCCGATGCCGCCCGGCCGGGCCATCCACGTCCTGTCGGCGGCCTGCGGCGCGCTCGCCGAGGCGCACTCCAAGGGCATCGTGCACCGCGACATCAAGCCGGCCAACATCATGCTGTGCGAGCAGGGCGGCGAGTTCGATGTGGTCAAGATCCTCGACTTCGGCCTGGTCAAGAACATCGGTGCGCTGGCCGCCGGCGACCGGGGGCAGGGCGGCGGCGATGAGGAAAAGCGCGTCGTCGGCACTCCGGAGACGATGGCGCCCGAGGCGGTGCGGGAATCCGGCGTGTCCCGCCTGTCGGACGTCTATTCGCTCGCGGTGGTGGGCTACTTCCTGCTCACCGGCAAGCCGATCTTCGATGTCGAATCGGTCAGCGACTTCATCCGCGCCCATCAGGTTGCCCAGCCGATCCCGCTGTCGCACCGCAACGACGCCGTTCCACGCGACCTCGAGAAGGTGATCCTGAAGTGCCTCGCCAAGGATCCCGGGCAGCGACCGACCAGCGCGCTCGTGTTACGCAAAGCGCTGCTCGAGTGCCGTGACGCCGGCTACTGGGACCAGGAGGCCGCGGCAGCGTGGTGGAAGTCGTGGTTCCAGCGTTACCCGCGCTCCGAGCTGCAGGAGATGGCGGTGGAGTTCCGCTCCGGAAGCTTCACCAGCGGCGACCGCCCCGTGCGCTCGTCCGGCGAGCGCTCCGGCGCCCGCTCTTTCGGCTCGCTCGAAAGGGCATCGGCGACCGCCTTTGTCACCATCGACGGCCGCAAGCTGCAGGAGGTTCACGCCTCACGCGCCGGCGACGGCGACGGCGAGGAGGTCTCCCAGACGCGCTGGGAGACGCAGCTCTGATGGCCTGTCAGCGCCGGCCGAGCCGCAACCCGTGTAGCGGCGGCACGTCCATCTCTTCGCGCCACGCATAACGAATCCCGTCGGTAGCCGGCCTGAACCGACCGTCAGATGGCGGGCTCGACGAGAGGTGGCTCGAAGCCGGGCTCCCCAGCGCCCCGGCCGAGGGCCTCCTGCAGGTCGCGGGCGATGCGCTTGGCGAGGCGCTGGTCGCGGATCTGCGAGGCCAGAGTGTGCTTCTTGTCCCAGCGGGTGTGCAGCACCACCTGGTAGAAGAGCTTGCTGCCCGACTGCATGCCCTTCTCCGCCTTGATCGCGGCGACCTCGCCGGCGTTGAAAAACCGTGTCTTGCCGGCGCCGAGAAAGCGCCGGTTGAGCGCCAGGCGACCTTCCGACACCTCGACCCGGGTCTGCTTGAGCCACATGTCGATCAGGCCGGCGACCATGAGCAGGGCGAACAGCCCGAAGATGATCGGGAAGAAGATCGGTGCGTCGAGCACGCGCATGAGCGCGATGAAGCCGCACCAGATGACGGTGAAGATCGTCAGGCCGATGGCCGCGCCCTTGGCGCGCGCACGGCGGAAGATGTACTGCACCCCCCCGGCCGGTGTCGGGCGCCGCACAATGCCCTGTTGCTGCAGCGTCGTCGGGATCGCCGAATCCGCTGCCAGCGCTTGCTCCTCGATCTCCGGCGCGAATCCCGCATCGCTGTCGGGGGTCTTGAACACCGGCACGTCGAACTGGGTCGAGAAGTCGACGCCGGGCAACTCGGCCGCGACGCTCAGGCGCCACTCGATCGGATCGGAGGCTTGTTTGTCGCTCTGCGGCCCGGCGTCGAACGGTATGGCGAAGCGCACCGGCACGCTGGCGCCATGCGGGCCGGCGAGCAGGGCGCCCGGGGCCACGGTGGCGGTGTCCTGCCACAGCGTCTTCTCGGTGGTGGTGCGGTTCTTGCCCGAGCCGCGCGTCTCCTTGCGGATGCAGCTGAGCGTGAGCTGGAAGGGGCCGCCGTCACGCCCACGGATGTTGGTGTGGACGCGGCCCTCGATCCAACCGCCCAGCACGCCCGGATTGGAGAACAACTCGAACTCGGTGTTGCCGAACTTGCGCCACTGCAGCAGCGCGTAGATGGCGTAGAACGCCAGCAGGGCGCCGATCAACGGAAAGAGCGCGCCGATGAGTATCAGCCAGTTCCCCTCGGCAAGCTCCCCCGGCAGGATGAAGATGAGCGGTGCCGAGATCAGGTTCCACAGCGTCGCAAAGAGGATCGCGCCGATCATCTTGCCGCGCGAGTTGGCGGTGATGCGGCCGTCGACCCAGTCCTCCTCCCACACCCACGGCTCGTCGGGCCGCGCCGCCTGCAGCTTCTCGGCCTCCTTCACCTTCCGGCTGCCATAGATCGCCGCGAACATCAGCCCGTAACCCACCAGGCAAAACACTGCGGCGAAGACCGCCTCGAAGCCGAGCATGCCCCAACGCAGCTCGCGATAGAGCACCGCCTCGCCGGGCTGCTCCGGGTTAAGGAAGCAGCGGAACAGACGATCGGTGCCGGCGTAGCGGCGCAGCTCGTCGTACTTGTCCTGGTGGAACGAGCCGATGTTGTCGGAGCCCGAGCCGAAGGCGACGCGGTGCGAGGTGTAGCTGCGCCCATCCCAGTCGTACTGGAACTCGGCGCGCACCCGGTAGGTGGTGCTGTCGTCGCCGTGGTTGACGTCGAGGTCGGCGCTGATGATGCGCGCAGGCACCTCGACCCACGATTGCGCACGCGACCAGGCGATGATGCCGGAGACGCCGAGATAGCCGACGAAGGTGCCGGCGCCGGCGAAGGGCAGGGCGAAGAGGAACAGGAAGATCACCGCACCGCGGCCCGACTTCTTGCCGTCCTTGCTGTCCTTCTCGACGGTGGTGGAAATCCGCGCCACGATGTCAGCCCCCCGACCGTGCGCGGGCCCTTCCACGACGGCTCGCCGCGACGGTCGCTTGTCCGTTTGCTACCGTCATTGTGCCGACTGCCCCCGTTTCCTTCACCCGGAAAATGCGATGCCCAGCGACGCCCGCCTGACCCCCGCCGCCTTCGAGTTTCTCAACGACCTGGCGGCCAACAACAACCGCGACTGGTTTGCCGCCAACAAGGAGCGCTACGAGAACGAGTTGCGCGAGCCGGTGCTGCAGTTCGTGCGCGACTTCGCGCCGTATCTCGCCGACATCAGCCCGTTCTTTCGCGCCGACGCGCGCAAGGTCGGTGGCTCGATGTTCCGCATCTACCGCGACACGCGCTTCTCGAAGGACAAGAGTCCCTACAAGACCTATACCGGCGTGCAGTTCCGCCACGAACGCGGCAGGGACGCCCATTGCCCGGGCTTCTACCTGCACCTGCAGCCCGACGAGTTCTTCATGGGCGTGGGCATCTGGCACCCCGACGGCGAGACGCTCACCGCCATTCGCAGCGCCATCGACGCCAACCCCGAGCGCTGGCAGAAGGTCACCGGCGCGAAAAGCTTCAGCGGCACCTTCGAGCTCGCCGGTGATTCGCTCAAGCGCGCGCCCAAGGGCTACGACGTAGACCACCCGTTGATCGACGACCTCAAGCGCAAGGACTTCATCGCGGTCACCGCGCTGACCGAGAAGCAGGTCACCGGCAAGAGCTTCGTCAAGGAGTTCGCCGGGCTGTGCGGCAAGGGCTCGCCGCTGGTCGAGTTCCTATGCGATGCGCTCGGGCTCTCGTTCTAGCGGGAGCGATAAGGAAGCGGCGATCAACGCCGCGACCAGCAAGCCGACCATCGACCCCGCGGTCCCACCGTCCGCCGTCGCGGCCATCCGATCGTCGTCGGTGACCGGGATGTTGGCAGCGTTGAGCACCTGCTTGACGTCGTTCCAGCGGTTGTCGATCAGCCCGCGTACCGCGTCCTCGATCTGCTCCGACCACTGTGTCCCGTTGGCGGCCAGAACCTCACGGGTGTGCTCCAGGAAGCTGTCGGTGAAGCCTTCCTTGTCGAAGCCCTTCTCCGCCGTCCAGATGGCCCATTGGCGCGTCGAGTGGGTGTAGTCGCCGGGATCGCTGTCGGGGTTTAGCAGACCGGCGGCCTCGACCTCACGGGCCCCCGCCAGCACTTTCTGGGCGTAGCTGAACTCGGCGCTCTTGGCGGCGTTGGCGAAGCGGAACAGCTCCCCGGCGCTCGGCACGGTCTTGTCCTGTTCGACGCAGTAGCCGGTGCCGGGGCTGTCGAAGACCGAGTTCACCGAGCCCATCAGGTCGCCGAGCGCGTTGCGCACCGCGTCGGCCTCCGTCGCGCTCAGCGGCTCGAAGATGGCGTCGCCCTCGACGCGCGCCGGCTTGCCCATGTTGAGCAGGCGGATGTCGAACACCGGCCCGGTCGAGCCGCCTTTCGAGGTCACCACGCCGATCAGGCCGGTGCCGCCGCCCTCGGCGGTGGTGGCGATCTCGTCGGGGGTGGTGGCGACGCCGGAGGGATCGTTGCCGACGTCGACGTAGGTAGCGAAGGGCGAGGGGATGACGATGCGTGTACCGCCGCCGGTGAGCACGGTGAAGTTCGGGTCGCTGATGTCGGCCTCGAGCGGGACCAGGTAGCGCTCGGGAGCAATCGACGACGTCGGGTAGGTGAAGGCTTTACCGGTGTCGTCGCGCAGCAGCAGCGTCTTGCCGTCGGGGGCCCGGCGGATCTGATACTGGTCGGTCGCGAGGATGCCGCCGGCCGGGAGATTGCTGAAGATCGCCTCGACATGATTCCTGTTGGTGGCCTCGAACGTGTAGCCCATCTGGCCGGTGACCTGGAACACGCCGGTGTTGATGCCGGTCTCGGTGATCGTGAAGCCTCCCATTTGGCTGCCGGGCGTCACGTCGAAGCTGCGGGGACCGTTGCTCGAGGCTCCGGACCCCGTTGACGTGCCGCCACCGCCGGTGGTGGCGAGCCCGCGGCAACCGCCGGTGGGATTCTCGTCACAGACCGACAGGTACTGCTGGAAGGCGTCCTGCAGCAACGCCGCGCCACCGCACCCGGCCTGCGTCGGGTCCTCCTGACAGACGGAAGTGACATCCGGATCGAGATTGATGCGCAGGGTGTAGTCGCCGGGCGTGCTGTCCGCGGCAGGGAAGAGATTGACCGACAGCGTGTGGTCGCCGGCGTCGAGCAGCTGGGAACAGACGCCGCTGTCGTTGCCGAGGCAGTCACCGAAAAGCTGCGTCGCAGTCTGTGCGATGTTACCCGCGGCGAGGCAGGCACCGTCTTCGGTATCAAGCGGGCAGAGCGAGTCGTAGGCGGCGGGGACGGTATTGGAGGAGACCGTCGAAGGCTCTCCCTGGTTCTCGGGGATGACGCCGATTGTCGTGATGACCTGGTCACCGCGCGTTTGCAGGCTGCCGTCGAGATTGACGAGCACCCGGTCTCCCGGGCTCATGCCCACGCCCGCGCTCCTGACGACGTCCAGATAGAAGTCCGTCTTGGGGCCGTCCGGCACGCCGAGCGCGTTGGAGTCGCACACCGGCCCGGGATCGGCGCTGCAGCCGGCGTTGTAGTCGTAGATGCCGTCAACGATGTCGAACACCTGCGAGCAGCCCGGCGACGTCGGCGACGCCAGGCAGGCGGAGACTCCCTCCTCGATGTTGATGTCGAGGGTGTAATCGCCGGGATCGGCGTCGTCGCCGAATAGCGTTGTGTACGCTACGCGGACGTAGTAGGTGCCGGGCTCGATGGCAACCGGTTCGATGAACAGATTACATGCCGCCGAGTCCTGCTCCGCGCAGGTCTCCGCCAGGTCGAAGACGCCGTTGAAGACCTCGCCGGCGGCGCCGCATCCCGCCAGCGAGGGATCGCCGGCGCAGTCCGACAGCGCGCCATCGGTGTCGTACAGCCAGATCTCGGTGTCGAAGTCGGGCGCGCCGGGCTGTGCCGTCTCGAGGGTCACCAGGGCATTGTTGATGATGGTGAAGTCGTACCAGTCCGCATCCCGCGCGCCGGAGGTGTCATCGATGGTTCCGGTCACCGTATCCGTTGCGTCACCCAGCGTACCGAGGTCGTTTGCCTCGGTAGCGATGTCGTCCGTCGCGGTGGCGGTCGGGCTGATTTCGAGCTGGTAGCCGCCGATCCACGTATCGCTCGACCAGCCGTCGACCAGCACGGAGTAGTCGACAGGCGGCAGCAGGTCGCTGACCGTGCCGATCGCGGAGGGAAATCCGGCGTCGGCGGCAGCGCCGCTGCCGCCACCCGATGCCTCGGAGTAGATGTCGAAGAAGCTGTCGACATTGGAGGTCCCGGGCGGTAGCGACGTCGGCGGTCGGGTCGCCGCGGGATCGCCGGGCACGCCGATGCTGAGGGTGATCACCATGAACTGGGTACCGGCCTGTGCCGAACCGACGGTGTAGCCGGGCCCGTCGGCGGCGTTGACCAGCTCGAAGAAGGTGTCTGCCGCGATCGGTTGCGGCAAGGCGGCGAGCGCTGCATCGAGTGACGTCCCAGCCGCGAATCCCGTTAGCAGGGGCCCGGCGTTCGATGCGTGCAGCGGCGAGACCACGAGGGCGAGGGCGATCACCAGTAGCTTGGCAGCCGTTCTGGACATGACGACGTCTCCGTTTGTCGGGGGCTGGCGAGGGCCCCAATATGGCGCACGGGTACGTCAGTTACCAGGGAGGGTGACGTGTCGCTTGGCGCCGTCAGCCCCACGGGCTAGCCTCACGGCGGCACAGCGATTGACCTGTCCGCTTTGACCCCCACAGGAGGACTGACGATGACTCGACCCCGGGAACGAACCGTTGCGCTGCTGCTTCCTGTCGTTGTCTTCGCCCTGCTCGTCACCACCGCGACGGCGGCGCCGGTGCCCGCCGCCCCCTGGCAGGCCGAGGTCATTGCCATCCGCGCGGGCCGTTTGATCGACCCGGAGGTCGGCAGCGCGGCGTCCGACCAGGTGATCGTGGTACGCGACGGTCGCATCGCCGCCGTCGGCGATGCGGGAACGGTGAGCGTCCCCGACGGCGCCGAGGTCATCGACCTGTCCGACCACTCGGTGCTCGGTGGCCTGGTCGACACCCACAACCATCTGGCGCTGACCTACAAGCAGGATCCCGAGAGCAACTATTACTACCTGACGTACGTGATGGACTCGACGCCGTTGCGCGCCATCCAGGCGGCCTCCAACGGCATGCAGATGCTGTCGTCGGGGTTCACCATCGTGCGCGACATGGGCAACAACGGCAACTATGCCGACACCGCCCTGCGCGTCGCCATCGAGCAGGGCTGGATCCCCGGCCCGACGATCATCAACTCGGGGATCATCATCGGCGGTATGGGCGGGCAGTTCTGGCCGACGCCGGAGATGGCGGTCGATCACGACATCGTCTATCCCGAGTATCTCGACGCCGACACCCACGACGAGATCATCAAGGCGGTGCGCCAGAACATCCTGTTCGGCGCCCAGGTGATCAAGATCTGTGTCGACTGCAAGCCCTACGGCTACACCGTCGAGGAGATGGAGCTGTTCGTTGCGGAGGCGGCGAAAGCCGGTCTCAAGGTCGAGGGACACATCCAGACGCGCGAGGGCGCGCGCCGCGCCATCGAGGCCGGGCTGTGGTCGCTGGCGCACGACGGCCCGCTGGACGACGAGCTTCATAAAATGATGGCCGAAAAGGGCATCTGGCGCGCCGGCACCGAGACGCCCGCGGCGGAATGGAGCACCACCAGTCAGGCCGCTTTCGAGCGCCGCGTCGAGAAGCTGCGCAACGCCTACGAGAACGGCGTCAACCTGACCTTCTCCACCGACGCCGACTACTACATTCCCGGCATGACGCGGGGGGAGATCGTCATCGATTTCATCAAGACCTGGCAGGCGGCCGGCATTCCCGACGCCGAGATCCTCAAGATCATGACGATCAACGGCTACAAGTGCGCCGAGACCTACGACGAGCGCGGCCCGCTGCAGGAGGGCTACATCGCCGACATCATCGCGGTCCCCGGCAACCCGCTGGAGGAC
>JASFRZ010000047.1:0-17165 GCA_050114655.1 Acidobacteriota bacterium
TTTCATGTCTACGAACGCGTCCCCATTGGCCCAGGATCTCGACACTCTGTGCGTCAATACTATCCGCATGCTGGCGGCAGACGCCGTACAAAAGGCCAACTCCGGTCACCCGGGAATGCCGATGGGGACGGCGGCGATGGCGTACGCGCTATGGACGCGGCACCTGCGGTTCAACCCCAAGGACCCGAATTGGGCTGATCGCGATCGCTTCGTGCTCTCGGCGGGCCACGGCTCGATGTTGTTGTACGCCCTGCTGCATCTGACCGGCTACGATCTGTCTCTCGACGATATCCGGAGTTTCCGCCAGTGGGGCAGCGCTACGCCCGGGCACCCCGAGTTCGGTCACACGCCCGGCGTGGAGACGACCACCGGGCCGCTGGGGCAGGGGTTCGGCAATGCCGTCGGTATGGCGCTTGCTGAGGTGCGCTTGGCGGCGGAGTTCAACCGCCCGAACCACCAGATCATCGACCATCGCACCTACGCGATCGCCAGCGACGGCGACATGATGGAGGGCGTGCAGTCGGAGGCGGCATCACTCGCCGGGCACCTCGGTTTGCACAAGCTCACCGTGCTGTACGACGACAACCACATCACCATCGACGGCGCCACCGATATCTCGTTCAGCGAGGACGTGGGGAAACGCTACGAGGCGTACGGCTGGCACGTGCAGGCGGTGCACGACGGCAACGATATCGAAGCGGTTTCCACGGCGATCGCCGCCGCCAACGCAGAGCACGAGCGACCTTCGCTGATCGCTGTTCGGACCCACATCGGCTTCGGCAGCCCCAACCGCCACGACAGCCCCAAGGCCCACGGTGAGCCCCTCGGCGAGGAGGAGCTGCGCCTCACCAAGGAGAACCTGGGCTGGCCGGTGGACGCCATGTTCGAGATCCCGGCAGCGGCGGCCGAGCATTTCGGTGCCGCCGTCGAGCGCGGTGCTGCCTGGCAGGCTGAGTGGGATGAGCGTCGGCAGCGCTACCGGGAGGAGTTCCCCGGTGAGGCCGAGGAGCTCGAGCGGCGCCTCGCGCGGCAGCTACCAGCGGGCTGGGACGCCGACCTGCCGGCCTACGGTGACGACGCCGCGCCGTTGGCTACGCGCGCGGCCTCCGGCAAGGCTCTCAACGCCCTCGCCGGCCACGTACCGGAGCTGATCGGTGGATCGGCCGACCTGGCGGGCTCCAACAAGACCGCCATCGACGGCGGCGGCGACTTCGCCCGCGGCGCCTACGAGGGCCGCAACTTGCACTTCGGCGTGCGCGAGCATGGCATGGGGGCGATTCTCAACGGGATCGCGTTGCATGGCGGTCTGCTGCCCTACGGCGGCACGTTCCTGATCTTCTCCGACTACATGCGCCCATCGATGCGCCTGGCGGCGCTGATGGGCCAGCAGGTGATCTACGTTTTCACCCACGACAGCATCGGTGTGGGCGAGGACGGCCCCACGCATGAGCCGATCGAGCAGGTTGCCTCGCTGCGCGCGATGCCCAACATGACGATCATCCGTCCGGCGGACGCCGACGAGACCAGCGTCGCCTGGCGGGTGGCGATGCAGCACCGTTCCGGACCCACGGCACTGGTGCTCACGCGCCAGAAGCTGCCCATGCTCGCCGCCGTCGAGGCTTCTGCGGCGCCGGCCGAGGGCCTGGAGCGTGGCGCCTACGTCGTGGTGGACTGCGCAGACGATGGCGACCCCGACATCATCCTGATCGCCACCGGCTCGGAAGTGCACATCGCACTGGTGGCCTGGCAACGGCTGGCTGCAGATGGCATCAAGGCGCGCCTTGTCTCGATGCCGAGCTGGGAGCTCTTCGAAAGACAGGACGCGGGCTATCGCGACAGCATCCTGCCGGCGGCAGTAACCCGGCGCCTGGCGGTCGAGGCCGGAACCTCGTTCGGTTGGGCGCGCTGGGTCGGGCCGGCTGGCGACGTCATCGCCATCGATCGTTACGGCGCTTCGGCGCCGGGCCCGGTCAACATGGAGAAGTTCGGTTTCACCGACGACAACATCGAGGCGCGTGCGCGCGCCCTGCTGAAAGACTGAGCGCGGTGTGACCACGCCCGGCGACAGATCGACGCCCGCCGGTCCGTTTCGGGAAATCCAGGAGCACGGTCAGCGCGTTTGGCTGCGCGGTCTGCGCCGCCGTCTGGTGGACTCCGGCAGGCTGGCGGAGTTGATGTCGGAATGCGCCGTGACCGGGGTGACGGGCGACCTGACCGCCCTGGCCGGCGCTCTGTCGCGCGGCGGCGAGTACGCCGAGGCACTCGCGAGGGTTACCGCCGACGACAAAGGCGCCGCCGGGGATTTGCTCGCCGAGGAAGCGGCGCACGCTGCGCCGCTGCTGCTGCCTCGGTACGAACAGAGCGAGGGCAGTGACGGCATCATTTGCGTCGCCGCCGACCTGGCCACGGCGAGCGACGCCGAGGCGATGGCACGCTCCGCGCGCCGACTGCTGACTGCCGCCGCCGCGCCCAATGTGATGGTCAGGTTGCCGCCCACCGACGCCGGCCTGGCCGTATTCGAGACCCTCGTCGCGGACCGCTTGCACGTCTGCCTCGGACCGGTGTACACGGTCGACGCGGTGGCCCGGGCGACCGAGGCCTACCTCAGCGCAACCGGCGGCGACGAACGGTACACCGCGCCGTTCGCCGCGGTGCTCTTCGGCGTGGCGCCGATCGACGGTCTTGTCGACCAGCTTCTGCACCGTGAGATCCGCAGCGGAGGAGGGGATACGAGCGGCGTCGAATCGCTGCTCGGTGGCGCGGCCGTCGCCGTCGCCAAGATGGCATGGCGACGACAGCGTGAGCTGCTGGCGGCGCGCGGGGCGCTTGCCGATGCGCGCTTGCGCCTGGCGTGGACCGATCTCACTCCCATCGATCCCCGCCAGACGCGCGAGCACTACGTCGAACGCCTCGTGGGGCCCGGCACCGTTACGCTTCTGGACTCCACGTTGCTCGGCAGCGTACGACGCCGCGGCGAGATCGATGCCACGCTCGGTCGGCATATCGATGAAGCCGAGGAGCTGCTCGCCGAGATCGCCGAGCTGGACATCGACGTCCGACAGATCGGTGCGGCGCTCGAGGCCAAGAGTCTGCGCCAGGCACGGGCGCGCTATGCGCGGCTGTCGCGGACCATCGCGGCGGCCGCCGCGACACTGGCGGACGACCCCGAGGGCGGGCAGCGGCGCGCCGCAACCGGCACGCGATGGGTGGCCGGTGCGGTCGAGGTCGACGAGCGGCCGGCATCGTGCGAGGAGCTCGAAGAGCGGCGCGCGGTGACGCGCATGTGGGAAAAGGACGGCTCGCTGTGGGCAAGCGAAGACGCGGTCATCGACCTGGCCCGCAACCGGCTCGGCTGGCTCGACGTGGCGGCCGCGCCGGCTGCCGCCGAAGAGCCGCTGGTGGCGTTCGCCGCCGAGCTCGAGGCGGCGGAAGTGGAGGACATCATCCTCATCGGCACGGGCGGCAGCAGCCTCATTTCCGAGGTCGCGTGCAATGTCTTCGAATCGGATCGCCTGCGGGTGCTCGATAGCACCGTGCCGGCGCAGATCGAGACCGTCGGCGCGCGCGTCGATCCCGCGCGAACCGCGATCGTCGTGGCGAGCAAATCCGGCACCACACTCGAGGTGCGCTCGCTGTTCGACTGGTTCTACGCGCGCGCCACGCCGATGCTCGACAATCCTGGTGAGCGCTTCGCCGCGATCACTGATCCGGGGACGCCTCTGGAACAGCTTGCCCACGAGCGGCGCTTCGACCGCCTCTGGCTGGCGCCGGCGGACGTCGGCGGGCGCTACGCCGCGCTGACCGTCTTCGGAGCGTTGCCGATGGCGTTGATGGGCATCGATGTCGCCGAGGTTTGGGCAGCGGCGCGCCGGATGGCGGCCGCGTGTCAGCCTGAGGTCGATACCGCGGCCAACCCTGCGGCCCGGCTGGCGGCGGCATTGTGCGACGCGTGGCGCGACGGGCGGGACAAGCTCACTTTGATCATCGCGCCGTCGCTCGCTGCATTCGGCCCCTGGGTCGAGCAGCTCGTCGCGGAGAGCACCGGCAAGCAGGGGCGGGGCCTGGTGCCGGTGATCGACGAACCCGGCGGGGCGGCTGACGATTACGCTGACGACCGCGTGTTCGTCTCTCTGGTGCTCGCCGGAGAAGAAGATACGGAGCACGAGCGTCGCCTCGAGGAGATCGAAAGCGCCGGTCACCCGCTGATCCGCTGCGAGCTCGAGGACCGCCACGACATCGGTGGCGAGCTGTTCCGCTGGCAGGCGGCCGTCGCCTTGCTCGGTGCGCTGATGGGCATCAACCCCTTCGACCAGCCCGACGTGCAGGCGAGCAAGGACCGCACGGAGGCGCTACTGGCAGCCCAAGATCAGGGCGACGAGGTTTCCGACCGGCCGCCGCTCGACACCGACAGCGGCTGGGCGGTCTTCGCCGATCTCGAGCACGACGACGAGCTCTCGCGTCGCCGCGGCGGAGAAGGACTGGAAGGCTGGCTCGCGGCCCATATCGGCCGTGCCGAGCCGCCGGACTACGTTGCCTTGCAAGCCTTCCTTCCGGTGCAACCGGAGATCTACGAAACGCTCCAGGCGGTGCGCAGGCTGGTTTTCGAGCGCCGCAGGGTAGCGACGACGCTCGGCTGGGGGCCACGGTTCCTGCACTCGACGGGACAATTGCACAAGGGCGGTCCGGCCACCGGCCTGTTCCTGCAGTTGACCGCCGATAGCGGCGAGGACATCGAAGTGCCCGGTGCCGGTTACACCTTCGGCGACCTGGTGCGGGCGCAATGGTTGGGGGATCTCGCCGCCCTGCAGGAGCGAGGGCGGCGCGTGCTGCGCGTGCACCTGCGTGAAGCCGTCGCGGGCTGTGAGATGTTGCTGGCGGCGCTCGACCGGGCCATCGAGTGAGCGCCGGGGGCGAGCTGACGCCGCGTTAGTCGGCGGGCGCCACTTGGATCTTGGACGCGGCGCGGAACCCGAGGCTGACCGGCTCACTCTCGAACGGCTTGATGTGCACCGCGTCGGCGTGCTCGTCGCGTGAGATGACCTGCACCCGGGCACCCGGGATCAGCCCGTATCGCTCGATGAGCTGCAGAAAGCTGGTCGCCTGATCGAGCACGCGCACCAGCATCATCCCTTCGCCGACCGGGCAGGTGAGCAAGGTGGCGTAATCGACCGCGGCGACCTCGCCGCCCTTGGTCGGAATGGGGTCGCCGTGGGGATCGACCTCGGGGTGGCCGAGCATGGTGTCGATCCTCTCCATGAGGCGCTCCGAGACCGCATGCTCGAGCATCTCCGCCTCGACGTGGACCTCGCTCCAGTCCATGCCCATGACCTCGACGAGGAAGAGCTCGACCAGACGGTGACGCCGCAGCACGTGGGTTGCCAGCTTTTCTCCCGCGGCGGTCAGCCGCACGCCGGAGTACGGCTCGTGCTTGACCAGGCCGGAGTCAGCCAGGGTCTTGACCATCGCGGTGGCGGTTCCAGGGGCGACGCCGAGTGCCGCCGCCACCTGCCCAGTCGGCACGAGCGCACCCGGAGCGGCAAGCTGCGCCTGGTATATCTGCTTCAGATAGTCCTCGACAGTGCTCGTCGGCATGGCCGCCCGATTTTAGCAGCCCCTGGGGAAGGTCCGTCGGTGTTGCTGCGGGCGACGACAGGCGGCTACAGCAGCTCGTTCAACGGTGCGTAGTCGTGCGCCCGCAACTCCTGGCGAAGGCCTTGCGGGAGCGCATCGCTGTCGCTCGTCAGCGCCCGAATGGCGCACGCGGCGAGCCACGGATCGCCCGGGTCGAGCAGCTCGTGCAGCGCGGCGTCGCGCGAGAGCAGCGGAAGACCGAGCTCTGCGGCTGCGATGCGTCCGCGCTCGACCGGATCTGCGGTCTCCAGCAGGCGCACCAGCGTGCGCCGCTCGGGGGTTTCGATGATGCTGTCGACCAGCTCGATGGCGTGGCTTCGCGCAGCGGGATCCCCGGTGATCAGCCCGCGGTAGGCAAAGAACACAGCCTGGATCGGGTGGCGTAAGGCCAGGGCGCGAAAGAGCTGCTCCTCGGCCTCCCACAGCCGCTCGCCCACGACGGTGGCTACGAACGCCGTCGGACCATCGGTCCCCGATGGCCCCAGGGCCGCCGCGATGCGCTGCAAGGCGAGGTAGTCTTGCCATTCGATGGCGATCGCCGCGCTTTCTCGCTCGCGCCCGAGTGCCAGGTCCTCTCCACGGCGGCGCATGTAGTTGAGCGATTTGAGTGTGGCGCGTCGCACCGCGCGGTCGTCGGCGACGAGGCCTGCGATCAGCCCGGCGGCACCCCCCTTGCCGCCAACTCGCCCCAGCGCGCGTGCCGCGAAACAGCGCAGGGAGCGGCTGCTGCGCGGATTGGCCAGCAGGCCGGTGAGTACGCCGATTGCCATCTGCCCGCACGCCTGTAGCGTCTGCAGTGCGGCACCCTCGACGCTGCGGCTGCCCCCGGCGTCGCAGATGGCGGAGATCAGCTCGGCGTCGGGAAATCGCGCGCAGGCGGCCAGCGCACCGCGCACGACGTGCGGGCGCTCGTCACGCAGAAGGGTTCCGAGCGTCGAGCGAACCACCTCCCGGTCGAGCGGAGTGTCGGCCCGGTCGAGGACGTGAAAGATGCGCTCGCGTGCCTCGGCGTCGCGCGTGGTGCACGCGTAGGCGAGTGCCTCAGCGATCGACGTGCCGTCGGCGTGGTCGAGGCTCTCAAGCGCATCGCTGATCGTCGATTCGTCGTCCGCTTCGGCAAGCAGTTGCAGCGCCAGGGCATGCAACTCCTCGTCCGCGGTATCTCGCAGCAGCTCGCGGACCTCCTCGACGAACGCACCGGGCTCGGTGTGCTCGGCAAGCTCCAGCGCGGCGCGAATGGTGTCGCGGTCCCCGCTGGTGAGGCCCTCGCGAATGGCGCTGCTGGCGTTGGCTTCGAGCCGCGATCGAGCGAGGCTGCTGATGTCCAGATCGCGCACGCGCAGTAGGTGCTGTAGGGCGTTGGCATACTGCCGCCGGGCGCGCACCACCAGCAACGCCCACAAGGCGACGAGCGCCAGTACGACGGCGCTGAGCGGCCGGATCGGTTCGGGGAGCCACCAGATCGCGAGCAGGATCAGCGCCCCCGCGGACCCGTTGGCGAGGCGGCTGGCGATCAGGTCGATGCGTGGCTTGATCTGACGCCGCTCGGTGCTGGAGAAGGGCAGAAAAAGCAGCTCCCGGCCGGACTGGTCGACCGACAGCCGGAGAGCGTCGTCGGCGCCGCGCGCCATGCTGATGGTCGTCAATCCCGGGTGCAGCAGGATGCCGACCGCGCCGGTGGCGAGCGCGGCAGGCAGCAAGGCGATGGCCACGCCGACGCCGAAGTAGCTCAGGATGAAGCTGGTGCCGAGCATCTGGATGACGAGGGTGACCAGGTTGAGCACGGCGAAGAAGCCGCCGAAGAACGCCGCCCGCGCGTCGGGCGAGGCGATGCTCTCTGCGGCCTTGTTGAACTGCCAATCGACCACGGTGTGGGCGGCGGTGGACAGCACCAGGATGGCGGCGATGGTGAACATCAGCTCGCGGGTGTGCGGCGGCGCCCCCTGCCCGTCACGGTCGGCGTCGGGCGACGGCTCGGACGCCGTGGCCTTCACGCGGGCATGGACGCGGCGCAACGGCATACCGGCGAGGACGAAGTGGAACAGCGCCGCGGCTCCGATGACGACCGCGACAGCACACAGCAGCAGGGGCCCGGTGCCTAGCGTGGCGGCGATCGATACCGCCAGCGCGCTGCCGCAGATGCCGCCGAGCACGCCTCCTGTGCCGATGGGCCCGAACAGGCGACGCGCCTGCCGCGGGTCCAGCAGCTCCTCGGATAGCAGCCAGAACTGGGAGGGCAGCAGCACCGCGTACACCTTGACCCAGACGTAGAAGACCAGCGGTCCGACCTCGACGGAGCGGGGTAGCCACAACCAGAACGCGATAAGACACGCCAGAGTGACCGCCAGCGTGGCGCCGATGATGCGCTGCAGGTTGGTTACCGTGGCGGCGCGCACGTAGGCTGCGACCACCCACCAGGTGACGAAGGCGGTGGCGATGTACACCCACGGGAGATTGTCTGCACCCAGCCCCTGGATGAACAGGCTGTTGCGCGCCGGCTTCATCACGTACAGCGACGCCATGAGCAGGAAGAAGTACCCCGACAGGGCGGCGGTTACCGCGCGCTCGCCCGGACGAACGGACCAGAGCGTCACCGAACAGGCCCCGTCAGGTCTCCCCCGTAGCGGCGGCGCACGGCGAGCGAGGCGCGCGCCTCCCGGGCGAGGTACCGGATCACGCCGCGAGCCAGCCGGGGGTGCTGCTCGAGGAGGTAGAGGAAGTCCTCGGCACTGATACGCAGCAACACCGACGCGGTGGTGGTTTCCGCGGTGACCGCGCGGGGCCGCTCGTCAAGCACCGCCAGGGCACCGAGCTCACCTCCCGGTCCGACGCAGATGCCGTCGTCGCCGTCGGGCGCCGTGCGCACCTCTCCTTCGATGACGATGTAGAAGGCGGTCGCCGGCTCCCCTGTGCGGTACAGCACCGTTCCCGCGGGGTGTTGCTCGACGCTGCTGAGCGCCGCCAGGTCGGCGAGGACCTCGGTCGAGACTTCCGACAGCAAGGGTACGCCGCGGAGCATTCGGGCTTTGTCGACGATGGTGTGCTTCACTGCCGCTCAGCAGGCCGTGGTGGAAGTCCGGTAGGTCCGGCGCGTGGGTCTTGCCGACGAGGACGGCGTGTCGCCGCAGCATAGCGCGCGAAGAGGTCTCGCCCAAGGAGGTACGAACGCTTAGCATCAGAGTTGGATTCGCAGCGCGCGAGGCACCTGCGGGCCCGTGCGGGCATCGTGCCGCTGACAAGGAGCAACCATGAAACGTACCCCCGAGGAGCAAGCCCGGTGGCTCAGCGAGCTGCCCTCCCACCGTCTGGCCTTCGAAGACGTCGAGTTTCTTCATCGCGACGAGTTGCGACCTGTTCGCTTGCAGCTCGAGCTGCTCAAGCCCGAGCTGCTGCAGCAGGAGCAGGGCATCGTCTCAACCATCGTGGTATTCGGTAGCGCCCGAACCGATCCGGACGGCAAAGGCTCGCAGTACTACGAGGAGGCGCGCCAATTCGCCGCCTTGGTTTCGGAGCACTGCCAGGCGCGCGGAATCCGCAAGTTCGTCATCACCACGGGCGGTGGTCCCGGCATCATGGAGGCGGCGAATCGTGGCGCGCACGACGTCGGTGCCAAGTCCATCGGTCTGAACATCGAGATCCCCCACGAGCAGGTTCCCAACCCCTACATCACGCCCGAGCTGTGCTTCTCGTTCCACTACTTCGCGTTGCGCAAGATGCACTTCCTGCTGCGCGCCAAGGCGCTGGTGATCTTCCCGGGAGGATTCGGCACGCTCGACGAGCTGTTCGACGCCCTCACCCTGATCCAGACCGAGAAGATGGAGCGCATGCCGATCGTGCTGGTGGGCAGCGAGTACTGGCATAACGTCCTCAACCTCGACTACATGGTGGAGCAAGGCACGATCTCGCCCGAGGACGTACAAATCCTCAGCTACGTGGACCGCGCGGAGGAGGCCTGGCAGGTCATCCGAGACGCCTACCCCGACGAGCTCGGCTGAGCCGGTGAGCTGGAAGGACCGCTTCGACCTCGGCGACACGGTGTACCTGAACGGTGCCAACCACGGCCCGTTTCCGCGCGTCGCCTGCGCTGCGGTCGAGGAGGCGCTCGCCTGGAAGCGCGACCCTGCGCGCATCGACGACGCCATCTATTTCACCCTTCCCGACCGAGTGCGGCGCGCGGCGGCGCCGTTCTTCGGCTGCCGGCCGCAGGACCTGGCGGTCTGCACGGGCGCGTCGTCGGGGGTCGCGCTGCTCGCCGGCGGGCTCGACTGGCGTGCCGGCGACCGGGTCATCATCCCGGCCGGGGAGTTTCCGACCAATTACCTGCCGTGGCGGGCGCTGCAAGAGCGCGGGGTAACGGTCGACGTGCTGCCGACTGACCGGGGACTGTGCGTCGACCAGGTCGCCGACGCGCTGCTGCCGAGCACTCGCGTGGTCGCGGTGGGGCACGTCAACTTCGCCACCGGGTACCGCGTCGACATCGAGGCGATCGGCCGGCTGTGCAGCGAGCGCGGCGTGGCATTCTTGATCGACGCCTCGCAGAGCGCCTGTGCGGTGCCGCTCGATGCCCCTGCTGCGCACGCCACCGTGGTTGCCGCTGCGGGCTACAAGTGGATGCTGTCGCCCTACGGTACCGGCCTCTTGTATGTAGATCCCGAGTGGGTCGACCGGCTGCCGGTGATGGCGGTGAACTGGACCTCGGTGGTGGGCGCTGAGGACTTCAACAACCTGACCGCCTTGCAGCTCGACTACCGGCCGGGCGCTGTGCGATGGGACGCGCCGGAGACGGCGTCGTTCCTCAACCTGATGCCCATGGCCGCGTCGTTGGAGTTTCTCGGTGCGATCGGCATCGAAGGGGTGCTGGCACACGCTACGGCGCTGGTCGACCGGCTGGTGGACGGGTTACCGGCCGGCTTCCGCGCCGACAGCTCGCTGCAATCCGCGCAGCGGTCGACGATCTTCCGGGTCATCGGCGACGATCCTCGGCGCACCCGTACCGCATACGAGCGTGCGCTCGCCGCCGGCATCTCGGTGAGCATGCGCGAGAGCGGGATCCGCGTCTCCCCGGGGGTATGGAACGCAGTCGACGACATCGACCGGCTGCTCACGGTTCTCGGCGACAGCGCCACGGCCTGACCCGGACCCGGAGAAGGCTCGCGGCGACACCCCGTCGCCTCGCCACGCCGTCGCTCAGGAAGTCGCGCGCAGCTCGTGTACGCGCGCCGGCGGGAGATTGCGCAACACCACGACCGAGCCGCGGCCGTGGCGCGTCAGCCACTCCGCCTTGGTGGCCTCCGCGGCGCGCAAGCGACGCGCGGCGTCGCCGCGGAGGAACGCGCGGCGCAGGACGGGAAACAGCAGGTATTCGAACAGCGTTGCCGCCCCGCCCGGTCGCAGCGCGTTCATCATGGCGGCGAGGATCGCGTCGATGGTCTCTGCGCCGAAGTTGTTGAGCGGTGCGCTGCAAACCGCGATGTCGAAGCCCGTGCCGCGATCGAGCTGCTGGGCGGGGGCAACGTGGATGCGGACGCGGTCGGCTACCGGGCCGAGTTGCGGGTCGGTGGTCAGGGCTTGCTGCAGGAAGCGCGCGAACTCCGGGTTGATCTCGTAGCAGACGAGCTCGTCCCCGGGGCCCATTGCGGCCGCCACCGCGCGGGTGACGGCGCCCGTGCCGGGGCCGATCTCGAGGATCCGGGCGGCGCCGCGCCCCGCGCCGTGCCAGCGGCGCAGAGGAGCCGCCATGGCGTGGGCGAGGTACCGCGAAGACGGCTGCACCGCACCGGTATGCTCGAATTGTGCGCGCATCTGGCCGAGAAAGGCGATGCGCTCGCGCAGCGTCATGGCGGCGATCCTAGCATCGGATTTTTGCCGCGGCTCGCCCCCCGATCTGCCGCTTCGACTTGCCGGTAGGGGTGCTTGCGGGGGTATTGACTTGCGGCGCTGTGGGCGAGATAAGGAATCGGGGAGTGGCCCGGGTTCACCGGCGGGGTGGGAAATCGCGATGGCTAAGCGTAAAGCAACGCGAAAGAAGAGCGCCAAGTCTACCCGAAAAAAGGCAAAGAAGGCCGTAGGCTCGCAAAAGAGCACGAAAAAGAAGCGAACAACGAAGCCTGCTGGACGGAAGACGACAAAGAAGAAAACGAAGCGAAAAACAGCCGCCAAGCGTAAAAAATCCGGAAAAACCGCCAAAAAGAAGGCGGTTTCAAAACGGGTGAAGGCGAAGGCGGCGAAGACGAAGGCTGCCAAAAGAAAGACCGCCAAGAAGAAGGTCGCCAAGAAGAAGGTCGCCAAGAAGAAGAGCAGCAAGAAGAAGACCGCCAAGAAGAAGGTCGCCAAAAAGAAGGCCGCCAAGAAAGCGACCACGAAGAAGAAGAGCAGCACGAAGAAGGTCGCCAAGAAGAAGGCTTCCGGCAAGAAGGCGGCCTCCAAGGCGAAGCAGAAGACCAAGAAGAGCGCCACCGAGAAGTCACCGGAGCCCGAGGAGCCCGGCCTGCCTCTCAAGGAGATCCGCGCCCGGATCGGCCTGATCAACCCGCAGCTTGCCGAGCTCGATTGGCTCGAGGGCCTGTACCTGTACGGCGGCGAGCTCCGCGACGCGGATCGTCTCGAGCGCGTCGATTTCCTGGTGGTACACCGGGGAATGCGCGCAGCGTCGCGCATCCGCTCCGCCGAGGCCCAGTTGCGCGAGCTGCTCGCAGCAGTGCTGCCGCTCGACTTCGATCTCAAGCTCACCGGCGGGCTGACGATGGACCTCGTGGACAACCCGGCGGCACAGGCGCTCCTCGGCTACACTGAGGCGGTCTTCTCGAGATAGACGGGAAGGCAAGCGATGAGTCCGGTTCCGGTGAGCCCGCGCCGCGTCTTCGGCGTCGACTTCAGCGCGGCACGCGATGCCGGTGACCACACGTGGCTCTGCCGCGCGCATCCCGGCAGCGACGGCATTCGCATCGAGAGCGTCGACCCGCTGAGTGCCCTGCCGGGGGGCGCGGTCGATCTCGCGGCGGCGATGCGCGCGCTGGTTGGTAAGGTCACCGAGTCGCCGCGGTCCGCATGGGGCTTCGATTTCTCGTTCGCGCTGCCCGCCGAGGTGCTCGACGTCATCGCCCCGGCCGCCCGCACCTACGGCGCCCAGCTCGACGTCGTGGCATCGTTCGGTGACGCCGACGCCCTGCGCGAACGCTGCGCCGCGGCGGTTCCCGGAGGCGAGTCCCGCCGCCGGACCGACAACGAAGCTTCCACTACCTTCTCGCCCTACAACCTGCGCATCTACAAGCAGACCTATCACGGTATGGTCGACGTGCTGCGGGCCTTGCACGGGCGGCCGGAGGTCGCGATCCTGCCGTTGGATTCGCTGCCGTCGGGGGACGAGGCTGCCGGCGCGCACCTGCCTTTCAACCGCACCGTCGGCACCGAGGCACCGCATGTTTATCTGATGGAGGTCTGTCCGGCATCGGTGCTCACCGCCCTCGATCTGAGCAAGGTCGGATACAAGGGCGACGAAGAGCAAGCGGCCGCCAAGCGCCAGGCGATCTTCCGGCACCTCGTGGACGCCGGGCTTGTTCGGCCGGCGCCGCGGGCGTTGCGCAATCGCGTCATCGAGCAGCCCGGCGGCGACGCGCTCGACGCTGTGCTCGCCGCGGTGGGCGCCTGGCACGGCTACCGCGACCACGACCACGCCGCATTGCACGCCGACCCCGTGTACGCGCGCGAAGGGTTCGTTTACACCTGATGAGGGTGCGGCCGGCCATCACCGGAGACGGGCCTCCGGTGCTCATCCAGGGGCCGGCATGGGGGCCGAGCAGCGACTACCTGCGGCTGACACTTGCGCCCCTGCTCAGCGGCCATCGGGTGATCACTTACGATCCTCGCAACGTCGGCGACGGCCCGCGAGTCAGGATTACTGATGCCCAGGCGGTCGAGCATCTCGTAACCGACCTCGAGGAGTTGCGGAAGGCGCTGAGGCTCGAGCGCTTCATTCTGGCCGGCCACTCACACGGCGGCCTGATCGCCATGGGCTACGCCGTGCGCCACGCGCAGCGTCTCGACGGGTTGCTGCTGCTCAATACCAAGGTGCGGGAGGCGCCGCGCGATCGGGAGACCGAAGAGCTGCTGGAGCAACTCGCCCGCGACCCCGCGCGGCGCGAGGCGGCCGAGCTGTTTCGCGCCACCGCCGGTCGCCCGCCGCGTGATGCCTCCGATGCCGAGCTGGCGCGTCACCTGCGCAAGCTGATGCCGGCCTATTTCTGCGACCTCGACGCGATGCGCCGCTTCGCGGCTGCGGCGCGCTCTTCGAAGCCGCCGTCGTCGGCCGCCCTGTCGCGTCTCCCGGAGCGCTTCGAGGCCTGGATCGAGGCCGGCCTGCCGCAGGTCGGCGTCGCCACATTGGTGGTGACCGGTCGCCACGACGTGGCCACCACCCCGGCGGATGCGCGCGCTATCGCAGCGTTGTTGCCGCGCTGTCGTGTGGAGATCTTCGAGCGTTCCGGGCACCATCCTTGGGCCGAAGAGCCGCAGCATTTCGCCGCCGTCGTGCTCGACTTTCTCGCCAACCCCGATCGGAGAATGCCATGACCAGCCCGGATGCCGACCTGCGGCAACGTGAGATGAGCAGCGCGCGCGAGATCAACGACAAGCACCGACGCTACATCTTCGACGCCGTGTTCAACTACTACGAGACACCCCTGCCGCTGCAGCGCGGTCGCGGCGTGCACCTGTACGATTTCGAGGGCAACGAGTACCTCGATTTCTTCGCCGGCATCGTGACCGTCAACGTCGGCCACTGCCACCCGCGGGTGACCGCGGCTATCCAGGAGCAGGCGGCGACGTTGCAGCACGTCTCCACCCTGTATCCCACCGCACCGATCGTCGAGCTCGCCGAGAAGCTGGCGCAGATTACCCCCGGCGACCTCTCCAAGACCTACTTCACCAACAGCGGAACGGAGGCCAACGAGACCGCCGTGCTGCTGGCGCAGCTCGCCACCGGCGCGCAGTCGATCGTAGCGCTGCGCCATTCCTACAGCGGTCGCTCGTCGGTAGCGCGCGCTCTCTCGGGGCAGTCACCGTGGAAAATGCAGCCGAATCAGATCGCCGCGGTGGTGCACGCCCCGGCGCCCTACTGTTACCGCTGTCCCTTCAAGCTGTCGTACCCGGACTGCGGTGTGGCCTGCGCCGAGGACCTCGAGGAGCTCATCGCCACCACCACGCCGGGTGCGGTGGCGGGCTTTCTCGCCGAGACCGTGCTCGGCGCCGGCGGCTACATCGTTCCGCCGCCGGAGTACTTCCCCATTGCCGTCGACATCATCCGGCGCCACGGTGGCCTGTTCATCGCCGACGAGGTGCAGAGCGGCTTCGGGCGCACCGGCGGCAAGTGGTTCGGCATCGAGCACTGGGGAGTGGAGCCCGACGTGATCACCATGGCCAAGGGCATCGCCAATGGTGCGCCCTTGGGCGCCACGGTTACCCGACCGGAGCTCGCCGACGAGTTCGGCAGCGGCCTCAGCATCTCGACCTTCGGCGGCAACCCGATGTCCTCGGTGGCTTCGCTGGCGTCGATCGCGGTGATCGAAGAAGACGGCTTGCTGGACAACGCCGCGAGCGTCGGCGCCCATCTCCGCCGTCGCCTCGACGAGCTTGCCGGGCGCTTCGAGGTCATCGGCGACGTGCGCGGACTGGGCCTGATGCAGGGCATCGAGCTGGTACAGGATCGCGTCACCAAGGAGCCCGCAGCGGACGCCGCGCTGCGGTTGATGGAGGAGACCAAGGCACGCGGCCTGCTGATCGGAAAAGGTGGGCTGTACGGCAACGTACTGCGCGTCGGGCCGCCGCTGAACATCACCGCCGAGCAGATAGACGACGGCATCGAGCGGCTTACAGGCGCCTTTGCCGCGCTCGACTGACGCTAGCGGTTCTGATCCAACGTCCACTTCTGCAGCTCGATGATCTGGCGCTCGATCTCGCCGAAAAGCACCGTGTCGGAGCTGATGTCACGCAACTTCAGCGAGGTGAAGTACACCGCCTCGCCGGTGCTGGTGTCGTACAGGCGCAGGTAACCCTCCATCCACACCGGGTGACCCTCGCCGAGCGCCTCGACGCTGATGCCGAGGATGTAGTCGGCGAGCTCGAGGTCGAGCACGCTACCCAGGTAGGGGGCGCGGAAGAGCGCCTCGCGGGTGTTGTCGCGCACCCGCTTGAGGTTGAAGGCGTTCTCGTTGGCGCGGTTGAGGCCCTCGGCGTACGCCGGGCGGCCGCTGATCGTGCCGATGCCGTTGGTGGTCGGGTTGCGGTTGAAGGGTAGCTGGGCATTCGCCTCGACGTCGAGGATCTCGAGATCGGCGACGAAGATGCGGGGTGCGTTGATGCGCTGCTCGAAGTCTTCCGGAGGGTCCGATTTGCCGTACATCTCCATGAACCACTGGTTCATGTTGACGCCGGCAAGCGAGGCGCGGATCGCCTGGTCCCAGGCGTTCTCGTAGTCCCCCAGGCGGTACGCTGCCTCCCACGCGAGCCGGTGCGTGTGGGCGTGGCCGGGGTTGAGCTCGCTCGCCTTGAGCAGCCGGTCGCGCGCCATGAGAAAGTCCTCGCGCATGCCGTAGATGCGCCCCTCCTGGTAGTAAGCCTGCCAGTAGGTATCGTCGACCTCGATGGCTTGGTCGAGCAGCTCCAGCGCCTCGCCGAGCCGGTTTTCATTGACGAGCTCGACGGCGCGGTCGGTGAGCTCGGCAGCCCGTTCGGTTTCCTGTAAGGGTGCGGCGACGGTCAGGCCGGTCGCGAGCACGGTCGCGATGGTCGCGCCCACCGCGAGCCGGGTAACGGTTCGCAGTTTCATAGCAGGTCCCGCCTTTCGCTAGCAGGCCGTGGTGAACGTCCGAGGTGCCTGCTGAGGATGCTGGTGCGGGCTCGGCGTCGCCGTAATCCATCCACGCCTCGTTGCGAGCGATCGACTCGGCGACCGGTGCCCGAGCTCACGCATTCATTATAGAAAACTCGATGATCGAAAACGCGGTAGTGGGGGCTCGTTCACCGGACGGGGGAAGAAAAAGCGCCGGCCGGCGGCTACGGCCGCCGGCCGGCGCGGATCCTGCGGGGACGCCGCGTGGCGTACCCCTCGGCAATCGACTCCGTCAGAAGTCGACGCGCGCGCCGATCTGGAACTCGCGCGGCTGCAGCGCCGAGTTCGGGATCAGGAAGCTGCCGTTGGCGGCTCGCGTGCTGCCGAGTGAGCTGCCGAAGTTCACCGTGTTGAAGATGTTGAAGATGTCGAACAGCACGGTGATGTTGGTGCGCTGCACCGGGATCACGTAGCGGAACGACATGTCCCAGCGATGGATCGCGTCGGTGGTGGCACCGTTTTCTTTACCGGTGAAGTCCTTCGGACCCTGGCAGATGTCCGAAGTCACGTTGCAGTTATACGTACCGCCGGGCACCAGATCGCGGTTGCCGTTGTCCAGGAACGTCTCGGCGAAGAACTCGGTCTTGTTGCCGGCGCTGTACTGGTACACACCGCTGAACATGATGCCGCCCTGGTCCGTCCACGACGT
>JASFRZ010000048.1:0-17157 GCA_050114655.1 Acidobacteriota bacterium
CGGTGTCGAAGTCGGTGGGAAACCGTGCCAGGTTCTCGCCGTCGGGCGAGACGATGCGGTTCTGCACATTGCCCATCACCACGGGGCCGTACTCGAGCTTCAGCAGGCGGTTCTCCTCCGACTCACGTCCGTCGAGTCGGACGCAGACGAACTTCTCGAGCACCTTCTTGACCCGCTCCTCGGAGAAGACACGCTCCTCCAGCTCGCAGTTGGCCAGTCACCAGACGCCGGGGACCTGCTCGACGCGCGGCGAGGCGAACGACATCAGGATGGGTCGCCGGACCTGCTTGGCGTAGGCGAGCGCCGGCTTCCACTGGCCCCACCACGAGATGCCCTGTTGCAGCTCCGGCCCGCGGTAGTCCGCGTCCACGCAGGGAATGCCGGCACGCTGCAGAACCGCGCCGGCCTCGGCGGCATCCGGTACCAGCAGGTGCACCTCGTACCCCGTCGGCAGATGGCAGCGGAACTCGCAGCGAATGTCTACGCCGCCGTCGGCGAGAACGCTCCACGGTTCCACGCCGTCGGGGCAATCCTCCCGACGAACCCGGATGAGCGAGCCGACCGAGCGCACCTCTTCGTGGTGCTGGCAGCGGAAGTCGAAATAGGTGTCGGGATCGAGGGCCTCGCGCCAGATCTTCCACCAGCGCACGCCTTCGTCGTCCACCGGGCGCGGCGGATGCATCGCCCTTGCGGTGATGCCGCGCTCGGCGAGCACGGCGATGCTCGATGGGGCATCGTCCACGAGAAGCTGATCGCTGCGCGATCCAACGGCCTGCACGGTGCACGCGCCCCGTGGTGCGGTCCCCACCGCCTTCAACGCGCCGACCGCCTCACTCAATGCGTGCCCCGAGGAGATCTCGATGATCTTCATCATGGCGTACATTCCGGCGTCGGCTTTTCAGACTGCGTGGACGCGCAGTCTAGTATCGTCTCGCCGCGGGAAACAAGGCGGCTGGTCATACCACCCCATCCGGCACATTGCGTAGGAAATTGCGGGGATTCGCAGACCTTGAAAACTGATTACATGCTGCATGAGGAGCGCTACAGGCAGCTCCTTTCGTCCGGCCGGCAGGGCTGGGAAGACAACGAGCAGCACGCGCGATCGCTCGATCTGCTGGCCCGCATCCTGACCTGGAGCGAGGTTCCACAAGGCGGTCGAGCACTCGAGCTCGGCTGCGGGGACGGCCGCAAGTCACTCTGGCTGGCGCGCCGCGGCTGGGCCGTCTCCGGCGTCGATATAGCCCCCACGGCGATCGAATGGGCGCGGCGCAAGGCGGGCGCCGCAGAGCTTCAAGTGGACTTCCGCGTCGGATCCGTGCTCGACCTCGCCGATTTTGCCGACGGCGAGTTGGACCTCGTCATCGACGGCCACTGCGCTCACTGCATCGTCGGGGCCGACCGCGCGGCCCTGCTCGGCGCGACCCGGCGGGTCCTGCGCTCGTCAGGTGTCTTCGTCCTGATAACGATGTGCGGCGAACCACCCGCGACCGTCGCTGATCAATTCGATCCCGGGACGCGCTGTCTCGTCCGCAACGGCATCGCCACCCGGCACGTGGGCACGCGCGAGTCGTTGCTCGGCGAGCTCGAGGCAGCCGGCTTCCACGTCGTGCGCAGCGAGATCATCCCGCGGCGCGATGCAGACGACTGCGCCGAGCTCGTCGCCGTCGCCCGGTGATCAGCAACGGGTACCAACGCGGCGGCGGCGCGAATAGAGTTGGGATGCTCCCGCGGATCCTGAGAGAGCGAACATGAAAACCTTGAGACGCCTTGCTTTGCCGGCCCTGGGGGCTCTCGCCTGCGTGCTGATTCCCGCACGCCCCGCCGCCGCCCAGGACGCCCTCGACGGGCTCTGCCCGGTGCTGCTGCACCAGGAGCGGATCGACCTGGAGGACCTGGAGCTGGAGGTTTCCGCCGAGGAGACGCGACTGCGGGTGGCCGACGAGCTGTTCGTCCTGGTCGACGAGATGTGGCGTAACGACCTCTTCCAGCGCCTCCCCTACCTCGGGGTGAAGCATCGGCGCGACGCCGCGCGCATCGCCCTCGATCGCGCCCGGCAACAGCTCGAGCGTCAGCAGGCAGTAGTGGCGCAGTACTCACTGGCGTGCTCGGACTCGAGCGCGGACGGGCCGCCTTCCGACGTGCCGCAGACGCTCGAGGAGGCACTCGAGCAGTACCTCGCCGCCGACTGCGCGGTGCGCGCGCTCGACCTGCAGGCTTACGAAGTCGACCTCGAGTACTACCGCGAGGTGGCGCAGAGCTCGCGCGACCTGCGCTCGAGCGACATCGCCTCGCGCCAACAGGTGCTGTTCGCCGAGCAGGATGTCGAGCTGACCGAGCAGCTGTTGGCGCAAGCGCAGCAGCGCGTGGCGCGCTGCCGGCAGTGACCGGCGAGCGCAGCCGCGCGCGCACCCATCGGCTTCGGCTGCTGGCAGTCGTCGCCGCCGCGGCGATCGTGTCGCCCGCGGCCGCCGCGCAGGGCGATCTGCTCCAGTGGCTACGAGACAACGCGCTTGTGGTGCGCTCGATCGACGCGGCAGACGACGACTACACCGACCTCGCGGGCCTCGTCGGCGCCATCGGTGAGGCGCGCATCGTGCAGCTCGGCGAGTCGAGCCACGGGGCCGGTGCCACCTTTGCCGCCAAGGTGCGGCTGGTGGAGTTCCTGCACCAGCGCATGGGGTTCGACGTGCTGGTGTGGGAGTCGGGGATGTTCGATGTCGACGCAGTCGATGCCGACCTGCGCGCCGGCGTCGAGACGACGCAGGCGCGACGCGGCATATTCGGCATCTGGTCGGAAACTGCGGAGGTAGCTCCGTTGTTCGCCTACGCCGCACGCAGCCACGCTTCCGAGCGCCCGCTGCACATGGCCGGCTTCGACATGCAGTTCTCCGGCCGCGCCAATCGCTACGGGGCGGCGCTGGCCGATTTTTTTGGCGGGATGCGCGACCCGACGCTGCGCGACCAAGGCGTCGCGCTCGCCGAGGACGTCGTCGGCGCCTACGGCACCGTCTCGACGCGGCGCGAAGACGGACCTATCCCTACCGAGCTGGAGCACTTCCTGGCGGTGACCGATGAGCTGATCGCCTTCGCTGTGGAACAGCGCGATGCACTGGTCGAGGCGCACGGTGAGTGGCGCACCGACTTCATCGTGCGGACCCTCCGCAACCTGCGCGTCGCGGGCCAGAACGCGTACCTGTACAGCAGCCCGGGGTTCTCGATGGAAGACCCGACGAGCGCCGCGGACATGAACGCCGCCTGGAACCGCCGCGATGCGCGCAATGCCGGCAACCTGCTGTGGCTGGCCGACGACTACTACCGCGGCAACAAGCTCATCGTGTGGGCGCACAACGGCCACATCATGAACGCCTACTACGCCGCCGACTGGGCCTCGCTTGCGGCGACGCCGCAGGACGGCGGCATGAAGCCGGTCGGCGTTTTCCTGCAGGAGGCGATCGGCGACGATGCCTACACCATCGGCTTCACCGCCTACACCGGCGAGCAGCGCCAGCAGGCGGGCCCCGATGTGCTCCCGGTGCCGGCGGCGCCGGAGGGAAGCCTCGAGCACGCGCTGCACCAACTCGGTGAGCCTTATCTATTCGTAGACTTCCGCCAGCTCGACGATCAGCCGGACCACTGGCTGCGGCGCCCGATGACCATGGCGATCCGAGGCTACATGCCCGAGCAAATGCCGGACTGGACACGGGTGGTCGACGGGATGTTCTTCATCGACACCATGACGCCAAGCACGCCGCTGCCGAGACGATAGCGCTCAGTTCCAGCGGGTCCTCTCCCACGGCGAGGGCAGGTTGGCCTCGTGGCGCGCGACCTGCTTTTCCGGACGCCACAGCAGAAGCACCAGGCCGGCCGCAAGGCAACCGCCGATAACGACGCCGACCACCAGGCCGCCGAGCTTGCTGAGCTGCTCCCAGAACAGAAACGCCGCGTAGGCGAGCACAATGCTCGCGACGATGAGTGGGATTGCGGTCAGGATCTTCTTCATCGCCGCCCCTCGGGTGGAGCGGCGCGGGGCACGGGCCGGGTCGAAAACATCTCTCACCTCGTGACTCGCCACCGTTGGCGTCCCGCTGCGGGACGACGTGGGCGCTTGCTTGTTGCGCGGTACCGGCACAGCCCGTGATGCCGCCGGCCGCATTTCTCGCACCGCCCCGGCGCGGTCGGATCGAGCGCGCCGGTGCGACACGGACTAGCGTACCAAAAGCGCCGCGTGCGTTCCCCTGCCAACCCTCCTTTCCTCCGCGGCGCGCAGGTCTCCGCCGCCGCGGCGATCGTCCAGCGCGCCGAACTTCACTCACGGAAATGCAATGGCAGCGACCCTCATGCCGGTTCCCGCCGTTGCATGATGAAGTTGTTGCAGTAGTCCTTCGCCTTGAAGAAGCGCTCGCCAACTTCCCGCTGGTGCACGCCGGCATCGAAGCGCGCCAGCGGCACGAGGCGACCGCGCCGCACGAAGGCGCCGTCGTAGCCATGCTCGCGGAGGAAGCTCAGCACGTCGCTCACCGAGCCTTCTTCGAGATGGCGGTTCTCGCACTCGAAGACGAGCAGAGGAGCGGATTCGCGCAGGATGCGCTCGGCACCGCGAAAGACCTGCAACTCGAGCCCCTCGACGTCGACCTTGATAACGTCGATCGTGGTGCCGGGGGCAAAGTAATCGTCGAGTGTGACGAGCTGCTTGATGCGATGGCTACAAGGCTCGCGCTCGGCGACGCGACGGCTGAACGACGCTCCCGGGGTGACGACGCCACCGGGGATGTGCAGCTCGAGCTCCCCGGGGCGATCCCCGACGCCTGCTTCCTCGATGGTGACGTGCCGCCAGCGTTGCCCGCTGATCACCGCGCGCAGATAGGCGGCAAGCTGGTCCTGCGGCTCGAATGCCACGACCCGACCGGCCGGCGCCCAGCGCGCCAGCCAGTACAGGTAGCTGCCACGGTTGGCACCGACGTCGACGGCGGTACCGTCGCGCGGGAGCGCGGCGCGGATGGCAGCAAGCTCGGGTCGGTCGTCGCGATAGCGCGCCCTCCAGGCGCGCCACAGCAGTCGAGCTTGCATGCCTTCCCCGTCGTGCCGGTGACTTGTTACGGACAGAGCATGCTAGCGGATCGGCGCCGCTGTGATCAGCTCGAGGTGAGGCCGCGCCACATCTCCATGCGCTCGCCGACCGCGTCGCCGGTCACGCCGCGGATGGCGCCGGCATTCTCGAGGTGCATCGCCGCGCGGGTAAGGTGCGCGACCCACTCGTCGGATGCCATCATCTCGCTGAGCGACTGGCTGTCGCCGCGAATCAGGAAGAAGCCGTTCATGTCGCCTCCGTGCGGGTGCAGCAAGACGACGTCGAACGACTCGATGGTTCCGGCCTCCTGTCTGGCGGTCAGGTAGCCGACGAACTCGTCGAAGTGCGCGGCGCTGTCCTGCTCCCGGCCGGGAACGGAGCGATTCCAACCGAAGAAAAGGGCGTTTGAAGCCATGGCATGCCTCCTTGTCGGGGTGGGTTTCGCTTCACGTTGCCAGTTGACCACCAAGGCGAACAACGAGCAAGGGCTGCCGTCAGCTCGACGAGGCGCTCGGCGGCGGCGTGAGCGACAGCCCGGCGGTTCGCGCGTGGCATAAACGAACATCGTCCGGGTATCGTTGTTCCCTCGCCGCAGATCACGATGCCCGCGCGAGAGGAAGGAGAGGAGGGCGATGAAGCCCGAGCGCCTGAATGCCGACGACGCCGCGCAGGCGATCGCGTGCCTCAGCGCGGCGTTCGCCGACTATCCGGTGATGCGCTACACGCTCGCCGACGCCGGCGATGGCTACGATGAGGGCGTGCGCGCGCTGATGAGCTTCTTTTGTAACAAGCGGCTGGTGCGCGGCTGGCCGGTGCTGGGCGTGCGCGACAACGAGAAGGTCATTGCCGCGGCGCTGATCAGCGAGCCCTCGGGTGAACCGCCGCCGGCGCTCGCCGCGTTGCGCGATGACCTCCAGGAACGCATCGGCAGCGACGCCATCGCCCGCCTCGAGCTCTACGAGCGCGACAGCGGCCTCGACGCGCCGGCGGCGCCACACTACTTTCTCGGCGTCATCGGCGTGCATCCCGACCACCAGGGGCGCGGCCTGGCCCGCATATTGCTCGAAGATCTCGCGCGCATGTCCGAGAGCCATCCGAGCTCCACCGGCATCTGTCTGAATACCGAGGTGGCCGAGAACGTGCCGTTCTACGAGCACATGGGGTATCGCGTGATCGGGCACCGCCGCGTCGAAACGCTCGAGACCTGGTGCATGTTCCGGCCGGACCGGTAAGAGGCGAAGCGACCGTGAGATTCGACATCAGACGAGCGACGGCCGTCGGCGCGGCGCTGGTCGCCCTGGCCTGCTCCGCGCCGCCGCCGACGGCGGGCGACACGACAACGGGCGCCACCGCTTCCGGCGACGCGAGCGCCGCCGCTGCGGATGCGCTCGTCGCCCAGTGGGTCGAGGCCGAGCGCATCCCGGGTGCGGTGCTGCTGATCTCGCGCGATGGCAAGGTGACCTTCGACAAGGCGTACGGCTTTGCGCAGCGCTACGAGTACGGCATCGGCGAGTACGGCGCGGCGGCCGCCGGCGAGACGCGCCCCGATGCGCTGCGCCGCCTCGACCCGCCGCTGCCGATGGGCACCGCCACGGTGTTCGACCTCGCCTCGGTCACCAAGGTGATGGCAACGACCTTTGCCGTCATGCTGCTGGTCGATGAAGGGGCGCTCGAGCTCGACGCGCCAGTGAGCCGTTACCTACCGGATTTCGGCACCGCGGCGACGGACGGCGACGGCGCGGCTGCCGGCCCGCCGGGAAAGCGCGACATCACGCTGCGCGAGCTCCTGACCCATCGCGCGGGACTGTCGCAGTGGCAACCGATCTACTACTCCGCCGACGATGCCGACGACGCCTACACCTTCATCCGCGACTTCCCGCTTGCCTGGGCGCCGGGCGCCGGGCGCCACTATTCCGATCTCGGCTTCATGCTGCTCGGCATCCTGGTGCAGAAGGTCTCCGGGCAATCACTCGACAGCTTCTTGAACGAGCGCCTGTACGGCCCCCTCGGCCTGTCGGCGACCGGCTTTCGTCCCGTTGCGAGCGGGTCGGAAGCGTCGACGTCGGCGTCGGGCAGCACGGCCGGCCGCTTCGCCGCCACCTCGCACGGCAACCCCTTCGAGCAGCACATGGTGCACGAGCCCGATTTCGGCTACGACATCGACGTCGATCCGGACTCATGGGACGGGTGGCGCCACTACACCCTGGTGGGTGAGGTCAACGACGGCAACGCCTTCCACGCCTTCGGCGGGGTAGCCGGCCACGCCGGTCTGTTCTCCACCGCTGCCGACCTGCAGGTGCTGCTCCAGCTGCTGCTGAATCGCGGCGAGTACGGCGGCACCCGCTACCTGAGCGCCGCGACGGTCGACGAGTTTCTCACTTCGGCCGGCGACGGCCAGGCGCTCGGCTGGCAGGTGCCCGAGTACCTGCCGGCGGGCAGCTTCGCGCATCCCGGTTTCACCGGAACGTACGTCGCCGGGATCCCCGCCCAGGACACGGCCATCGTGCTGCTGACCAACCGCCAGAACGGCGGCCTCGACGAGGAGGGGCAGTATCCGAACCTCGGCGAGCTGCAACGCGAGGTGGCGCGCGCGGTGACCGGCACGCGCTGACCGCCGGGCGGTCAGTACTCGCTCGGATGGAGCAGGCGCACGTACAACTGCCGTCGCTCGAGCTGGTCGCTGCTGAGCCCCGCGGTGAGGCCCAGAACACCGAGCCGCTGCCAGAAGTGATCGGCGAGATCGACGCGCAAGACGACGCCATCGTCGTCGACATAGATGTTGTCGAGCGTCCACATGCCGCGAAACAACCACGCCTCGCGGGTGCGCGGGCCGACCTCCACGCTCACCCGCTCGACGTATTGCAGCGTCTCGACGTCCGAGTTGACCCGCACGCTCATCGCCTCACGCGAGTCGAACTCGTCGTACGGTTGTCCGGATACGGGGACGCCGGAGACGGCGACCCCCACCCCGGGCATACCGAAGTTCCCCGCCGGAGTGAGCAGGACGAATTCGTGCTCGCCGGTACCTTCCTCCCACAGGGCGGGCATCATCAGGCTGATCAGCCCGGGGTTGAAGAACAACGACTCGGAACAGTCCTGGTTGTCCGCGAAGCGACGGGGTGCCCGCGCCGGCGGCGGGGAGGCGTCAGACCCGGCGGTCCGCGGCCCCGGGCGTCGTACCCGGACGTCGCCCGGGTAGATCGGATACGGGATCGAGCAATCGGGTCCGACGGGCTCGAAGACATATACGCCGCGCGGCACCGACAGGTCACGATTGTCGTGGCTGCGGATCGAGACCGGGTGCTCGACCTGCTGGCCCCCGATCGCGAAGCGCTTTCGAAAAGCTCCTTCCTGAAAGCGGTACTGCACGCTGTAGACCTCTTCACCGATGCCGGCGAGGTGACGATGGGTCTCGAAGCGCACCTCGAGCGGAAAGCCGTACGGGTTGACGCGCAGCTCACCCGAACTGTCGATGCGCATGACGGCGCCGATCTCCGGCTGTGCGGTGGGATCACCGCGCTGCCACGAGTGGCTCAGCTCGAAGATGCCGTCGGGCGGATCGCCGAGCAGCTCGCGCAAGCGGATCGACCAGGTGCCGAGCTCCTCCTGGTGCAGCTCCTCCGGCGGGCCCAGAACGTAGCGCCGTTCCTCTCCGGGCGCGAAGCTCAGGAACGTCGGCAGCTGTGCCGATTGCGCGTTGATCGCGACGCCCTCCGTGGGCGGCACGGGCTTGCCTGTCGGGGCGGCGCGGTCAGCCGGCAACGAACGCGCGCCGGACAACGCCGCGATCGCGGTCAGAACGCCGGCCGCGCACATGCGGATGACGGTCCTCATTTCACCTCCCGCCTTCAATACTCGCTCGGATACAGCAGCCGCACCCACAGCTCGCGCGTACCGCCGGACCCCGGGCTGGCCCCGACGACGCCCTGGCCGCCGGCGCGCGGCATCATCATCGCAGCGTCCGGCGAGAGATCGACGCGTAGGACCACGCCGTCGTCATCGACGTAGACGGCGCGGAAGTCGTGCATGCCGTCGAACAGCCAGGCATCGCGCATGCGCTCGCCGACCTCGACGCGCACCCGGTCCTGATAGCGCAGATGCTCGATGTCGGAGTTGGCGCGCGGATGCGAAGCTTCCTGCGAGTCGAAAGGGCGATCCTGCATCATCACCGACACACCGGGTAGCGCACCGCCGCCACTGATGCCGGGCATGCCGTAGTAACCCGCCGGCGTCAGCACCACGAAGTCGAGCTCGCCGGTGCCCGTCTCCCACAACGCCGGCATGACCAGGCTGAGCAGGCCGGGGTTGGCAAACAGCGGCTCCTTGCAGTCGAGCCGGCCGGCAAACACCACGTTCTGCCCGGGGACCATACCGGCGGCGCCCGGGCTGGCCCCGGGCATCACGCCGGGCTGGGCCATCGACTCGGGCGGCAAAGCCAGCTCGCAGCCGATCGCCTCGGCGCCGAACGGGTACATGCCGAGCGGCACGTCGAGGTCGAGCTCGTCGTTGCTGAAGTGGCGCGCGCGGTGCTCGAGGTCGCGGCCACCGGCGCTGATGAGCTTCTCGAAGCGGCCGTTCTGGAACTCGTATCGAATGGCGTAGGACTCGCTGCCCATGCCAAAAAGCTGACGCTCGGTCTCGAAGCGTAGCTGCACAGGAAACCCGTGCCGGTTGACGTGCAGCTCGCCGTTGCTCTGCACCGCGATGACGGTGCCGATGGCGAGGTGGCGCACGCGCTCGCCACGGTTCCACACGTGCGCCAGCTCGAAGATCGCGTCGGGCGGGTCGGCGAGAACCTCGCGCAGCCGGATCGACCACATCGCCTGCTCGCCGACGTACAGGTTCTCGGTCGGACCCAACACGTAACGGCGCTCTTCGCCGAGACTGAAGCCGAGATACTTCGGCGCCTGCCCGGCATCCACCGGGGCGATGCCTGCTGCCGTGATGACGCCGAGCAGCGCGAGCACGAGGCGGGCGATCGCGCCCGTCAATGCGCGCGTTGTCATGAGCGACTCCTTCATTGGGGCTCGAAGGGGTGCCTCGCTCGCAGGGGACTGTTCCCAGCATGGCAGCGCGGGCAAGCGCCGTCCAGTGCCGCCCCTCGACCGGCGCTAATCGTTGGCGTGCGGCTGGGTGAGCCAGGGCTTGCGCTCGAAGTAGCTCTTGGTCTCCTCGACCACCTGCGGCGTCAACATGATCAGCGCGATCAGGTTGGGCACGATGACGATCGCCAGGAAGATGTCGCCGAAGTTCCAGATCACCGTCAGCGGCAGCACCGCGCCGATGAAATGCATGGTGACGAAGGCCATCTTGTAGGGCAGCACCGCCTTCTGTCCGAACAGGTAGTTGGCACAGCGGTCGCCGTAGTAGCTCCACGAGATTGCGGTGGAGATGGCGAACAGCAGCACGCAGACCACGACGATCATGTGACCCCAGTCGCCGACCCCGGAGAGCCCGCGACGGAACGCCTCCATGGTGAGCGGCGCACCGCTTTCGACCGCCTCGGCGTACAACGACGTGCGGGTCTGTCCGTCGGCGCCGACGGCATTGGCGTCGGCCGGATACACGGTGCCGGTGAACGGCTGGGTGAGGTCCTCGTCGACGAACAGCTCGGATCGACGCTGTGGTTGCGCCCGGCATCGTCGACCTGGACCCATACGAGGTCACCACCCGACAGGTCGATCTCGGTCGGGTGACGATCGTCCCATACCGCAGTGGTGATGATCACCAGGCCGGTCATGGTGCAGATGACGATGGTGTCGATGAACGGCTCGAGCAACGCCACGACGCCCTCCGACACCGGCTCGTCGGTCTTGGCGGCGGCGTGCGCGATGGGAGCCGAGCCCTGCCCCGCCTCATTGGAGAACAGGCCGCGTCGCACGCCCCACATCATGGTGACCAGGAACGCGCCGACCCCGGTACCGGCGACGCCGGCGGTGGGGTTGAACGCCTCGCGGAAGATCAGGCCGAAGGCGGGCAGCACCCCGTCGTAGTTCGCCGCCAGGATGAACAGCGCGCCGGCGACGTAGATCGCCGCCATCAGGGGCGCGAGCACACCGGTAACCGCGCCAATACGGGTGATGCCGCCGAGAATGACCGCAGCGACGACCGCCGAGGTGATCAGGCCGCTCGTCCAGGTGGGCACGCCGAAGGTGGTCTGCAGGGTGTCGGAAACCGTGTTGGCCTGGATCGCGTTGCCGGTGAGGAATGCGGTGAGGCCGAGCAGGCCGGCGAAGATCATCGCCATCCACTTCCAGTTCTGTCCCAGACCCTTTTCGATGTAGTACATCGGCCCGCCCGAAACCGTGCCTTCCCACTTGTGCGGGTCGCGGTCGACGCCCTCGAGGTTGCGGTACTTCTGCGCCAGCGTGACCTCGGTGAATTTGGTGGCCATACCGAGCGCGGCGGTAACCCACATCCAGAACAGCGCCCCGGGGCCGCCCCAGTGGATGGCGATGGCGACGCCGGCGATGTTGCCGATGCCCACCGTGGCCGACAGCGCCGTGGTCAACGCCTGGAAGTGCGAGACGTCCCCCGGCTCGTTGGGATCGTCATAGTGACCGGACGTCACCCGCACGCCGTGGCCGAAGTGGCGGAGCTGGACGAAGCCGAGCCGCAGGGTCAGAAACACGCCGGTGCCGAGCAGCAGCAGCACCATGAACGAGATGGTCTCTTCCCCGACCGGAATGCCGAGGTTGACGATGTAGCGGTTGCCGAGGTCGGAAAGTAGCTCGATGTACTCCATGCGGCTCCCCTGTGGCGGTCCGGCGCGGGTGGCGGGCGAAACAGGGGGCAACTATGCCCTATCGAGGGAAACCGCTACAAGCTGGCCCGGACGGCACCTGACGTGAGGGCCCGAGCTGGAGGGAGCCGGTCAGGGCGCGCCAGGCGGCGGCCGGACGCCCCGTAGCGGAACGCCCGGCCGACCGGCCGGGGGTTTCACGGCATTTCGTCGTCGGCGTCGTCGTGGAAACCGGTTGGCTGCGTCGCGGAAACCTCGCGCTGCGCCATGTGGTCCATCACGCCGCGGGTGAAAAGGTACAGGCCGAGGGCGAGCGGGAACACCGGCCACCAGTCCTCGAGCCAGTCGAGCCGGTAGCCGAAGGCGGTGTTGGAAAGAGCGATGGCGCCGAAAACCAGCAGCACCGCGCCGCCGACGATCGAGCCGCCCATCCTCGGCAGCTTGAAGTCCTCCGGCATCTCCATGACGTCGGCGCCGGCCACCGCGTGGTTGTACATCGCCGCCATGCGCCCCGCGTCGATGATGTTGAACACCCATATGAACCCCGCGGTCATCCCCAGCAGCGGGCCCACCGGCTCGAGCGAGTTGCCGGCAATAAGGATCGCGAAACCGAAGGCCGCCGCGATGGCGAAGCCACGCACGTAGTAGCCGATGTAGAGCTGGCCGACGCCGGGCAGCACCGACAGCACCGCCGCGACTACCGGCGACTTGTGCCGTGGGTCGAACTTCTGCCCTTCGGCCGGCTGCCAGCCGCCGCGCATGCCGGCGCCGCTGTACTGCGAGGCCCCTCCCGAGGCCGGGTCGACGGCCGCCATGTCCATGGCTGCCGCGGGTCCTTGTGTCTCACTCATGTTCGACTCCTGCTGGGTTGGGGATTTCAGTCATCGGTTGCTATCGGGGGTTCCATCAACGGGAACGTCATCGGACATCGCATCGCTCCACAAAGCACGCATCTCGCGCGCAACGGGCGCGAATAGGTGCTGCCAGATGCCGGCGGCCATGTCGCGCACGGCGGCCAGCCAGCCGGAGGCGCGCTGCACCTGCGGCGCCTCGAGGACCTCCGATGCGCCCGCGTCGAGGTACTCGCTCACGCGGCCGGTGGAGTCCTGCCAGGCGGCGTGGCCGTAGTCGAAGGCGACGTTGACCTGCTCCGCCACCGCGCGCTGAGCGTTCAACGCCTCCTGCCGGATGCCGTCGAAGGCGCGCACCGGCAGCGCGGCGACCGACGGCGATGGCAGGCCGAGAAGCAGCATCGCTACCAGCACGCCCGCGTAGGCGCCCTCGAGCGCCAGTCGGGGTCGCTGCGCCAGCCGCTCCAAGATCTCCGTCGCGCGCTCCCGCCACGGGGCCCAGACGCGCTCCAGCCGCATGCGTCGCTGCGCACGGCGCGCGGCGTGCGCGCCGATCGTGGCGGAGAGAACGTCCAGCACGAAGTCGTCGTCGGGCTCGAGCTCGGCGAGCGCGGGCAACTCGCGGAGCATCCGCGTCATCGCCCGGTTCACCGCCCCGCTGGTGCGGTCCAGCACGGCGGGCAGGAGCCCCTCGGGGACCTCGATCGCCGTGACGTCGGCGACCGCGCCACCAAGCAACAGACCGCCGAGCTCGCGGCAGCGCGGACAGTCGCGCAGGTGCTCATCGAGGGGCTCGCGGTGCGCCGGCGCGAGTCGACCCTCGAGCTCCTCGAACAGCAGATCCTCGCAGCGCGCACAGTCCATCTTCAGGCTCCGTAGGAAGGGTCGAGCTCGACGATGCGGCGGGCCAGCTCGAGGCGGGCGCGCATCGAGCGCGTCTTGACGGTACCCAGCGGCAGGGAGAGCAGGTCGGCGATCTCCTGCTGCCGCAGGCCCTGGATGTCCTTCAGCAGAATCATCTCGCGGTTCACCGCGCTCATCAGGTCGAGCGCCCGGTACAGCAGCCGCTGGCGCTCGTTGACGATGGCGTCGACGTCGGGAGCGGGCTGCTCTTGTGAGGGCAGCTGCATCTCCTCGACCTGAGCTTCCCCGAGCGCCGGACGGGCGCCCAGGTGCCGCACGCGGTCGATGGCGCAGTTGCGCGTGATGCGCAGCGCCCAGGCGACGAAGTTGCCGCCCTCTTCGAACCGGTCGAGATGGTTGTAGATGCGAATGAACGCCTCCTGCGCCACGTCCTGAGCCTCCTCGCGGTCGCGCAGGTAGTGATAGGCGAGTCCGAAGACACGCCCCTGGAAGCGGCGTACCAGGCCCTCCCAGGCGAGCTCATCGCCCGCGCGACATCGCTGCAGCAGGGATTCGAGGTCCAAACTGCGGTCCTTTCGGTCGGGGCCGGGTCCGGCCCCGTTCACCGGAAAGTAACGGAAACGGCGTACAATAGGTTCGCTCAATTCGCCGGAAAAAGACCATGACCGCAATCATCGAGCTCGACCGGATCCGTACCGCCCTGCGCAATATCGACGTGGTGCGCGACATCGAGGCGGGTTTCGTGGCCTACTCGCGCGGAGAGGTGGTGGTGCCGCCGGTGGGCGAGATGCTGTTCGACGACCCGCGCGGCGAGGCCCACATCAAGTACGGCTTCATCAAGGGCGACGACTGGTTCGTGATCAAGGTGGCGAGCGGCTTCTACGACAACTTCAAGCTCGGTCTGCCGACCAACTCCGGGTTGATGCTGCTGTTTTCGCAGAAGACAGGCGTGCTCGACGCGGTACTGCTCGATGAAGGCATCCTCACCGCGGAGCGCACCGCGGCGGCCGGTGCGGTGGTCGCCAGGCACATGGCGCCGAAGAATGTCCGGCGGATCGGCATGCTGGGCACCGGCGATCAGGCGCGCCGACAGTTGCGATACCTGGCGCCGATCATCGGCTGCCGCGAGGTGCTGCTATGGGGGCGCAGCGATGACAAGATCGCCGCCTGCCGACACGACGTCGAAGAAGCCGGCTTTTCCGTCGAGAGCACCAAGGACGCCGCGGAGCTGGGCAGCGCCGACCTGATCGTCACCGTCACCGCAGCCACTGAGCCGCTGCTCACGGGCGACGACATCGGACCGGGCACGCACATCACGGCAGTCGGCTCCGACACCGCCGAGAAGCAGGAGCTCGACGTCGGCATCCTGGCGCGCGCCGATGTGGTGGTCGCCGACAGCCTGGAGCAGTGCCGTAGCCGCGGCGAGATCTTCCAGGCGGTGAAGGCCGGTGCGATCGGCCCTGACCAGCCGGTCGAGCTGGGTAGCATGATTGCCGGCCAGGTCCCCGGGCGCACCTCCGAGGAGCAGATCACCGTCGCCGACCTGACAGGCGTTGCGGTACAGGACATCCAGATCAGCAAGGCCGTCTATCGCGCTCTGACGTGACGGCGGCGGACTAACGGCTCGCTTCTGCGCCCTTGACCCACTTGTCGTACCAGGCGACATAGCGCTCGTAGCGGTCCACCTGAAAGCTCGGCCGGCTGATGCCGTGGCTCTCACCCGGGTAGATGACCAGCTGGGTCGGGACCCCGAGTCGCCGTAGCGCCTGGTAGAGCTGGTCGGAGTTCTGCAACGGCACGTTCCAGTCCTCCTGGCCGCCCATCACCAGCGTCGGCGTGGTGACGTTGGCGACGTGGAAGAAGGGCGACAGCTCGATCCACAGCGCGGTGTTTTCCCACGGCAGACCGAGCTCGTCCTCCCATACCTGCTGGTAGTGGTCGTGGCCGTAGTTGGCCGTGTAGTTGACCTCGCTCGCGCCGGAGATCGCCGCCTTGAAGCGACCGGTCTTGGTGATGACGTAGTTGGTCAGGATGCCGCCGTAGCTCCAGCCGCCGACTCCGAGTCGGTCGGGGTCGGCCACACCCATCTCGATGACGTGATCGACCGCCGCCATGACGTCCACGAAGTCGGGGTTGCCCCAGTTGGCGAACAGCGCATTCGAGAAGTCGCGCCCGCGCCCTGAAGAGCCGCGCGGGTTGGCCGATACCACCGCGTAGCCGTGCGCCGCGAGAATCTGCCACTCGGTGTTGAACTCGTGCTGAAACTGCGAAACCGGACCGCCGTGTATGCGCAGCAGCGTCGGTAGCCGTTCACCCGCCGGCGCGTCCGGCGGCAGGGTCAGGAATCCCTGGATGGCGATGCCCTCCTCGTTGACCGCCTCGAACTCGCGCACCTCAGCGAGCCGGATGCCGGCGAGAAAGTCATCGTTCATGTGGGTGATGCGACGCAGGGTGACGCCCTGCGCAGTGCCGCGGCCGGCGACGAAGTCGACGCCGGAGGAGAGTGCGACGCGAGAGATCTCATCGGGATACGCGGGGGTTGATTCCGTTACCACCACCTCCCCGCCGGGGCCGATGTCGTAGTTGCCGATCGCTCGATCGCCGCCGACGAAGCGCACCACGTCGCCGCCGGTGAGCGGTACTCCCGACAGCGCCTGCCGACCGTAGTCCTCGAGCAGGAACAGCACCGTGCTGCCGTCCGGCGTCACGCGTGGGCGGGTCACGTTGCGGTCAAGCCCCTCGGTAAGCACACGTGCCTCGCCGCCGGCCACCGGCACCAGCGCGATGTCGTTGGTGTCGTACCAGACGTCGGCAGGGTCGCCGCCCTGGCTGTAGACGATGTAGGCGCCGCTGGGCGTGAACGCCGGCGAGGAGTCGGCGCCGATCCACTCGGTGAGCTTGCGCGGCGCGGCGCCCTCACGCGCTTCAATCACCCAGATGTCGGAGTTGTCGTTGGAATCGGGCTCCTCGGTGCGATTGGAGACGAAGGCGATCGTACCGCCGTCGGGCGACCACACCGGCGAGCCGTCGTCGTAGGGGCCCTCGGTGAGCTGGAACATGCTTCTGGCGGCGACATCGAAGACGTACACGTGGGTGCGGCGCTCATCGAGATAGCCGACCCCGTCGGACTTGAACTGCAGCCGGTTGACGACGATCGGCTCGGGGCGATCCTCGTCGTCGCCCTCTTCTTCGTCGCCCTTCTGCTCGGGGTCCCGCACAAGCAGCGCCAGCCGGCTCGAGTCCGGCGACCACTCCATGCCGGAGACGCCCTGCTCGATGTCGGTCAGCTGCCACGCTTCCCCGCCGATCCGCGGCAGCAACCACACCTGCGTGCTTTCGCTGTCGCGGCTCGACATGAATGCCAGCCAGCGGCCGTCCGGGCTCCAGCGCGGGCGCGACTCCGAGCGATCGCTGGTGGTCAGGCGCAGTGCTTCGCCGCCGTCGAGCGGCGCCATCCAGACGTCGCTGTCGGAGCGATCTTCCTCACGGTCCAACTGCGACATCGAGAACGCCACCCACTCGCCATCCGGACTGATCTGCGGGTCGCTCACCCGCCGCAGGTTGAAGATGTCGTCGATGGCGAAGAGCCGGCGCTCGCCCTGCTGCGCGCCGCTGACATCTTCAACCTGCGG
>JASFRZ010000049.1:0-17135 GCA_050114655.1 Acidobacteriota bacterium
GGCGGTACGCTGGCAGTCTGGTCGGCGCACCGCGACCCCTCCTTCACCCGCCGGTTACGCCGCGCGGGCTTCCGGGTGCGCGAGGAACAGGTGCGCGGCCACGGCAACAAGGGCCCGCGCCACACGATCTTCCTGGCCACCGCATCGGCGGATTAGGGAGCTCGAAGCGCCGTCATCCCCTGGAGCCGCGTACTGATGCGGGCGATAATTCGCCCATGTCCTCCTACAGCTCGTACCGTGATCGCGCGCTGAAGCTCTTCCCCTGGGTCTGTGCCCGCTGCGGCCGCGAGTTCACCTACAAGAACCTGCGCCAGCTCGACGTCCACCACAAGGATCACGACCACACCAACAACCCGCCCGACGGCAGCAACTGGGAGCTGCTTTGCGTCTACTGCCACGACGACGAGCACTCGCGCAAGGAAACCGCGCGCGCCTACGGCAAGCCCAAGACCGGACGCAAGACCGAGCCGTCGACCTACAAGCCCTTCGCCGGCCTCGACAAGCTGCTCGACAAGGAGGAGTGAGCCGGGTCAATCGCCGCGCAGCACCTCGACCGGGTTGACGCGCGTGGCGCGTCGCGCCGGCACAAGGCTGGCGAGAAGCGCCAGCGCCAGCACGATCAGCGCGCCGGCGACGAAGATCGCCGGGTCGAAGGGGTCGACACCGTAGAGCCTGGCGCGCAGCAGGCCGGCGACCTGAACGGCACCGAGCAGCCCGAGGGTCACACCGGCCAGACCGAGGGTGAGCGAGCGGCGCAGCACCCCGCCGAGCACGTCGCGACCGCGCGCGCCGAGCGCCATGCGCACGCCGATCTCGTGGAAGCGCATGCGCACCGCGGTGCCCACCACGCCATAGATGCCGATGCCGGCGAGCAGTAGCGCGGTGACCGCCAGCGCCGTAGAAAGGCGGGCCACCAGGCGATGCTCGGCAATGGTGCCGTCGATCTGGTCCACTGCGGTGACGACATTGAACGCCGGCAGCGTCGCGTCGGCCGCGAGCATCGCGTCGCGCACCGGGCCGAGCGTCGCCGCGGCGGGCGACGCCGAGCGCACCTGGAAGCTGATGTTCTGCGGGAAGTAGCGCTGGCCGAAGGGCTCGTAGACGATGTCGACCTCGTCGTCGAGCAGGCGCCGCAGGTGGGCGTCGCGCGCCACGCCGACGATCTCGTAAGGCACCGGCTCGTCGCGGCCGTATTCCTGCAACGTCAGCCGGCGGCCGACGACCGCGCCGTCGGGAAACAGCTTGTGCGCGAGCCCTTCGCTGACAATCAGCTGGCGGCGCGCCGGGTCCTTGTCTACCAGCACATCGGCATCGAAGGTGCTCCCAGCAACAAGGTCGATGCCCATGGTCTCGAAGTAGCGCGGCGTGACCTGCGCGTTGTCGGCATCGACGCCATTCTCCTCGAGGTCCTCACCCCAGGGCGCCACGGTGGTCTGGGCGCGTATTCTGCCGAAGGCCTCCGGGAAGCCGGCCGATACCGAGCGCACGCCGGGCAGGGCCTCGAGGTTGTCGACGATGCGACGCACCAGCGCGCGCGAGCGCGCCTCGTCGTAGCCCTGCAGCCCCGGGTCGACGGAGAAGAACACCAGGTGGTTGCGCTCGATGCCGACGTCGATCGCGCGCATGTTGCCCAGTGTGCGCGCCAGCAGCGCGGCGCCGACGAACAGCGCCACCGACAGTGCGAGCTGTACGACCACCAGCCCGTCACGCAGCCGCCCACCCGACGACGCCCCCCCGCGCATGGTCGACGGCCGGCTGGCGGACAGCGCCGGCACCAGCCCGCAGGCGACGCCGGTGAGCAGCGAGGTCGCGAGCGCGAATCCGAGCACGCGCAGGTCGACCGGTACGTCGTGCAGGGCCGGCATCCAGCTGACGATGCGCGAGCCTTCGAACATCCGCACCATGCCGAACGAAACCGCCACCGCGGCGAGCCCGCCGAGCGCCGCCAGCACGCTGCTCTCCACCAGTAGCTGTCCGACCAGCCGCGTTCGCGTGGCGCCAAGGGTGCGGCGCACCGCGATCTCGCCGCGCCGGCCGGTGACCCGTGCCAGCACCATGTTGGCGACGTTGGCGCAGGTCAGCAGCAGCAGGATGGCCACCACGGTCGACATGATGCGCAGTGTGGTGACGGCGCGCTGGCGCAGGCCGAAGGTGTCCGTGCCCGGGGTGAGTTGGACCGCGAAGCGGCGGAAGCCGCCGCCGTCGTCGCCGTACTCGTCGGCGATCTGCGCCGCCAGCGCACTGAGCTCCTGGTGCGCCGCCTCCAGCGTAGCGCCGGCGCGCAGGCGCCCGAGCATGCTCATCCACACGCCGCCGGTGCGGCTGAACACATCGTTCCACTGCGGCATCGACGCGTCGTGCGATGCCAGGGTGAACCACAGGTCGCTTTCTCCGGGGTGCTCGGCACCGTGGAAGCCCGGCGGGGCCACCCCGATGACCTCGAAGGGCGTACCGCTCAGCAACAGCTCCCGACCCACCGCCTGTTCACCGGCAAACCACTGGCTCTGCAGGCGCGCGCTGATCACCACCACGCGCGCGGGCGTTTCGGGAGTGCCCTCGTCGGCGCGGAACCCACGCCCCACCGCCATGCTCACCCCGAGTATGTCGAAATAGTTGTCGCTCACCACCTCGGCGGCTACACGCTCGGTGCGATCGACGCCGCGCAACGCGACGTGTGCCGAGATCTTGGTGTGGGCCGCCAGGCCCGACAGCGTCTCGCTGCGCGCGCGCAGATCGAGATAGAGCGGATTGCCCATGGTGTAGATGGCGTTGCCGTCGCCAAAGCGCAGCGTGACGAGCTGCTCCGGGGCGGTTACACCGGGGGCGGCGCGCAGCAGGACCCAGTCGAACACGCTGAACACCGCGGTGCTCGCACCGATACCGACGGCGAGCACCGCGACTGCCAGCGCGGTGAACCCGAGGCTGTTGCGCATGCCGCGCAGCGCGCCGCGGATGTCACGCGCGAGGTTGCCGAAAGCCACGACGAGGCGGTCACGGGACGAAGGAACGGGTGCGGAACGGTTCATCGGCAGGCTCCCGGCGCGGTGGTTCGGGGTGCCCAGCGGCCGCCGTCGCGGCAACCGCTGCAGCAGGTACCAGGCAAAGACGGAGGTCAGCTCGCGCGCGTACCACCATGCCGCCGCGACGTTGCCGCGCCGCGCGACGATGCCCGGATACTCCTCCTCGAGCTCGTCGATGATGCGCTCGCGCGCAGCGCGTGGCACCGGCAGCACAGCGCAACGCAGCGCCGCCAATCGCAACATACGGGTGATGCGCACCGCGTCGACCTTTCCGGGGAGCTCGGCGAACCGCTAAGATCCGGCTCGACGAATGACTGCATTGCTGGCATTCTAGGGAATGACTACATTGCAGTCAATCATATCCTGATGGAAAGGCCCCGCGATGATCGGCGAATTCGAGCAGCTCGTGCTGCTGGCGATCCTGCGCCTCGGCGACGACGCGTACGGCGTCAGCATCCGCAACGAGATCGAGCGCTGCACCGGACGCTCGGTGGGACGCGGGCAGGTGTACACCACGCTCGACCGCCTGGAAGGCAAGGGCTGCGTGAGCTCGCAGATGGGCTCCCCTTCGCCTGTTCCCAGCGGCAAGGCCAAGCGCTACTACCGCGTCGAGCGGCCCGGCATCGAGGGGCTCAAGGCCACCGGTGCGGGCATCCGCCGGCTGTGGTCCGGTCTCGAGGACATCCTCGGCGAGCTCTGACCGGGGCCGGCTCCCCCCGTTGACCCACTCCTGTTTCGCTGCTGGGTGAAGCTGGTTACCAGCCCTCCTCTGCCCGTTGCGCGCCACGGATCTCGCCCGACAGTTCGCAGGCCGCGGTTGTCCGAGGCACCGCGGCGATGTTGAATCTGCAGCCTACGGATCGCTCCCCCAAGGAGGCTTGCATGGCAACGGTGATCCTTCCCTCTTCGCTGCGGGACCGCACAGGCGGAGCGCTGCGCTTCACCATCGAGGCGACGACCGCCGGCGACGCGCTGCGTCAGCTCGAGCGGCAGCAACCCGCCATCGCCGGCTGGGTGCTTGACGAAAAGCAGCGCCTGCGCGAGCACATCAAGATCTTCGTCAACGCCGACCAGGCGGAGCTCGGCACGCCGATCGCCGGCGGCGACGAGCTGCACGTCGTGCGCGCCATCTCGGGGGGGAACGCTGCCGCGGACGAGGCCGGCGATGGTGAGTTGCTCGTCGGCACTCACAAGGGTCTGATCGTGCTACGCGGCGAGCGCGGCGGACCGATGCGCATCGTCGCGCGCCAGTTCGCCGGTCAGCCGGTCGAGTACGCGATCAAGGACCACCGCTCGGGGCGCTACTTCGCCTCGGTCACCCACGGCCAGCACGGCCCCCATCTGTTCATTGCCGAGGATCCGACCGGCGCGTGGCGCGAGGTCGACGGGCCCGCCTTCCCGGACGACGCCGATGCCACCCTCAAGCGCATCTGGATCGTCCAGCCCGGCGCCGAGGACGGCGTGCTGTGGGCCGGTGTCGCACCGGCGGCGCTGTTCCGCAGCGATGACGACGGCGACACCTGGCAGCTCAACGAGGGGCTGTGGAACCAGCCCTCGCGACCGCAGTGGGAGGGGGGCATGGGCGGCCTGTGCCTGCACTCGATCTGCCCCTGGCCGGATGAGCCGGACCGCCTCGCGGTGGCGATCTCGGCGGTGGGCGTGTGGGTCACCGACGACGGCGGCGCCACCTGGCGCAGCGGCAACAAGGGCCTGGTGCTGCGTTACCTGCCTGAAGAGGCGCGCGAGACCACGCTGGCGCACTGCGTGCACAACATGCACCGCGCGCCGCGGCAGCCGAACACGCTGTACATGCAGTTTCACGGCGGCGTGTACCGCTCCGACGACGGCGGCGACTCGTGGACCGACGTCGCCGACGGCACCGGCCTGCCGGCCGATTTCGGCTTCCCGCTGGCGCTCGACGCCGCCGACCCGGACAGCGCGTTCGTCATCCCGATGGTCTCGGACCAGGATCGCGTCACGGTGGACGGCAAGGTGCGCGTGTACGCCACGCGCGATCGCGGTGCGAGCTGGCAGGCGCTCAGCGACGGGCTGCCGCAGTCGGACGCCTACCTCACCGTGTTGCGCCAGGCGTTCTGCGCCGACGGTCGCGACCCGCTCGGGCTGTATTTCGGCGCCGAGTCGGGCGACCTGTACGGGTCCGCCGACGGCGGCGCCACGTGGTCCGCGCTGGCCGAGCACCTGCCGCCGATCTACTCGGTGCGCGCGGCGCACTGAGGCGCGCCCGGCAAGACATCGCCGGCCGTGTGAGGGCTCGAACCGGCGTCCCGCGTCAGGCTAACGCGGCCACAACCACCCGAAGCAGCCGGCGGTCAGGAGCCCGTAGATCAGCCCGTCGAACACTGATTTGAGCGTCGCTCCCCAGCTCTTGCTGAACCAGATCGAGTTCTGCAGCAACGCCAGCGAGTAGCCGATGAACGCGATGGCGCCGGCGAAGCGGAACACCGCCAGGTAATCGGCGCCCGGCCCGAGCGCGCGCCCGGAGATGTAGCCGGCGAAGAGCCCGACCAGCAGGCAGTACACGAACCACATGACGAGCTGCTTACCCATCGCCGGCGGCCCGGCGGGCAGCACGGTGATGACCGCCGCCGGCCCCTTGGTCCACTTCTCGATGAACGCAGGGTCCTTCATCGCCGACGGCCCGTCGCCGTGCGGCACGACGTAGTCACCGGGCGTCACCCCGGATTCGCGCATCGTCGCCATCACGGCATCCTCACCGGCGATCTTGCCGTAGTCGCTCTGGTGATACTTCAGCACCATGTGGATCAGCGAGCTGGCGACGAAAACGATCACCGCGGCCAGAACGATCGGCATCCACAACGACGTCAGGGGGACCATCGACACCTCCTTGCGGCCCGGAGGCCGCGCGCTCCCGCCTTGCCCAAGAGCGACGCGTGTCGCCGCGCACAGCCTGCGCGGCCGCGGACGCGGCGTCAAGGGATGCGCAGCGGCAGGGAATCCGGCGCGTGGCGCGGCGTCACTGAGACGATGTGGGCTCGGGCTACCCGCCCAACGGCGGCTGCGCGACCCCGCGTTGCGTTCGACGCAGGATCACGGCACCCCCGGCCGCCAGCAGCGCCGCCAGCAGCACCCATGCCCGGACCGGCAGGAACGGTACGCCGGGTATGGCGCCGGCCGTCCAGACGCCCGGGTTGTCCTCGACGAAGCGATCCTCCGTGCCGGGCAAGCTGGCGCAGGCGACGCCGGTGGAAATGCTGAGGTCACCCTGGTCTCTCGCGCCCACGATTCGGCTCGAGTTCACGGTCTGCTGAACGCTCCCGGAAGGGACGCCGGCCTCACGCAGGAAAATGCTCCACTGGACGATGTCTGCGGCCGGTCCGGTGGCGATCTGGAAGTCACAAATGGTCGAATTCGCCGGCGTGAAGGTGAAGACGCCATTCGAGAAGGAGTAGTCGACCAGCTGCGGCGGCCCGATGGACGTCAACAGGAGGTTGGGGGGCAGCGCAAGGGTCAGCTCGAAGCTCCCTGTGACCCTCATCGAGTTGTTGAAGGTCGGACCGGGAACAACGGACTGGTCGTAGTTGTTCCCCTGATAGCTGTAGACCGCCTGAGCGAAGGCGGGTGCCGCGGGCACGAGCAACACGACAGCGAGCACAGCGAGCAACAGGGAGCGTCGGGGCGCTCTGCGCCAACGCGAGCCAGGGCTCATGTGCGTGCCTCCTCTCGAGGTTCTTTGATTAGCGCAGCCTAGTATCGGAATAATGGACAGTCAATTGGCCGAACGGCGAAAACCATCGAGGTAGAGTCGCGCCATACGGTGCGCCAGTGACCGCACGTCGACACCCTCGTCGAGCGCGTTGAACCAGCGATAGGTCCAGATCAGCATGCCGAACAGACAGAGCACGTCGATGCGCAGGTCCTGCTCGTCACGCTCCGGGCTCAGCGCGTACAGAATGTCGTGCGCACGTCGGGTGTAGGCACGCCGCAGCTCGGTGACCTCCCGGCCGGCCTCTCCGTTGAGCGTGTCGAGCTCGTGCGCCATCACCCGCATCTCGTCGACGTGGTCGGCGAAGAAGGCCACGTGATTGTCGACGAAGATCTCGAAGGCCCGCTCGGGATCCGCGACGCCCACGAGGCGTTCGTCGAGTGATTCGATCACCCTGCGGAAGTTGCCGGAGATGATCTGCCGCAGGATCGCTTCCTTGCCCTCGAAGTGGTGATAGATGCCGCCCAGGCTGGAGCCGGTGGCGCGCGCGATCTGGCGCATCGAGGTGGCCGCGAAACCGTTGTGGCTGAAGGCGGCGGCGGCGCCGGCGAGAATCACGTCAGCGCGTGGTGCCTTCGTCTCGATCTTCATGCCGCCCCCGGCTGTTGCAGCCCGCCGAGCTTAGCGTAGCGGAAGGCTCCCCACAGGGCGGCGCCGAGCGCGCCGGCGTGGATGGAATCGGGGTGGACGCGCAGCTCTACGGGTACCTTCTGGCGCGTGATCTCCTCGTGCAGCGCGGCGACCAGTCCGACGTCGTCGGCCAGGCCGCCGGTCATCATCACCACTCCCTCGATGCCCGCGGCGCGCACCAGCTTGGCGTAGCGCTCGGCCATCGACAGGTGGATGCCCTTGAGAATATTGGCGGTCTCGACGCCGCGCGACACCATGTTGATGACGTCGGTCTCGGACAGCACCGCGCAGATACTCGACGGCTTCTCCGGATCATCCGCCTTCTTGGAAAGCTCCCCGACCTCACTCATCCCAACGCCGAGGTAGCGCGAGATGTTCTCGAGGAACTGCCCCGAGCCGGAAGCGCATTGGCTGGTCATCTGATAGCCGAGCACGCGCGAGCGGTCGTCCATCAGGATGGCGCGGGCGTGCAACGCACCGACGTCGAGCACGCCGCGGGCGGCGGGATCGAGATGCAGGCCGCCGCGCGCGTGCGTCGTCATGCCGTAGAAATGACCGGTGCGGAAGGCCACCGAGTCGGCGTCGCCGGTGGTGGCGACGTAGCCGACGTCGTTCTGAGGGATACCGGCCTCCTTGAGCAGGGCCTCGTAGCCCTCCTCGACCACCCTGTTGGGGTCGCGGCGGCGGATGCGATCGGCGCGCAGCGCCAGGACCTCGATGCCCTCCGGCCACCTGCCACCGCCGAGAGCGCGCGGGTCAACGCTGTCGTCCTCGACCCGCACGGCGGCGAACTTGATGCTCGCCGAGCCGACGTCGATCCCGGTGGCGACGATCATGCCGCGGCTCCTTCCGGTTGCTCCTGCCGGCGCAACGCCCGCAGCGCGAACAGCGCCGCGCCGAGTGCGCCGGTGTAGATGGAGTTGGGCGAGATGTTGATGGTGCGCTCGCCGTAGTTCTCCGCTACCAGCTCGCGCAGCGCGGTGGTGGCAGCCTCGTTGCGGGCCACCCCGCCGGTGAAGGTGAACTCGTTGTCGATGCCGCCGGAGCGCGCCAGCAGCGACATGGCGCGTAGCATCACCGCGCGGTGCAGCCCGGCGAGAATGTCCTCGCGACGCTGCCCGAGGTTGAGCCGGTCGCGCAGCTCGGCGCCGGCGAACACCGTACAGGTGCTGTTGATCTTGACGTGGCGCTCGGCCTGCATCGCCAGCGGGCCGAGCTCGTGCACGCCCATGTTCATCTCGTCGGCGATATAGCCGAGGTAACGGCCGCAGCCGGCCGCGCAGCGGTCGTTCATCTGGAACTTGGTGACGATGCCGTTGCCATCGACCTGGATCGCCTTGGTGTCCTGGCCGCCGATGTCGAGCACGGTGGCGGTGCCGGGAAACATGGCGTGCGCGCCGAGACCGTGGCAAAGGATCTCGGAGCGAATCTGCTCCTTGGGGAAAGGCAGCCGCTGACGGCCGTACCCGGTGCCGACGACGACGCGCTCGTCGAGCACCGTGTCGAGCGCGTTGTGCAGTACGCCGTCGAGCTCACGGTATTCCTCGTCGCTCAGCCGCAGCGCCCCGCGTACCTGATCGAGCACACCCTCGACGTGCGCGTCGAACGACAGATCGAGCATCTCGTTCTCGACGATCAGAATGGCCTTGTCGAAGATGCCGATGAGCTCCTCGTAGGGCAGCCGGCGCGGATCCTGGTGCTCCTCGGCGTGCCGCATGTACGAGCTCGACGCGAGGTCGCGGAAAAAGTCCGAGCGCTTCTCGGCGCCGGGCTCGAACAGTACTGTCGCCTCGGCGTCCATGGTCTCGAGGATCTCGCCGACCGCCGCCTCGAGCGCCCGGCGCCAGGCATCGTGGCGGTGGGCAGCCACCTCCTCGAGCAGCGCGTCGCGCAGGTTGCGCAGCATGGCGCGGTGCTGTGCCTTTCGAAACGAGCGGTCGATCAGCTCCAGCACCTCGCCGGCACGCTGCGGGAAGTCCTTCTCGAGGGCCCGTCGCACGATGTTCACGCGCGCGTCGACGACAGCCTCGGAGCGCGCCACGGCGCAAGCAACGTCGTAGTTGGAGCGACTGTTGGTAATACCGCGACCGAGCGTACGGCCCTCCCCGTCGAGGATGACGGCCTTGGTGGTGGTCGAGCCCAGGTCGATACCGACGACGCAGTCGAGCGCGCTCATCGCCCCGTCTCCTCGGCACAGAAACACCGCCCGCTGGTCACGCGACCACCTTGCGCGCCGCGTCGCGCTTCTGATCGACCATCTGAAAGTACGATTCGATGCGCGTCTTCAGGTTGGCGGCAGAGAAATAGCGCGGGTCGACCAGGTCGGACTCGATGAAGCCGCCGGGCACGCCGGTGCGGTCCTCGACCTGGCGCAGGATCACCAGCTGCCCGGCGGAGAACGAGTTGCACGACTTCACCGAGTTGATCAGGAAACCATCCGCCCTGTAATCGCGCACGTACTGCGAGATCAGCTCGATGCGCGAGGGCAGGTTGAGATTCGTGTAGCAGCCGAGGCAGTACTTGGCGAGCGATTGCAGTGGCTCATTCGGGTCGTGGCGGAAGCCGGTGTCGTACACGCCGCCGACCTTGGTGTAGGTCGAAGCAACGCACACCGCGCCCTCGTCGTAGAACATCTTCCAGAAGTCGCGGAAGTGGGTCCAGTTGGGCGGGCCCTCGACCACAAGCCGGTAACGCTCATCGGACATCGTGCCTTCCGGTGTCACCGGGCCGAGCCCCTCGGCAACGCGCGCGTCGATCTCCTCGCGCAGCATGCGGTAGTACTCCACCCCCTCCTCGGTGCCGCGAAAGGCGGAGAAGATCGGCCCGATGTAGTACACCCCGCCGAAGTAGCCGTCGATCGGGCTGGGCACGTTCTTCGCCGACTGCAGCACGTGGACGAGGTCCTCCTCGGCGCGCGCCGACAGCCCCAGGCGGCGCGCCACGTCGGCCTCGTCGTAGCGCTTGCCGCTGACCTGCTCGAGCGCAGGGATCACCTTCTCGCGCAGCTGCGCGACGATGTAGTCGACCATCTCGGGGGTGTAGTGGCCGTCGGCCTGGTAGGGCACGTGCAGCATCACCACCGGACAGTCGTACTCCTGTTGCAGCAACTCGAACCACTTCATGAAGGTGAAGCAGCCGGTGTAGGACAGCAGCAGCAGATCGGGCGGCGGCAGCACATCGCCGGTGGGGCCGATATTGCCCTTCTTGAGCATGCCGATATCGCACTTCACGTACGTGCAGACATCCTCGGAGTGGCCGAATTTCTCTGCCTCGCGCACGTAGTCGCCCGAACGCTTGCGCATCGCCGACTGCAGCGCGTTGATCTCGGGCAGCACCGGTAGCAAATCGAACGAGCGGATCAGCTCGGTCAGGTTGCCGGGCACGTAGGTGTAGACGACCTTCTTGCCATCCGCAGCGGCGTTGGCCAGCGCGCGGTAGTGACCGCCGATCATCTCCTTCTGCTTGGCCTGACTCGAATCACATTGCGCGTCGCTCATGCCTCGCTCCACAGTTTGAGGGAATCGGCGAACGTGCCCGCCTGCTCGCGGATGGTCTGGAACTGACCGGTGTTCTCCGAGTACTTCATGCTGATGTACGAGATGCCGCGGCGATCGAGCGCCCTGGCGAGCATCGGGCGGTCGAGCAGTGCGGGGTCGCAGAAGCTCGGCGCGCAGAAGATGACGCCCGAGGCGCCGCGCTCCTCGACGGTGCGCGCCAGCGCCGCACCCTTCTCCTCGTCGTCGATGTAGATGAAGCTCGCTGCGGTGCGGTCCTGGAGAAAGCTACGTACCAGCGCATCGATCGGGTCCGGGCAGTCGGCGGCGTGGTGCGCCACCGGGGCGGTGGCGAAGCGCGGACCGAGAAGCAGGTCGTCGTCGACGATGTAGCAGCCGGCGCGCTCGAGCGTACGGATCAGGCCGAGCGGCGGCTGCTCGCAGAAGCTGCCGGCCAGCACCACCAGTGCCTGATCCTGTAGCGGCCGGTCGGTGCTCTCCGCCAGCTCGAGATAGCGGCGCAGCAGCTCGTTGTGCTCGCCGACCGGCATCACCATGCCGGCACGCTGCATCAAATAAACCTCGGCGGTGGGCGCCTTCCACGGCTCACGCGCGCGAAAGTCGTACAGCCGCCGCAATAGGTCACGGTTCTCGTCGTGCGCCTCGATCGCCGCCCAGATGTCGTCGTCGTCGATCGGCCGCGCGCCGAGATGCTCGAGGTCGCGCCGTGTTGCCGACAGCTCGTCGCGGTACCAGCGGCCGCCGACCTGCGGGGAGAAGTCCTGCGGCACGTCGAAGTACTTCACGTACTTGTCGGGAAACTGCAGCTTCCAGATTCCCGACAGGTTGCGGATGACGTCGCAGGTCGACGGGAAAACGAAGCCATCACAGAAGTCGAGAGCGCCGGAGACGCCCAGCTCCACCACGCTGCGCGGCAGGTGGCAGATGTAGGACTGGAAGTAGGCGTCGCCGCGGATGATCTCGACCTGGTCGCCGCCGCCGATGATGCCGAGCGGCAACATGCCGGCGGCGGTGATGAGCTCGATCGGCGCTACCACCGGCAGGTAGCCGATGACCTTGCGGCCCCGGCCGTCTTCCTTCCACCGCCGCGGCGCGGCGAACGTCATGTCGTGACAGAGGGCGTCGACGCGGGAGACCAGCTCGGTAATGCCGGTTACCCCGGTCGTCACAGCGTCGACGCCCTGATGCGCGGACTTCGTCATCAGCCCTTCTCCCACTCCGGGTCGCGCTTCTCCATGAACGCGCGGATCCCCTCCACGCCGTCGTGTTGCGGCAGCAGGTTCTCTACGTAGCGCCGCTCGACCTCTTCGAGCTCCTTGGCGATGCGAGCGAACTGGCGCGCGCGGGAAGCGTGGCGCAGCGCGCCGGTGGCCTGGCGCAGCGACGCGGCCGAGCGCGGTGCGAAGTGCTCGGCAGCGAAATCAGCGACGACCTTATCGAGCGATCCGCTCCGAACGACGCGGTTGATCATCCCCCATTGCTGAGCTTCCTTGGCGGTCACGTCCCGTCCGGAGAGCAGCACTTCGGCCGCGACACACCGCGGCACACTGGCTTGCAGCAGCACGGTGGCCGCCGGTGCGAACACGCCGAGGCGAATCTCCGGGGCACCGAGGATCGTGGTCGGCTCGGCGAATAGCATGTCGCAGGCGAGGGCGACCTCCAGGCCGCCTCCCAGGCAGCGGCCGCGAATGGCGGCCAGCGTCGGATACGGGTGGGCGTAGATCGCCTCGACCAGCGTGCTCATCTCCGACAGCATTTGCGCGGCGGTTTCCGGCAGGTGCTCCTCGACGCTCGCGCCGAAGGAGAAGTGCTTGCCGGCGGTGGTCAACACCAGCAACTTGGCGCGCTCATCGACCGCCGCTTCGGCGAGCACTTCGCGCAAGCGGCGACACAGCTTGATGTCCAGCACGTTGCCCGGCGGCGCGTCCAGCCGCACGTAGACCACGCCGTCGTCGCTGCGCTCGGTCTGCACGCCTGCGCTCATTTCACCACCTCCTCGACGGCAGACGGCGCGGCCGCAGCGTCGTCGCCGATGACATCGTCCCGATACTGTGGCGAGATCTCGCGAATGAGCGCGTCATTCCACTCGGCGCCCTCGGCCAGCCGGCGGCGCAGCAGGATGAAGTCCACTTCGCGGCCGGTTTCGCGCGTCCCCTCGTGGAAGGCACGGAAGCCTGCCTTGGCCTCGGTCAGCATGTTGAGCGCCAGCCATGCGCGGTTGGATTCGTGGTTTCTGTCCCAGTGCTCGAGCTTCTTCTTGCGCAGCGATTCGATGGTCTTGATGGTGCATTCCGGCATCAGGTAGAGAATCTGGGTCACCAGCTCGTCGATGCCGGCATCGAGCAGCCCGAGGTCGACCTCGCCACGCTTGAACAACGCTTTGCCCTCGGCGAGCGCGTCGCCGGTCTTGTCGGTGCCGTACACCAGGTTGCCGTGATCGTCGATCCAGCGATCGGTGATGACCATCGGATTGGGGATGATCTCGCCGTCGACACGCAACGCCGGATAGATGCGATTGATCAGCCCGAGGCGTAGCGCCATGTGGGCGCTCCAGCTCTCGCACAGCACGCAGCTTTCCATGGCGTGGGCGTAGCCGACGTACAGGTCGAGGAAGTCGGTCGAGCCGCCATCGGGCGCCGAGCCGTGCTTCGGCCCGGCCTGGCCGAAGCGCGCCAGGTCCGACGCCACGGTGAAATCGCACGCCATGCCGATCTCCTGGCCGCCGGCGATACGCAGACCGTTGACGCGGTTGATCACCGGTTTGTCGCAGCTCAGGATGGCGGAGACCATGTCGTTGAACAGCCGCATGTATTGGCGGTACTCCTGCGGATTGCCGGCATAGACCTCTGCGTACTCGGCGGTGTTTCCGCCGGTGCAGAACGAGCGCTCACCGCTGGCGGTGAACACCACCGCGACGGCGGCACGATCGAGGGAGGCGCGCCGGAAGGCGAGGATCACCTCCTTGACCATGTCGGTGGTGTAGGAGTTCAGCTGGCCAGGGTTGTCGAGCACGATCCACACCGCGTGCAGCCCCTCGACGGGGTCACCGCCCTTGTCCTTGACCGGGCGATGCTCGTAGAGGATGTGCTCGAATTCGTAGTCGGTGACGAGCTCGTGGTTTTTCATCGCAATCTCACGGAATCAGGATGACGCGGCCCGCTTCCTTGGCCTCGTCGGCAATGGCGAATGCCTCGGCGATGTCGGCCAGGGGCATGTGTTGGATGAACGGCTGCAGGTCGATTCTTCCGGAGCTGACCAGCCCGACGGCCTCGGGGTAAAGCTCCGGCGGGCAGCCCCAGCTGCCGAACGCGGTGGCGTCGAACGCCATCAGATTGGACAGCCGCACGGTGACCCGCTGCGGCGTGAAGCCGACCACCGCGAGGGTGCCAGCCGGTCCCAGTAGCCCGAAGGCGGTCTCTTGCCCCGCCGGCGTGCCGGAGCACTCGAAGATCTTCCAGGAGTGACGCTCGAAGCCGAGGTCGGCGGCGTGGCCGCGCACCGCTTCACGTATCTGCTTGAACTCCAAGCCGGAGACGTCGAGCACGGCGGCGGCGCCGTGTTGTAGCAGCGGTTGCAGCCGGTCGTTGTTGACGTCGATCCCGAGCACCTTGGCGCCGCGCGCCGCGGCGATCTGCACCGCGTAGGTACCGACCCCGCCGGTGCCGTTGACAATGACGAAATCGCTCTCGCCGACGGCGGCGCGGTGCAACGCCTGCAGCGGTGTGGTCACGGCGTCGGCGATGACGGAAAAATCGGCGAGACTGTAGCCCGCCGGGATCGAGGAGATCTCGGTGAGGCCGGTGGCGGGCACCACCAGATAGTCGGCGAAGCCGCCGTCGCAATCGTTGCCGGGCATGGTCTGGTTGCGGCATACGTTGCCGCGCCCGGCGCGGCAGAAGTCGCAGTCGCCGCACGGGATGACCGCAGCGACCAGAACGTCCTTGCCCCGCCACGCAGAGGCGTCGGCTCCGGCGTCAATGACCGTGCCGGCGATCTCGTGGCCGAGCACGATCGGCAGCGGTGCACGCGTCGGCACGTGGCCATGGAAGAAGCCCAGGTCGGTGTGGCAGACGCCACACCCGGCGACCTGCACCACCACCTCGTCGGCGGCGGGTGATGCCAGCGGGGCCTCGCCCCACTCCAGCGGCTGTCCCGGGGAAACCAGCGACCACGCGTGACGAGTCGTCAAAGCTACCTCCTGGAATCAGGTGGCCGCGATCGTTCGCGACGACCGAACGATCGTTCGGTTTTTCTAGGATACGAAGGTCTGACTATCTTGTCAACGGGAAGCCTGCACCCCCGCCGATTCCGTCGTGCTGCTGACGGCATGGCCGGGGTACTGCCCTATAGAGTGGACGGACGCGGGACCTGTCCGACAGCAACGGAGACTCATGATGAACGCAGCGTCGCCGGCTCCACATTCGCTTTCTGCAGCGCTTTCCGTCGTTCTCCTCGCCGCGCTCGCGGTCGCGTGCGGCGGCGCCGACAACGGCTCCACTGCGCCGCAGCCCGCAGCAGAGAAGGGCCCTCGATCCCAGCCCGGCACAGCGATGGGTATCTATACCCCTGAGCAGCACCCGCTCTACGACGGGCACTTCGTGGTCTCGGGAGCGCACGTCTTCCAGGTCGGAACGCTGTCGGACGAGTCGCCGTGGGACCACATGGGTGACGATGCTGCCAACCTGCGCGCGCTCGACGGCACAGTGGCGTTCGATGTGAACGAGATCGATAACACCGGCTCCTTCCGTGCCGACCTCGAGCTGCCGGAAGGCCACTATGTCATCGAGCTCGACGAATTCGTCGAGTTCTCGCCGTGTCAGAACGGCGGCATCGCCGCGTTCCTGTACGAGCACGGTGACTCGGGCTGTGGTGACGCCAACTGGCCGAAGAGCCTGCTGTACATCGCCGGCTGGGGCACCGGGCGAGCCTGGCTCGACGACGAGCTGCTCTATGACGGTTACCAGATCCACTTCATGGTGACCCAGGGAATGCGCGATCGGGAGACGTTGCGCGTCAGCCCGGAGGCAACGGGCCCCACCGGCGCAGGGGCAGTGAACCCGGCCGCGATGCAGCTCGACTTCTATATCCGCAGCCCCGAGACCAACGACGCCAATCACCCCGATCGCCAGGTCTTCGATCACTTCTTTGCCATGGAAGTGACCTGGCACTGACGCGCGCGACCGCCGGCGCCGTCAGCCTCCCACCCAGCTCTCCAGGAAGCGCGCGCCGCCTTCGTGCTCCTGCACCAACGCCTGGAAGATGGCGCGTAGCTGCTCGTAGGGAAGGGTGCCGATAACCATACGGTTGTTGATGATCATCGTCGGCGTCGAGCGGATGCCGTGCTCATAGAGCTCGTGGGTCTTCTCGTATTCGGCGCCGGTGCGGATCAGGCAGTCGACCGCCTCCCGCGTGGCGGGGTCCGTCGGTCCTGCCTCGACGCCGTACCGCCGCGCGAGATCAGCGCGCCACTCGGGCGTCTTGGCGGCACGGAAGTTGGCGAAGACCTCGTGGTAGATGTCGACGAACCTGTCGGGATCGTGGGCTGCCATGTACGACAGCTCGCAGGCACCCGGATGCTTGTCCTTGTCGACCACGTCGTTGCACTCAGCCTCGAGCGGAAAGAACTGGAAGACAACGTTGAGCTTGCCGGCGAACTCCTCCTCGAGCTTGTCGAGCTGCTCGGAGAGGTACAGGCAGTCGGAGCACAGCAGGTCGCCGTACTCGATGACGTGGATCGGTGCGTCCTCGAAGCGCTCGGTCGAGCGCACCACCCAGTAAGGCGAGATGACGCTGGGGTCCGGAACCAGCGGCAGACTGTAGTACTGCTCCACGATGCTGTCGGCAACCGCGCCGGTCTGCGCCTGCTCCTTGGCGAGGTGAAAGGCGGCGAAGCCGTAGGCGCCGACGGCGGTCACCACAGCCGTCACGGTGAGATACTTGAAGGACGGACGGGCAAAGCGCGCCGGCAGCGAGTGGCGCACGCCGTTGACCCCGTAGCGCCAGAACAGCCCCAGCGACAGCAGCCCGAACAGGTAGTAGCCGCTGCACAGCAGGCACAGGCTACCCAGCCACAGCACCGAGTAGAGCAGCAACGCCACGATCCCGAGGCCGTTGAGCAGCGCGATCGACATGTTGGTGCGCTCGAACGCCGGCGACGGAAACAGCGCGCCGAGGCATACCAGCGCGCCCACCATCAGGCCAAAATACCCCATCGGCACGCCGCCG
>JASFRZ010000050.1:0-17111 GCA_050114655.1 Acidobacteriota bacterium
CGCCGACGAGGTTCATCGCCGCCTCGGCGACCGTGTCGCCATGGAACGAGCGACGCTCGACGACGTCATGGTCCTGATGCGAAAGGAGTCGCGCAATGCTGCCTGATCTCATCCTGCGGGACTGGAAGCTGCACCGTCGCGCGCTGCTGCCGATGATGGCGATCTTCGCGATCTTTCAGGTGTACTTCGTGCTGCGAGTGGATTCGACCACGTTCTGGTTGGTGTTCACCTGCGTGTACGCCATGGGGCTGACCATCATGCCGTTGGCCCGCGAGGACAAGTTCGGGTCGACCGCCTGGACCTGCACGCTCCCGGTGACGCGCGCGCAGATCATCGGCGCTCGATTCGTCGAGGCGTGGCTGCTGGCGCTCGCATGGATCGCCGTGTCGACCCTGATGGCAGTGCTGATCCCCGGCAGCAGGATCGCCGTGGAGAGCCTGGCCGAGCCGGCGACCATCTTGCTTGCAGTAACGATCATCACCGTGATTCTGTCCTTGCTTCTCCCCTTCACCATCCGCTTCGGAATCCTCGGCGTTCTCATCGTCGGTGTCGCCGCACAGATTCTCGGCACGGTCGTTCTCCTGGTTCTTGTCCTGACCCGGGGGCGCCGAACGGCAGGAGCCAACCCGATCGACATCGTGATCGGCGCGGTCCGTGACGGGATCACGTTCGTACACGGGGCCCTGCCCCCCGTCGCCTTCTATCTGCTCGTACTTGCCGCACTCGCCGCGTTGCACTGGGCGGCGTACCGCTCCGCCATCGTCCTCTTCGATCGCAAGGAGCTGTGAGACGCCGATGCAGCCCGCCCTGGAAGTCGTTGCTCTCTCCAAGCGCTTCGAGGGGTTCGCCCTCGACGAGGTGAGCTTCACCGTGCCGCGGGGCTATGTCATGGGGTTGATCGGCCCCAACGGCGCCGGCAAGACGACGACGCTCAAGACGATCCTCGGCCTGCTTCGCCGCGACTCCGGGGAAATTCGCGTGCTCGGGCTCGACCCCGCCGCCGACGGCGCCGCCGCGCGCGCGCGGGTCGGGTTTGTCCACGACGAGCCGCGCTTCTACCGCCACCTCACGCTGCTGCAGAACGCCGCCCTGGTGGCGCGCTTCTACCCCACCTGGGAGGACGCCACCTTTCGCCGCCTGCTCGACGCGTTCGAGCTTCCCGCGCGCAAGCGCTTCGGGACCCTGTCGCGCGGCATGAGGACGAAATTCGCGCTGGCGCTGGCGCTGGCGCACCGCGCCGAGCTGATCGTCATGGACGAGCCCACCACCGGGCTCGACCCGGTCTTTCGCCGCGAGCTGCTCGACCTTCTGCTCGACCTGCTGCAGGACGAGCGCGTCGCCATCCTCTTCTCGACCCACATCACCGCCGACCTCGACCGCATCGCCGATTACGTCACCCTGTTGCAGGACGGCCGGGTGCAGTTCTCCACCGCGAAGGACGATATTCTGGACAGCTGGGGCCTGGTCAAGGGATCCCTCGACGATCTCGAGCGGTTGCCCCCCGACCTGCTGCGCGGCGTGCGTCGAAGGGCGCACGGCTTCGAGGCGATCACCGAGGATGCCGGCGCGGTTCGCGCGTGCACCGGGCGCGAAATACTGGTCGAGCGCCCGACGCTCGAGGACATCGTGCTGTTGACCACCGCCGAGCACCAAGATGCTTAGGCTACCGCCGACAACCACGCGGGGCGCATATGCTTAGACTCGTCTGGAAGGACGCCGCCACCGCGCGCTGGATCCTCCTGATCGTCATCCCGGTGGGCGCGATACAGCTCGCCACTCTGACGGTTTCGCCACCGGCCCACCTGCTGGGAACCCTGGCTCTCGCCGGCCTGCTGGCCTTCGGATCGATCGCGCTCGAGGAGATCCAGGGAACGGAGGTGCTGTGGTGCAGTCTGCCGCTCAGCCGGCGCGAGTACGTTCTGGGGCGCTACCTGACGACCTTCACCGGAGCGACGCTCGGTCTGTCGATCGGCTTCGCCACCGCGTACGCCACCGCGCTGTGGGCTTTCCGCGGCGGTGAGGAAACAGCCGTGCGACCGAGCCCCGTGCTCTACGCGATCCTGCTCGCGCTCCTCCTGTTCGCCGCCGCCGGCCACTTTCCGTGCATGTTCCGCTTCGGCGTCGGGCGCGGGATGATGGTTTTCTCGGCGGCCGCCGCCATCCTGCTGCTGGTGCTCTCCGGCCTCGCATACCTCCTCGCCCCGATGTCCGGCAGAACCCCCAGCGCCGAGGAGATCGAGCTGGCCACGGCGTGGTTGTCGCGCTGGCGCTACGTGCTCGCCGGCGCATTCCTGGCGGCGGCGGCGCTGGCGACGCTGGTTTCGGCGGCGTTCTCCATACGCCTCTTCGAGGCGCGCGATCTCTGACTGCTTCGTTGGCAGCGGGGCAGGGGCCACCAACCACTTTCCGACCGCCGGATGATGGCGTCGCCCTACCCTTACCGACCTCCCCCGGGTTGCCGGACGATGACCTTCGGGAAGCCCTCGAGCAGCTCGTTGAGCTCGCGGATCGTCGTGTCGATGATCTCGTCGAGCTCGCGGACACGTTCCTGCGTCTCGGCGTCGAGCTCCTCGATGGCGGTCAGGGTTCCCTGGGTGGGGCGGGCCTGTGCGCCGACGATGCCGAAAGTGAGCATCATCAGCTCGTCGGAAAGGCGCGGGTATTCGCGGTACATCATCATCGCGTCCGGACGCGCCAGCTTGTCCTGTAGCTCGGCGAGCTGGGCCGTCGCGGTGCCGGTCTGCTCGACGATGGCCTCGAGATTGTCGACGTCGGCCGTACGCATCTGGCTGTCGATGTTGCGCAGTTGTTCGTTGAGCTCGGCGACGGTGCGGATCAGCTCGTTGGCCGTCGAGGAGAGGTCGCGGACCCTCACGGCGGCATCGAACTGCGCCTGGTAGTCGGCAAGGGGCAGGTTCACGTCGGGGTCGCCGCGCACCTCGAAGGACTCCTGCGACGCGCTGCCGCCGACACTCAACGATGCGGTGTAGGTGCCCGGCACCGCCGGCAGACCGCTACCGCCGAAGAAGGCTGCGAAGGGGCTCGGCACGGTGCCCGGCGGATCTGCCCACGTCATGTTCCACAACGCCCGGTTGATGCCGGCGCGGCCGCTGCCGCGCACCTCGTTGACGGGCTCGCCGTCGCTGTCGGTGATGGTGATGCTGACGCCGTCGGGCTGTTCCTCGGCGAGCCAGTAGTCGATCATCGCGCCGGTCGGCGGGTTCTCGCCCTGGAAGATGCTGTCGCCCCAGTTGGAGTCGCGGCTCCAGCTCTCCCAACGGGTGGCGCGGCGCACCGGGAACAGCCAGGCGTCCTCGTCCATCGCATCGGCCAGCCCCTGGATGAACGAGATGTCATCGAGGATCCAGGCACCGCGGCCGTGCGTGCCGATGATCAGGTCGTTGTCGCGCGGATGGATCTTGATGTCACGCACCGATACGGGCGGCAGGTTGAGGCGCAGATCGTGCCAGGAGGCGCCGGCGTCGAGGCTGACGAAGATGCCCCGCTCCATACCGACGTAGAGCACGTCGGGGTTCCTCGGGTCCTCGCGGATGACCTTGGTGTAGTCGTCCTGCGGCAGCCCGGCCGACAAATCGGCGCAGCTGGCGCCGTAGTCGTCGCAACGCCACACGTGCGGGGTAAAATCGTCGAGCCGGTGCTGGTCGACATTGATGTAGGCGCGCCCGGCGACGTGATGCGAGGCGTCGATCTTCGACACCCAGGCTTCCGATGGGAAGTTCGGGATGTTGGCGTTGATCAGCGCCCAGTCGCCCGCGTCGGTGCCGCCGCCCGAACGCGTGATCTGCACGTTGCCGTCGTCGGTGCCGACCCAGATGACGCCTTCCTCCACCGGCGACTCGGCGATGGTCAGGATGGTGGTGTGGAACTCGGCGGCGGTGTTGTCGAGGTAGATCTCACCGCCGGAGTCGAGCTGCTTTTCGGGATCGTCGGTGGTCAGGTCGGGGCTGATGATCTCCCACGTGTAGTACTCGTCGGAGCTCTTGAACAGCACGTTGCCGCCCCAGTAGGTCACGTTCGGATCGTGCGGCGAGATGTGGATCGGCGCGTCCCAGTTGAAGCGATACCGGGCCTGGTACATCCCCTGACCCATCGACCCGATCATGCGCGGGTACGGCGGAATGTTGCGTACGCGGCCGGTGTTGACGTCGGTGACGAAGAAGAAGCCGCCCTGGGCGTTGGAGTAGACGATGTTCGGCTTGCCGGGCACCGGCACGGTGTAGAAGCCGTCGCCGAACGACACCGTGTACCAGGAGTCCTGCAGGATGGCGCCGTCCTTGGCGCGTGACGGGCCGCACCAGTTGCCGTTGTCCTGCAGGCCGCCGCACACCCAGTACGGATCACGGTCGTCGTAGAAGATCTGGTAGAACTGGCTCAGCACGACGTTGCGCCAGATGTGGTACGTGTCGCCGCCGTCGAAGCTGACCTGGTAGCCGCCATCGGAGCCGCTCAGGAGGTAGTCGCCGTCGGTGGGGTCGATCCACAGCGCCTGGTGGTCACCGTGAACACTGACCGCCGTGGGGCGGAAAGTGCGACCGCCGTCGGTGCTCTTGGACTGGCCGCCGGAGATCACGAACACCGTGTCCTCGTCGGACGGATCGACGAAGACGTCGGAGTAGTAGAACGGCCGGAAGTTGATCTGCTTGTCGGCGTTGACCATGTTCCAGGTCTCGCCGTAGTCGTCGGAGCGAAACAGCGTGCCGGCGGTCGGATACTCGGTCACCAGGTACACCACGTTGGGTGACGACTGCGCCACCGCCACGCCGGGGCGCGCCATCGGCTCGTCGGGCGTGGTCTCGATCTTCTTCCACGTCTCCCCCAGGTCGCGACTCACGTACAGGGCGGTCTCCTTGCCGCCGTCGTCGAATCGCCAGGGCTTGCGCCGGAACGTCCACATGCCGGCGTAGACGTTGCGCGGGTTGGACCAGTCGATGTCGATGTCGGAGCAGCCGGTGTCCTGATCGACGTACAGGACCTTGTCCCAGGTCCGTCCCGCATCGGTGGTCTTGAACACACCGCGCTCTTCGTTGGGCCCCCACTCGTGACCGAGCGCGCATACCAGCGCGGTGTCGGGGTCGTCGGGGTGCACCACGATGCGCTTGATGCGCTCGGTGTCGTCGAGACCGAGGTGCGTCCAGGTCTCGCCGCCGTCGGTTGAACGGTAGACGCCGTTGCCGTAGCCCACCGAGTTGCGCGGGTCGCCCTCGCCCGTTCCGAGCCACAGGACGTTGTGATCCGAGGCTGCGAGCGCCAGGGCGCCGACCACGTAGACCGACTCGTCTTCGAACACCGGCTCGAAGGTGACACCGCCGTTGGTGGTCTTGAACACGCCGCCGCCGGCGCCGGCGAACCACCAGGTCTTGTGGTCGCCCGGCACGCCCAGCACCGCGGCGACGCGGCCGCTCATGTTGGCCGGACCGATCGACCGCCAGTTCATGCCGCGCAGGGCGTCGACCACGGGATCGCCGACGGGCGCGCGCACTTGCGGCGGAGCCGGCGGCGGAGCGCCGAACTGCGGCGCGGCGCCGACACTGGCTGCCAGAGAGACGAAGAGGACAACGGCGAGTAACAAACGGTGGGAGCGCATGGCGTCTCTCCTCGATTCGGTGCAACGGAAACGCGATTCCGCACGGCGGCGGGTGCCCCCGATCTTTCCACGAGCCGGGCTCGGCGTCAGCCGGGGCCGATCGTGGCGTGAGCGAGTCGCCGAAGCGTCGGTACGCGAAGCGGCCCCCGGTCAGCTTCCGATTTCGCCCTCGAGAAGCTCGGCAGCGGCCTTCAGGTGCGGGCTGTCGCGCCCTTCGGCGAGCGCTTCGTAGACCTGCCGCAGGTCCTCGCGCGCGGCGGCGCGCCGCGAGTCACTCGCCGTCCGCGCCTGCATGATCGCGGCGCGTAGCTCCCACGATCTGGCACCGTCGCGCCGCGCGATCGCGAGCGCCTCGGCGAACAGCTCGCGGGCCTCCGCTCGCAGCGCGTCATTGTCGACGGCCTCCGCTTGCTGCCAGACCAGCTCACCGCGCAGTCTGGTGAGGTGTGACATGTCGAGCAGCTCGTCGGTCTCCTCCGCCAACCGAACCGCCTCGTCGACCACCTCGATGGCGCGCTCTACGTCGCCGGCGGCGCCGAGCGCTTGCGCCTGCAGCGAGCGGTAATAGGGCAACCAGATCAGCGCGCCCATCGCGTCCCAGCTCGCCAGGCTGGTCTCGAAGTGAGCCAGGGCGTCGTCGAAGTCGCCGCGCTCGGCGAGCGCCCAGCCGCGAATGAAGCCGGCGTACGCTTGCCACAAGGGGAAGCCGTGCTCCGTGGACAGCGCGATGGAGAAATCGGCCATCTCGAGTGCTTCATCGACCTCGCCGCGTAGCTGGTACAGATGCGCGGCGAAGGTGTGGGCAAAGCCCATGGAATAGGGATGCTCGGCCTCCTGCGACAAGCGGCGCGACTCGCGCGAGACCTCCACGGCGAGGTCGGCCTCACCGAGCCACCAGAGAGCCAGACCGTAGTAAGCGCGGCTGACCACTCCCGGCTCGTGGCCGTACGAGTACAGGTGGTCGCGGTGGCGCGCCGGGTCGTACATGGCGAGGACCGTGTCGAAGCTGGCCCGTCCGCTGTCGAGGCGGTTGCGGTAATACAAGCTCATGGCCAGGCAACATTGGCCCTCCAGAATCATCTCGGGGTCGTCGGCGCGCTCGCCCATGTCGATCATCTGGCGGGCGATCTCCTCGGTGGTGGCGTACTCGGCGCGCACGACGTGGTAGGTCCAGAGGCCGAACAGCACCGGCGTCAATTCAGGAGGTTGGCCGAGGTCGTTGCACAGGTTGCGCGCGCGTGAGTAGGCGCGTCCCATCTCGGGAGCCGAGTAGCCCTTGAGCGCCATCACCGCCGGGCCGAGCGCCATCTGGGTCTTGATCTCGAGTTGCTTGTTGTCCGGCGTCTCGGGTAGGTGCCCGATGGCCTCCAACGCCGTCGTGGCGTGTGCCACCGCCTCGTGGTTGGCGCTCGCCTCGAGAGCCTTCTGCGCCGCCGCATAGCCGAAGCGGGCGGCGCGCTCGAAATCGCCCGACTGCGCGTAGTGGTGCGCCAGGACTTCCGGTTGTGTGCGCTCGGTTTCGGGGAAATGTCGGCGCAGCGCCGCCGCGATCAGGGCGTGGAACTGCTGGCGCTTCTTGTGCAGCATCGATTCGTACGCGGCGTCCTGAATGAGCGCGTGTTTGAAGAGATAGCTCGACTCCGGCGGGCGCGCCCGTTGGTAGAGCAGCTCGGCGGCGACCAGTTTGTCGAGTTCCCTCCGCAGGCTCGTCTCCTCCAGCGGCGAGGCGGCCTTGATGAGCTGGTAGGAAAACTCCCTGCCGACGGTGGCGCCGAGCTGGACCACCTCCTTGTTGCTGGCGAGACGATCGAGCCGGGCGAGCAGCAGATCCTGCAGGCCGAGTGGAATCGCGCGCATCAGATCGACGACGTCGCTCTCGCTTCCCGCGGCGAGCACACCCGACTCCTCCAGCACCTTGGAGAACTCCTCGACGAAGAGAGGCACCCCGTCGGTGCGCTCGATCACCCGCTCCACGACCTCCGGCGACAGGTCGCCCTGACCGGTCCTCTTGGCCATGAGGTCGATGACCTGCGCCCTGGTCAAGCGGGTGAGCGCCACCTGGGTGTGGTGCGTCCGGATGGGCCACGGCACGGTGAACTCCGGGCGCGCGGTGAGCAGGCACAGCATGGGCTCGGCGTGGATCTGGTCCGTGAGCATGGTGAGCAGGTCGAGCGTCGATGGGTCGATCCAGTGCAGATCCTCGACAATGAACAGCGCCGCACGCCGGCGGGCATAGGCGCACAGCCAGTCGGCCAGCACCTCGAGCGTCCGTTCCTTGATGCGCTGCGGTGTGAGGTCGCTCGCCGGGTAGGCACCCTCGATCGACAGGCCGAGTGTCGGCGCGACGAACGGCACGGTGGCCTCGAGCGCGAGGCCGAGACCCTGGAGGTTGTCCTCGAGCTTGGCCAGCCGTGCGGCATTGTCGTCCGTCGGGGTGAAGCGCAACATGCGGCCGACATACTCGACCGCCGGCCGCAGGGCGCTGTTTTGTGAGTACGGCGAGCACCTCCACTCGACAATCGGAGCCCGGCCCGCCTCGTGGACGTCGATCAGCCGTTGCCTGAGCTCGCGCACCAGGCGTGACTTGCCGATCCCCGCCTCGCCGGTCAGCAGCAACACCTGCCCCATGCCCTGTCGTGCCAGGTCCCAGCGATCCAGCAGGAGCGCGAGCTCCTGGTCTCTGCCGATCAGCGGCGTCAAGCTCGCCGGCTCGACGGTGTCGATTCGGGTGCGTGCCTCGGTTGCAGCGTGCACCGCAAACAGCTCCACGGGGGCGGCCAGCCCGCGGATGTCGTGCTCGCCGAGCGATTCCACAGCAAAGAAACCCTCGATCAGCTCCCGCGTGCTCGCGGTGATCACGACCATGTCGGGATCGGTGACGTCGCCCAGGCGCGTCACCAGGCTGTGTCCTTCGCCGACCACGGAGGCGGGCTCGACGCCGCCACCCGCACTAACCACGACCAGCCCGGTGTTGATCGAGATCCGGGTCTCGAGGCGGGGCTGGTCACCGCTCCGGTTCGCCTCGCGCAGCGCGTTCAGGATCGCCAGCCCGGCATGACCGGCGCTCTCGGCGGCGCGCTCGTCGCTCACCGGGTAGCCGAAGCTCAACAGCACCCGGTGCGCGACCTCGCTCACCACGGTGCCGCCGAACCTCTCTCCCTCGCGGCGCACCAGCTCGCGAAACCCGGCCACGATCTCGGCCTCATCCTCCGGATCGATGGCCGCGCCCCCGCCTGTTGCAGCGGCCTCGCATTCGCAGACCATCAGGGTCAGGCGACGGCGCTCCGCCTCGGTGGACGCAGGTGGCGACGGAGTCTCGGCTTGCTGCGCAGCACCGGACTCGGCGCCGGAGGGCTCCGGCGTGGACGGCTCCCGCCCGCCGACGGAGCCGGCGGGCGGAGATGTCGATGGGGCCTCCCGTGCACCGGCGTCCGCCGTTTCGAGGGCGGGCAGGATCATCTCCAGCGCCGCCTGCACCTCACCGGCATGCTGGCAACGTACCTCCGGGTCCTTGGCCAGGCACCTTTCGACCAGGGCGCGGATGCCGGCCGGTATTTCGTGGGGCAGGGGCACCGGCTCGTCCTTGAGGATCGCGGCGGAGAGCTCGAAGCCGCTCGCGCCGGCGAACGGCCGGCACCCGGCGAGCGCCTCGTAGAGGACCACGCCAAGGGACCAGATGTCACTGCGGACGTCCGCGAGCTCGCCGCGCAGCACCTCGGGCGGCATGTACGGGATCGTGCCGGCGATGCCCGCGCTTTCCGCCAGGGTCACCCGGGCGGTGACCGCCTGTTCGATCTCCGCCGCCATCGACCGCGTCGCGAGACCGAAATCGAGCACCTTCGCGGCGCCGTCCGCCGCGACCATGACGTTTGCCGCCTTGAGATCCCGGTGCACGACGCCGCGGGCGTGAGCATGAGCCAGGGCGGCGGCGACGTCTCTGCAGTAGGCGACGGCCCTGTCCAGCGGCAGGGGGCCGGAGGCGATCAGCTCGCTCAGCGGCTTGCCGTCGATCAGCTCCATCGCCATGTACACGCGTTCGTCGTCCGTGCCGACGTCGAACACCTTGCAGATGTTGGGATGGCTGAGCGCCGCCGCGGTGCGCGCCTCGCGCAGCAGCTCGTCTTCGGAGTCGAGCTCCCCGCCCCGGTCGCTGACGACCTTGATGGCGACGTGCCGCCGCAGCCGTGTGTCTTCCGCGACATACACGTCTCCCATGCCACCTTTGCCGAGCAGCTCGACGAGGGTGTAACGACCGAGAGACGAACCGACCATCGGTTCCCTGTTCGTTTTTGGGGGAGGTGGCGCGGGGACGTCCGAATGTAATGAACGGGACCGAGAATGACAACAGCGACACGACGGGACTGAGGGGAAGACGGCGATCCGGCAGGGGGTCGACGAGCGTGGCGTCGCACCCGGACGATCCGATAATCTGCCCGCCATGTCTCATCCGCCTCGGAGGAACAAGATGCGTCCCACCGCTCCCCGCGTTTCTCGTCTCTTCCCGCCTTTCGCAATCGCCGCGCTGATCGCGGTCACGCTGGCACTTGCACCGGTCGCCGGTGCGCCGGCGCAGACGCAGCGGCCCGAGCAGGGCGCAAAACCGGTGGCACGTGCCGCCAGCGGTATGGTCTCGACCTCGCATCCCGACGTCACCGCGGTGGCCCTGGAGGTGCTGCAGAACGGCGGCAACGCGGTCGACGCCATGCTCACGGCGATTCCGTTCCAGCACGTCGTCGAGCCGCAGATGTCGAACCTCGCCGGCGGCATGGGCGGGCTCATCTACTGGGCCGAAACCGGCGAGCTCATCTACCTCGACGCCGAGCTCGACCACACCAGCAACAACCCGCCGGCGGGGCAGTCCTACGGATCGAACGGGGTTCCGACCACGTCCGGGCGGCGCATCGGCGTTCCCGGCACGGTGGCCGGCTTGCAGGCGGCGGCCGAGCGCTACGGCACGCTGCCGTGGCCCGAGTACTTCGGCCCGGCGATCGACAAGGCCGCCGAGGGCTTCGAGATGTACTCGTTCCTGTACGGCGAAATGTCGGCCGCGTTCGAGCGCCTCGGAGCGCACGAAGCAACCCGCGAAAAGTGGCTGCGCAACGGTTTCGTGCCCCCGGTCGGCACGGTCATCCGCCAGCCGCGTCTCGAAGCGACGCTGCGGCAACTCTCGCAGCAGGGAGCCGATTATTTCTACCGCGGCGCGTGGGCGCGACATTTCGTCGACGAGGTCAACCGCACCGGCGGCGACATGACCATGGACGACCTGGCCGCCTATCAGGTGCGCTGGGTAGAGCCGGTGAGCTTCCGTTACCGGGAGTACGAGCTGCGCGGCGCGCCGCCGGCGTCGACCGCCGGCGTCCTCAACGGCATGATCCTCAACATCCTCGAGAACTTCGACCTCGAGGCCATGGGCCACTACACCGAATCAGCGCGAGCCCTGGCCATACTGCGCGCCGCCTACGACGCAGCGGAGTCGCACACGACACGCTTCATCCATGATCCGAATCTCGCCCCGGTACCCGTCGACCTGCTGCTGTCCAAGGAGTACGCGGGCCACATCGCCGAGCTGATCGAGGCGAGCCTGCCTGCCGGGCAGCGCACCGCCGGCAGCGTCGCAGCGGCCCCGTTGCTGGCGGCCGAGGCCGCGGCCATGGTCGGCGACCTGTACGGCGACACCGATACCAACCACATGGTGATCGCCGATGCCGACGGCAACTGGGTATCGATGACCCACACGGTGTACGGCGACACCTTCGGCACCGGGCTGGTGGTCGACGGCGTCGGCGTGAACTCCGGCAACACCTTCCCCGGCAGCGGCCAGGCCGGGAGTCGTCGCGTCATCACGCCGTTTCCGGCGCTGATGGCAGTAGACGACGCCGGCGCGCCGTGGCTGGCGATCGGCTCGCCCGGGTTGTCGTCGCGCGCCGTCGCCTTGGTGCTGATCAACTACCTCGGCTACGGGCTGGCGCCGGAGGCGGCGGTGGACGCGCCGCGCTTCAGCGGTTACGGGCCCGGCACGCCCTTGCAGGTGGAGTCGCGCATCCCCGAAACCGTCCTCGACGGCCTCGGCGCCTACGGCATCCGCGTCGCGCTTTCCGCTCCCTACAACTGGCACATGGGCTCGATCCAGCTCGTCGTGCGCGATCCCGCCACCGGCGAGCTGATCGGCATCGCCGACCCGCGGCGCGGCGGGTACGCGGCCGGCTACTAGCGTCCCTCGTTGTAGCGGTACAGCGCCGCCCCGGATTCACGCGGTCTTTCGTTGGTGCCCCCAGGCGATCGCGCGGTCGATAGCGCGACGCCTGAGGTCAGGCAGCCGCGATGGCCTTGCCGTTGACGCTGAAGTCGCAAACCAACGGCAAATGGTCCGAGTACGGGACCGACGGAATGAAGAAATCGTGAACCTCGATTCCGTCTCCGTAGAGCACGAAGTCGAGCTCCTTGCGCGGTGAATCACTCGGATACGAGGGCAGGCTGCGGCTGTTGGCGCTCTGGAGGCCCGCCGCCTTCATGAACAAGTAGATCTCGTGTCCGCCCCAGAAGGTATTGAAGTCGCCCGCGACCAGCACCGGTTTTGCGGAAGCGACGACGAGGTCGTGCAGTGCATGGAGCTGCTCCTGCCGGTGCCGATACTTGAGCGACAGGTGGACGAGGAAGATCGAACACTCTTCGAGCTCCAGCTCGATCGTCAGGCGTTTGATGCCCTTGTCGAAGTAATGGAAATGCTCGCCATGGACACGGGGTGCCGCCAGAAACGCATTGCCCTGGTTGCGAACAATCGGCAAGCGGGTGTTGAGCGACGACTCACCGTACTTGCACTCATAGACCGAGTAGTGTCCCAGAGCCTTGCCGATCAACTCGGCCTGATTGGCCCGCTTGGCTCGGATCGACCCCGTATCGACCTCGATCAGGCCGACGATATCCGGGGCTTGCTCCTGGAGGAATTCGATGATGCGATTCAGGTTCGGCCGGTTACCGAGCACGTAACCCATGCCGGGCAGCGGAAAGCGCGTCGTGGCGCCGGCGCCGATCCCGTAACGAATGTTGTATAGCAGGAGTCGCACATCCCCATTCTACTCTCCTGCGTCGAGGAGACCGCCATCGCGGGCGCGATAGCGCGCTCACGACAGCGGCGCTCGCGGACTCGACGCGAGGGAACAAGTCCCGCCTAGCTCGACAGCGCTACCATGGGATCGATGCGCGTCGCCCGGCGCGCCGGGATCAGCGTCGACAGCGTGGCAACGGCGAGCACCACCAAGGCCACGGCGAGAAACGTGGTCGGGTCGGTGATCGAAACTTCGTAGACGTAGCTTTCGAGCACCCGGGTGGCAACGAGCGCCGCGCCCAGACCGAGGAGCACCCCCAGCAGGGCCAGCCGTAGCCCGTGGCCGACGACCTGTCGCAATACCGCGGCCGGATCGGCCCCCAGCGCCATACGGACGCCGATCTCCCGGGTCCCCTGCAGCACCGTGTTGGCAATGACGGCGTACACGCCGATCATCGACAGGGTCACGGCGATGCCGGCCAGAAGACTGAGCAGCAGCGTGCGGAAGCGTGGCTCGGCGGCGGAGCTCGCCACCAGCTCATCCATGGAAGCGAGGCGTTGAATCGTCACCCGGTTGTCGACCTCCCAGATCGTGCTGCGCACCAGCGGGGCGAGCTGCATCGGGTCCGACGCGGTGCGGATGGCCATTGACACGTAGGTCGCCGGCTCCTGCGCGAGCGGCCGGTAGCGCTTCGGCTCGATCTCCTCCCCGAGCTGCTGGTGCTTGAGATCACGCACGACGCCGACGACGGTTCTCAACCCGGTGTCGTCGTCCTCGTCGGAGCCCCGTCGGATCTGCTTGCCGATCGGGTCTTCCCCGGGCCAATAGCGCTCGGCCATCGTCTCGTTGATGATGATCACCCCCGGCGCATCGGCGTTGTCTTGCTCGGTGAACACGCGCCCGCGCACCAGCGGAATGCCGAGCGTGCGGAAATAGCCGGGCTCGACGCGCTGGATCAACGACCTCCCCTCCGTCCCTTCGGGCAACTCCCCGCCTACCAGCTCGAACGTGTTGATGCTCGTCGAGCCGGCAAACGGAACGGTGGTCGCCAGCGTCGTGGAGACCACGCCGGGAAGGGCCGAGATCCGCTCCAGGACATCGCGCTGGAAAGCCGCCGCCTGGTGTTGCTCGGAGAATGCCTCGGGCACCGGCATGATCCTGAGCGTCAGGAGGTTGTCGGTATCGAAGCCGCGATCCTCGCCCTGCAGTCGCAGATAGCTGTTGATCAGCAGGGCCGCGCCGACGAGCAGCACCACCGTCACCGCAACCTCGGATACGACCAACAGCGAGCGGCCGCGGTTCCGCCGCACACCACCCACGGAGCCGAGCGACGATTCCTGCATGACGGCGGCGAGCGAAAGTCGCGACGCGTGCAGCGCCGGCACCAGGCCGAACAAGAGGCCGACGACGAGCGACACCAGCAGCGTGAAGCCCAGCACGCTGAGGTCGATACCGATGTCGTCGACGCGCGGCATCCCCCCGGGGATCATCAGGCGCAGCGGCTTCAGGCTCGCGAATGCCACGGCCAGCCCCATGATCCCGCCGGCCATGGCGAGGGTTACGCTCTCGACCAGGAACTGGCGGGCGAGGCGCCCGCGCCCCGCGCCGAGCGCCGCCCGCACCGCAACCTCCCTGCGACGCCCTGTCGAACGCACCAGCAGAAGGTTGGCGATGTTGGCGCAAGCGACCACCAGCACCAGGCCGACCGCGGCAAGCAGCATGACCAGCGTCGGCCGCGTGTCGCCGACGACCTCCTCGAGCCGCGGTACCAATCGAATGCCGAGAGGCTCTTCATCGGGCTCCAGCGACGGGTCCGCCGCATTGACCCCGGCCTGGACGACCTCCATCCCGGGCAGCGCCGCTTCCGGCGCGACCCCGGGCGCCAGCCGGCCGATCGTCGAGAGCCACTGGCTGTCCCACTCGTCGTCCCTGTCCTCGTCGGCGAGAAGCGTGTACAGCTCGTTGCTCGGCGTGGGGAAGTAGAAACCCTGCGGCATCACCCCGACGATGGTGTATGGGTCTCCGTCGAGGATCATGGTCTCGCCGATGACCTCGGGGTCGGCGCCGTAGCGGTTCTGCCAGCACCCGTAGCCGAGAACGACCACCCGATCCGCGCCGATCTCGTCCTCTTCCGGCAGGAACGCGCGCCCCCGCATCGGCTGCACGCCCAGCACACCGAGCAGATCGCCGGTGAAGGCAATCGCCTCGATGGGCTCCGAGCGATCGGGCCTGGTCAGCGCGTAGCTCCGGTCGTCGTAGGAGGCAAGCTGGGCAAACACCGCGTCGTTCTCGCCCCAGGCTCGGGCGCGCGGATACGAAACCGGCATATGGAGGGCGAACGCGCGCAGCAGCGCCACGTCCGAGTCGATCCACGCGTCGTTGGTCTGATAGATCTGGTAGATGCGATCGGCTTCCGGGTACGGCAACGGTGCGAGCAACACGCCGTGGACGACGCTGAAGATCGCGGTGTTGGCGCCGATGCCGATGGCCAGGGTCAGGACCGCAACCGCCAGAAATCCGGGGCTCGCGGTGAGGGTGCGCAGCGCATAGCGGACGTCCTTGACGAATGTTCCCATGGGCTCGCCTGCTTTCCGGGGAGGCGCCGAACCCGACCGCTACCGGGTCCGGGGCGCACTTCGACTTCGCGAGGTCTCTACATAGTAGACGCGGGCAGGCAGGATTCGGTTGGCGTGCTCCTTCTTCACTGCAGCCACTCCGAGAGGTCTCGATCGAAAAACCTCGATAGCTTCTCGATCTCGGTTCGGAAGTGAGCCTGCAGCTCCGCGCGCAGACCGGGGTCCATGGGAACGCGCGGCTCCGGTCGTGTCAGGTACGGAGCCAAATTGCGCCACACACCGAACGATCGGCGCACCCGCAGTCGTTGCTTGATGGCGCTGAGAAGGTGAAGCGCGCGCGCGGTTCTTCGCCACGTCACTACCTTGTTGACGTTGACCTTCGGAAACGCAGTTCGATCGTCGGGATCGAGCCGCAGAAAGGCGAGCACGTCGTTGTAAACGGTCCGCGCATCGCGGGTGAGATCGTCGAAGAGCACCAGATGCACTCGGTTCCGTCGCGCCCTCGAGAGGAGGCGCTCGAGTTGGGTTCCCAGTGCGGCGACATCGCCGTAAAGGAGGAGCTTTCTGTCTGCGCACAGAGGCGGCAGGTTTTCGCCCCGCCGGCGCTTGTCCTGTGCGTGCCAGGCTTCCGAGAAGTCTTCGATGTTCTCGTAGCCACCGTACAGATACTGCGAATGCAGCGAATACGCCAGATCGATCGGATTGCGCGCCATGACGATGAACTTCGCGTTGGGGTTCAGCGTCAGGATGTTGGGCACCGCGTCACGCGAGTACAGATACCAGGCCGTGCCTTCGCCGATCGTCTTCGGCGGGGTAGCGCCATTCCAAACGAAGCAAGCGTCGTATTCCTCCTGCGAGAGAGTCGCCCGATGGCGCTCGCCGAAGTCGGTGTGGAAATACCGCGGCTCCTTCGGATCCGAGAACAGCACGTCGGGGTGTTCCGACAGGTACCGGCTGAGTGCCGTCGTGCCGCACTTCGGAGCCCCGATGATGAAGAACGATGGGATCGTCATCGGTGTCGACGATTCACTTCGTCACTGCGTCTGCAATTTCTGTTACGTGGCGAAGGTCAGTACCGCAGCATCCCCCGAAGACGTTGAGCCAAGGCATGCGCTCCTTGAATTCGGCATACTGCTGTCCGAGTTCGGCAGGGTTTCCGTCGTCGAGCACTTCGCATTCATCCAGCTCTGCGTGGCTCAATCGCGATGCGTTGCAACGCAGTCCGCGAATGCGCTCGGTCCACTCTTCATCACCGATGACTCCCGAGAAATGGTCTGGGTGGGCGCAATTGACCATGTAGTAGGCCGTTGCACTATCGGTTGCGGCATCGACTCGCTGAATCGCGTCGCCGAGCGCCTCTCCCGTCGGCAGTTTGCCGTCAGTCTCAACCGTGAAGGAAACCACGATTGGTATCCCGGCAGTCTTTGCGGCTCTCACCGCACCAATGGCCTCATCGGCCGTCGTGAAGGTGAGGGCCGAGACCATGTCTGCTTCGGTTTCTGCGAGCCAACCGATTTGCTGTCCGTGATACGTCTCGGCTTCTGCAGCGGCAATCTCGACGTCCGGTGCGTATGCATCTCCTCGAGGACCGATGAGAGCATTGATTACGATCGGTTGCTCATTCTCGGAGAATTCTTCGCGCAGCGCTGCTGCGAATGCGACCGCATCGACATTTGCTTGTCGAATCTCTGCTTCGGTTGCCTCGAGGTCATCTGCCCAGTGCATGTGGGCTTTCCACGTAGGACAGTCCAGGACGAATCCAGCGCCTTTTGATTTCGCCAGCGACAACATCTCGCGGAAGTAGGTTGCCAGTACTTCGCGTCCGGCAGGATGGGGCAGAAGGGTGTGGGCAGCGAACTCTCGAATCTCCACTCCCTTGTTGAA
>JASFRZ010000051.1:0-17078 GCA_050114655.1 Acidobacteriota bacterium
TCGATGATGGTGCAACGGTGCACGAATTTCATCTCGCTCAGAAGTTGAAGAACATCGACGCCTGGAAGCGGAAGGCGGTGCCGTCCTCCGCTTCCTTGTAGTCGGTGGCCCAATACGACGCCTCCGCCGCCGCCGACAGGTATTCGGTGAAGTCGTAGAAGGCGTTGACCCAGATGCTGCGGTTGAGGGTGCGCTCTCCCTTGTTGAGCTGCGCATCGTCGGGATCGTCGACGCCGAACCCGGCGGCGAAGCGCGCGTTGTCGATCGGATCGCATTCGATGGCGGCCCAGCCGCCGGAGGCCTCGATCTCGGTATCGAGCAACAGGTTGATGCCCTGGCCGATGCCACCGAAGTAGTCGTCGAGGTTCTTGCCGGTAAACGCTTCGGCCTTGAAGACCGCGGCGCCGCCGAGCGGAATCAGCAGGTCGAGGTTGGCGGACCAGGAGTCGAGCTCGGGGTCGGTCAGACCGAGCGTACGGCCGAGATCTTCCTGGCCCCAGTGGCCGGAGAAGCCGACGGCGGCCGCGCGCCCTGCGATGGTCCAACCGAGCGCCGCCCTCCCCTGCACCGTTGGCAGGCCGGAGTCCGCGCCGGCGTCGCCCGGCTCGGTGGGCTTGAAGTCGTCGCCGATGGTGCGCGAAGCGCCGCCGGTCAGCGAGATGCTCGTGCCGCTGTCGCCGAGGGCGAAGCGCTTGGTCAGGCTGATCAACGGCCGGCGGTAGCCGATGTTGCCGCTCCACCACGCCACCGTGTAGTTGACCGTGCGCGGGAACAGCGGCGAGATGATGTCCGAGGTCTGCCCGCCGACCAGCCGCAGGTCGTGCTCCGGCCAGTCGATCTGGATGTACGCCTGGCGCAGCAGCAGGCCATTCTTGTTCTCGCCACCGCCGCCATAGAAGTCGACCTCGATGCGGCCGCGGACCTGGTACGAGCGATCCTCCGGACCGAGGATCCACAGGCCCAGTCGTGTCTGGCGCGCGGTGATGTTGAAGTGGGTGTGTTGGTGATCGAGCGCCGGATCGGCAACCCAGCGAGCGTAGTTGCCAGGATCGATGGCGGCACTGTCCACCGACACGTCGAGCTTGAGATAGCCGTACGGATCCCAGCGGATGGTGGGCTCGTCGGCGCTCTCCTGCGGCGCTGTGGTCACCACCGTGCCGTCATCGGCGGTCGCCGCTTCCGTGGCCGCGGTTTCCGGAGGATCGGCGGGTGCGGCAAATGCCGCCACCGGCCAGGCGCAGATCACCGCTACGGCGAAGATCACGAGGCTGCGCCGCCCTCGAACACGGCTCGAGATGATGCCGTGGCTCATGGTTCGGCCTCCAGATACGTAGCCGGGGGCGCAAGGGCTTTTCAGACATTCTTATCTTATTTCAGGAGGTCGCACTCTGCTTCCCGGGATGGCCGCCGCGGCCGGAGCATCTTCGGCGATCAGATCACCGCGAGCTGCGCGCTCAGGCTTTACGCGCTGGCAACGGGGAATTCATCGAATTTCCACCTGCACCACACGCTGCGTTGATGTTGCCGGTGCATGATCCGCGCGTTCCCGTCGCAGTCGGCGCCGGCTCCAGGCGGACACCTCAATTCGCCCTTCAAGCACCACCTCAGGAGGTACGTGTGTCCACTCTGTCGCGCAGGGCCGGCCTAGGCTCTCGATTCTCGCTGCTGCTCGCCCCCGTCCTCGTGACGGGTACCGCGGCGACCGCCCTCGCCTACTTCGCCTTCTCCACCGCCTACCCGGCGCCGATGATGTCCGGGTCGACCGCCAACACCACCGGCGAATTCGCCATCGAGTCGATCTTCACCGTCGGCGAGACGCTCGCCAACGGCTACACGCCAGCAGGCGTCCTCGACGGCATCACCGCGTTCGACGGCCCCGGCGACACGGTGCGCGTGCTCGTGCACCACGAGCTCAACAACGACGACGGCTATGCTTACTCGCTGTCCGGCGCCACCGGCCCCTACTCGCTGACCGGCGCGCGCGTCAGCTACCTGGACATCGATCCACTCACGCGCGAGATCGTCGACGGCGGCCTCGCCTACGACCGCGCCTACGACCGCGCCGGCAGCCTGGTGAGCGACGCGTCACAGATCAACGAGGCAGGCGATCCGCTGCGCGGCTTCGCGCGCTTCTGCTCGGCCGCCGGCGTGGCCGCCGGCGAGTACGGCTTCGTCGACGACATCCACTTCGCCAACGAGGAGAGCGACAACGGCTCAGTGTGGGCCATCGACATCGCCGGCCGCGACATCTGGGCGGTGCCGGCACTCGGCCGCGGCGCCTGGGAGAACGTCACCGTGATGGACTCCGGACAGGACGACCTGGTGGCGATCCTGCTCGGCGACGACACCGCGCCCGCGCCGCTTTACCTGTACGTCGGCCGGAAGGACGCCATCGACGACGGCAGCTTCCTCGACCGCAACGGCCTGGCAGTCGGCCAGCTCTACGCCTGGGTCGCCGACGGCCCCAAGATGTCCCGCCCAACGACGCCGGAGGACTTCAACGGTACGGGCAGCTCGCTGAGCGGCAACTTCCGCAAGGTGCGCACCTGGCAGAACGGCAAGGCCGGCAAGGACGGCTACGACGCCCTCGGCTACCTCGACGACGTCACACTGCGCGCCGAAGCCGCCAAGGCCGGCGCCTTCTTCTTCTCGCGCCCCGAGGACGTCTCCACCAACCCGACGATGGGCAACCAGGCGGTGTTCGCCTCGACCGGCCGCGGGCAGCTCTACCCCTCGGACAACTGGGGCGCGCTGTACATCGTCACCATCGACTTTTCCAAGCTCGCGGATGAGAGCTCGCCCAACAACCTCGGCGCCGGCATCTCGATCCTGTACGACGGCGACGACACCGCCAATCAGGACTTCGGTATCCGCAGTCCGGACAACCTCGACTGGGCCGATGACGGCTTCATCTACGCGCAGGAGGATCGCTCCACCTCGCCCGGCAGCCTGTTCGGCGGCACCAGCAGCATCGAGGCCTCGCTCTGGAAGGTGGATCCTTACAGCGGTGCGGCCTGGCGCGTCGGCGAGATCGACCGCAGTGTGGTGGTGCCGGTGGGAGTGACCGACAGCGGCGCCGGTGACATCGGCAACTGGGAATCCTCCGGCGTACTCGACGTCACCGGCCTCTTCGGCGGCACCCCCGGCGTCGACACCATCCTGATCGCCGACGTGCAGGCGCACGGCATTCGCGACGGCATCATCGGCGGCGACGGCAACCTGGTACAGGGCGGCCAGCTGATCATCCTGACCAAGGTCGCCGGCGAGTAACGAAGCGACGAGGGGCACCGAAAAGCGTTACCCACCCGGGGGGCCTCCCACTCCCCGAACCCACGCGGCGCCGGGCTACGGAACGGGCCGGCGCCGCGTCCCGTTTTCCGGGGTGCGTGGAGCGGCGGGATCGACCGGCGAAAGTGCCGATGCTGGATCGACGTGCGCCGCGGTCTGTCGACTCAGGCGACGGGTGCTCGAAACAGCGGCGCGCCGAGCAGGACCGAGGCGACGATCGACGCCGCAATCAGCAGCAGGCACAGCAGCGCCACCAGCATCTGGTTGGCGTTCTCCGGCTTGAGCGGATCGAGGATGCGCGCCGTGAGCCAGCCGCCGGCGAGACCGCCGAGGTGGGCCCAGTTGTCGACGAACGGCACGATCAGCCCGATCACCACGAAGATGATCACCCAGCGCCAGATCTCCTGTCCCAGCGCGGTGTGCCCGACGCGCTTGCTATACAACAGCAGCGCGCCGAAAAGGCCGAATAGCGGCGCCGAGGCCCCGACGGTGAAGTAGGCGCCGGAGAGGAAGCCGAGCGGCAGGAAGTACATCAGCGAGGTGAGCAGGAAGCCGGTGTAGGACGACACGGTGTAGATGATGATCAACCGTCCGGTGCCGTAATACTCCTCCACCGCGGGCATGATCTGGCGCAGCCACAGCATGTTGAAGCCGATGTGCAGCAGCCCACCGTGCAGCCACGCCGCCGACAGCGGCGTCCACCAGCGCCCGAAGCCAAAGATCGGCCAGGCACCGCTGGCGCCGAACAGGAACAGCGCGGGAGTGCCTGGTGCCAGGATCGACATCCCGCTGTTGCCGACGTTCTTCCAGTCGGTCACCAGCGTGAGGCCGTAGAGGATGGCGCAGCCGGTCATCACGATCTGGGTGAAGCCGATGTTCAGGCCGAGCTTCTGCAGCACCGGGGCGAAGCCCCACATACCGGGGTTGCGCCGCCCGCAGTTGAAGCACTCGCGATCGTTGACGCCGACGAGCCTCCCGCAGCTCGGGCATACGATCGATCCGCTGGTCTGGCGCTTGAACATCGGCTCAGTCTAGCCCATCACGCGGCCCCCGCAGCCCGTTCCTCTCAGGCGCGTGCGTCATGGCAGCGCACGTCGCCGGCCCAATCCAGGATCCTGCGGTCCGCGCTCACCAGAATGGCGCCGAGACGGGCAGCGGGCCAGCGCTTGGGTGATTCCGGCTCCACGTACCAACCAAGACGCGCGGGGGAAAGCAGGCTGCCAACTGCCTCCCTGGTAGAATTTTCGTTCCCATCTCACCACGGAGGAGCCCGATGCGTAGCCCGCGTCTTCCAATCTTGCTTACGCTCGTTTTCGCCCTCGCGCTGCTCGCCAGCGGCACCCCCGCGCCGGCCACGCCAGCGCAACAGTCCGGGCTGCGAAACTTCACTTACGCGCAGGCCTACGGCGGACCGGGTGCTGATCGAGTGGTCGGCCCGACGCCGCAAATCACCGGCTGGGCCGACGCCGACCATTATCTCGAGGTGCGCAACGGCGGCGGCGGGCGACAGGTGTATGCGGTCAGCGCGATCGACGGCAGTGCCGAGGTGTATCGCGACTTCAGCGACATCCAGGCCGACCTGCCGGAGGGCTTCAACGCCAACCAGCCGGCGACCACCACCGACGATCTCACCGGGTTCGTGTACGAGCACGACGGCGACCTGTACCACTACGACACCGTCACCGAGCGCTTCCGCCGCCTCACCGCCACGCCCGCCGAGGAGCACAACCCGACCTTCTCGCCCGACGGCAACTGGGTCGCCTACACCCGCGAGCATGACCTGTACGCCTACGACCTGGTGGGCTCGGTGGAGCACCAGTACACCACCGACGGCTCCGACGTGGTGTACAACGGCTGGGCCTCGTGGGTGTACTACGAGGAGATCCTCGGCCGCGGCAGCCGCTATCGCGCCTTCTGGTGGTCGCCGGATTCCACCCAGCTTGCCTTCATGCGCTTCGACGACACGCCGGTCCCCGAGTTCCCGATCTACCACGCCGACGGCCAGCACGGTGAGCTGGAGATCCAGCGCTACCCCAAGGCCGGCGATCCCAACCCGTGGGTGCGCATGGGCGTGGTGCCCGCAGCCGACGGCGACGTGGTGTGGATGGACTTCGAGGAAAAGGCCGACCACTACATTGCCTGGCCGTCGTGGTCGCCCGACTCGCGCACCCTGCGCGTGCAGTGGATGAACCGCGGCCAGGATGTGTTGCGGTTTTTTGACTGCGACCCGACCACCGGTGACAAGGTGCAAGTGTTCGAGGAGCGCCAGGATAGCTGGGTCGACTGGTTCAACAACGTCTACTACCTCGCCGACGGGGTCAGCTACATCGTGCTGTCCGACCGCACCGGCTGGAGCCACATCTACCTGTATGACGAGAACCTGAACGCGACCCAGATCACCTCGGGAGAGTGGCGCGTCAACTCGATCAACGAGATCGACGAAGCGGGCGGCTGGATCTATTTCACCGGCCGCCCCGACAAGAGCTGGGATGCCCAGCTCATGCGGGTGCGCTTCGACGGCACCGGCATGGAGCAGCTCACCTCCGGAGAGGGCATTCACTCGGCGCGCGTCTCACCGGGCGGCCGCTACTTCATCGACTCGGTGAGCAACATCCACACCCCGGCCAAGGTGAGCCTGTACTCCGGCGACGGCGAACTGGTGCGCGAGCTCGGTGACGCCCACATCGCCGCCACCGACGACTATGCCTGGGGCACGGTGGAGCTGTTCACCATCGAGTCCACCGACGGGCAGTACGACCTGCCGGCGCTGTGGGTGCTACCGCCCGATTTCGACCGCTCCAAGAAATACCCGGTGTTGATCAGCATCTACGGCGGCCCCGACGCGGGCAGTGTCTCCAACCGCTGGCAGAGCGTGCAGGCGCACTACTGGGCGCAGCGTGGGGTCATCACCGTGGTGGTCGACCACCGCGCCGGCGGCGCGTTCGGCAAGGCCGGCGTGTCGCTGATGCACCGCCGGCTGGGGTACTGGGAGATGGTCGACTACTTCGCCGCCACCGACTGGCTACGCGAACAGCCGTTCGTCGATCCCGAGAAGATCGCCATCACCGGCTCCAGCTACGGCGGCTACATGACGATGATGGCGATGACCTACGGCGCCGATCACTTCAACTACGGTCAGGCCGGCTCGGCGGTGACCGACTGGCGCCTGTACGACACCGTCTACACCGAGCGCTATATGGACACGCCGCAGGAGAACCCCGAGGGCTACAACTTCGGCGCCGTCCTCACCCACATCGACAAGTACAAGGGCGGCCTGCGCATCACCCACGGGATGATCGACGACAACGTCCACACGCAGAACTCGATCCAGGTGATCGACTGGCTCGAAGAGAACAACAAGGACTTCGAGATGATGCTGTACCCCGACAGCCGCCACGGCATCCAGGCATCCCAGCGCGCCCACTACCTCAAGGGCATCCACGACTGGTGGATGCGCACGCTGCTGGACGGCGTCGATCCGCTGGCCGGGGAGTCGGACCGCTAGTATCCCGCGCGGGACAGTAGCAGGTCTCCTACCCCAGGCCGCGACCCGCCACGAGTGCCTCGAATCGCGAACCCGGGGTCGCGGGTCCCGCCGCGGAAGCCGCCCGCTTCACCCTTGCGAACCGCTCCGCCCCCGTGCCAAGCTGCGCGCGGCGGTTGATCCGCGCCCAACCTCGGCGATCCTCCCCCGGCGGGGATCCATGACGAGGCAAAGGGGGGAAGACTCCCGGATCGGCATGAGGGTGCTCACGCCCGGCGGTCCCCGGGCAAGTTGGGCATCACGGTACTTTTCGTGTGGCCGCGGGTCGCACTGCCGGGGAGTGGATCGGCGGCGTGCGAAAGGAACCTAAAGATGCCGATCGACAAGGATCTCAAGCGCCTCATCCGCGCCCGCATGGACAAGACCGGCGAGTCCTACACCGCCGCACGGGCACAGATTCTCACCCACAGCGCTCCCGGCAACGCTCCGCGTGCCTACGCGGAGCTCGCCGGAATGTCCGACGACGCCGTGCGCAAGGCCACCGGCAGGGACTGGGCCGGCTGGGTAGAACTGCTCGATCACGCCGCTGCGCGCGGCATGGCTCACCGCGAGATCGCTACCCTGCTACGCGATGGGCACGACGTGCCCAAGTGGTGGGCGCAAATGGTGACTGTCGGCTACGAGCGTATCCGCGGCCTGCGCGAGAAGGGCCAGCGGCGCGACGGCACCTTCGAGGTCAACAAGAGCAAGACGGTGCCGGTGCCGGTCGAGCGCCTGTACCGGGCCTTCGCCGAAAAGCGCCGCCGGAGCAGGTGGCTGCCCGACAGCGACGCCACCGTGAGCACCTCTCGGCGCAACCAATCGGTCCGCTTCACCTGGGGCGACGGCCTGCCGGTCGAGGTGCGCTTCACCGCCAAGAGCCCCGACAAGACCCAGGTGACGGTGGAGCACCGCGGGCTGCCCGACCGCGCTGCCGCGGAAGCAAGCAAGGCCTATTGGGCCGAACGGCTGGCGGCGCTGGCCGACCTGATGAGCTCAGCTCACTCGCAGTAGATCCGGACGTGCCCTTCCTTGCCGTCGTCGATCTGCACATCGAGCTCGTCGAGCGCCTGCAGGAAGCTGTCGGGATCGTCCGACGAGAACGGCGGGAACTCGATGCCGCGCGCCGCGAGGCGCTCGCGCACACGCGACGGCACGACGGTGCCGAGCTTCAGGCCGGCGCGCAGGAAGCCGAGGGGTACGCGCACGTTGACCGGCTTGCGGCCGGGCTCGTCGACTTCGATGCGCAGCAAGCGCGGCCGCCGGCGCGGCTCGTCGCCGGAAACGGATTCAGCATCCTGCTCACCCTCCAGCTTGGCGAGCAATCGATCGGCGTCGGCAGCGGTGATCTTACCGTCGGCGAGCATCTGCAAGACCTTCAAACGTTCTTCGGACATGGGTATCACTCCGAGGTCGGGCTCAGCATGTCGAGCGCCTCGTCGACGTCGATCTCTCCACGCGCCAGCCGCTCGAGGACGAACAGGTTGGCGGGCGAGGCGTCGGCCGCATCGGCGGCCGGCGCCGAGAAGCTCTCGTCGAGGCGGGCGGCGATTGCATTGAGGCGGTTCTTGACGGTCGGATAGCTGATCTCGAAGAGGCTCTCCATCTTCTTGATCGATCCGTGGTGACGGACGAAAGCGATGACGAAGGCCTGATCGGCGAGATCGAGACGGCCGAGCGCCGAGACCTCGAACGTGCCCTCGAGCGCGATCGAGCAATCAGGGCACACCGCCCGGCGCAGCTCCATCTGGCGCTTGCATTCCGGGCATACCGCCTTCGAAATATCCACTTCATCACCTCCTTACAGGACCAAAGTATCTCAAGATATTAAATAAATCAATGTATACCTTAAAATATTTGATCAACCTGCGCCTCATTGCACCCCGAGGTGCCGCAGCAGGAAATCGGCGCCCTCGGTGTAGATGCCCACCAGGTGCTCGAACGTAAGATACAGATCGTGCGTCTCGCCGGGAAACACGCGCATCACCAGCTCGACCTGCGGGCGCTCGACCTGCAGCGCGCGCGCCAGCGTCATCCCTTCACTGAAGGACACGTTGCGGTCGTCGTCGCCCTGAGCCAACAGCACCGGGGAGGTCCAGGTGCCGACGTTGCCGATCGCCGAGTAGGGAACCCCGGCATCGTTGGAGGAGTTGTGCACGCCCGCCATGTCGAACCCGACGGTGAAGATGTCGGAATGCTTGGCGAGCGCATTGGCGGTCATGTAGCCGCCCCATGAAAGGCCGTATATGCCCACTCCCCGGCTCGCGTCGACATCGTCGCGGGCCATCAGCCAATGCGCTGCGCCGACGAAGTCGAGCAGCTCGGAGTTGCCGGCAAAGCCCCAGCCGGGGGCGTTACGGAAGGCCTCGCCGCGCATGATGCTGCTGCGATACTCGACCGACAGCACGACACAGCCGCGGCTGGTGAGGTACTGGTTGAGCTCGTAGAGATGGGAGTAGGCGTCCATGTAGTGGAAGCCGGGCAGCATCTGCCGGCGGATGCCGCCGTGGGAAAAGATGATGGCGCAACCCTGCGGCTCGTCCGGCACGAAGAGCTGCCCGTATGCGGTCTGCCCGTCGGATCCGGGAAACTCGACCAGGCGCGGTTGCACGAGTTGGGCGGCGGGAAAAGAGGCAGGCACGCGCGGGAGGCCGGCCGGCTCCGTGGCGCCATCGGCACTGCGGATCATGACCGCGGGCGGATCGGCCCAACCGCCCTCGATGTAGGCCAGGTTGCCGTCGGCCAGCGGCGTGGGCGACCACTGGCTCGAGTCGCCGGCGGTGATGGCCGTGGGCGAGATGCCGTCGAACGCCACCGTGGCGAGGTGGCGGCGCCCGAGGTCGCCGATGTTGGTGGCATAGATCAGCCGCCTGCCATCCAAGGACAGCGCCGCGGTCTCGACCTCTCCGGCGCCCGGCGTCAGCAGCGTCGCCTCTCCGCCCGCCACGGGCACAGCGTACAGGTGCCGCCAACCGTCGCCCTCCCAGGCGAAGGCGATGCGATCATCGGCCGACCAGAACATCTGATCGGCGCTGCCGCCGAGCCCTTGATCGAGCGCGTAGTAGACGGAGCCGACGACGCCGGGCTCGGCCTGCCACACCTGCCGCGGTTGCAGCTCTCCGACATCGACTTGCCAGATCGACCACGGCTGGCCGGAGACGAACGGCCCGCTGTAGCGATAGTTGCCGGCGCCACGACCGCCGCCTCCGCCGCCCGTTGCCTGGCGCCGGAACGCGATCCGCCTACCGTCGGGCGACCACACCGGTCCCTGGTCGCGAGCACCCGAATGTGGGATCACCGACGTGGTCCTCGAAACCAGGTCGAGTACCTCGATGCCGCCATCGCGCTGGTAGGCGATGCGCTTTCCATCCGGGGAGAAGCGCAGCCCCGGTAGTCGCCCGGCGAAGAACTGCTGCGGAGCACCAACGCCCAGAAGGCGGCCGTTGCTCCACGTCAATGCCGCGAACATCACGCTCCCTTCCGAGACCCACAGGATGCCCTGATCATCGGGCATGAACAGCGGGGCGCTGCCGCTGCCGAGCAGCCGCGGGGAATCGTCCTGCGCGCCGACGATCCACACCAGTTGCTGCGGGGTGTCGGGCAGCGCGGTGGGGTTCGGCACGTCACCCTGCACGTTCGGTGAGCCACCGCGAACGAAAGCGATGGCGGCGCCGGTGCGCGACAGCGTCAGCTCGGAAAGCTCCTGGCCGTCGTCGCCGTCAAAGCTGACGACGCGGCGCGCCGGCTCACCGAACTGCAGGAAGTAGATGCTGCGGCTCGTCGCCTCGCGGGTGGCATACGCGATCGCTCGGCCGTCCCCCGAAGCGCGCGGCGGGTAGACGATCGGTGCGGCGAGCACGTCGGCCACGGAAAAGCGCTCGGAGGGGCGGACCGGCGGTGGCGACCACGCACCGGATCGCGCGGCCGGCACCGGCCGGGTGATGCGCGCGTCCGGAAGGCCGTCGACCTTGCGCGCGAACGAGATTCGATTGCCGTCGTCCGACCAGGACGGATCGACGTCCGTAGCGAACGAGGGGTCGACGTACGAGATCGCTCCCGTACCGAAGTCGTAGACCACGACGAAACCCCACTCGTCGGTCGGCAGCCGGGGATTGGCGGTCGTGCGCAGGTTCTCGAAGGCGACCCGGCCGCCGTCGGGCGAGAACACCAGGTTGCGCACGACGCCGCGGATGGTGAGCAGCCTATCCGGAGAGCCCCAGTCCGCGTCCGCACTCGCCCGCGTCGCGCTCCACACGCTGCGCTTGTCGTCCCCAACCCAGACCGTGCGTGTGCCGTCGGGTGAGGCCACCGCCGAGGCCGGAACGGCCGTTGCATTCCCGCGCCCGCGCTGCGCCGCCGCGCTGCCGTGCGTGCCGGGAAGCGGCGCCGCGAGCAATGCCAGAGACAGTGCCGGGATCAGGAGCAGGCAAGCAGCGAACAGGGGGTTCCGGGACATGAACAGCCTCCGCGCCAGGGATCGAATGCGTGCAGCAAAGCGTGACCTGCTATCGCTTCGAGGAGGCCGCCATGCGGCGGCGCTGGTGGAACTCCGGCGCCTCCTTGATGCACACCCACAGGATGCGCAGCGATTCCTTGAAGGCGGCCCAGCCGGTCTTCTTGATCTCGGCGGGGTGCGCGCCGATCTCGGGGTAGCCGTTCTCGTCGGGGACGGCGTTCTCCCAGTCGCGGAACAGCCGCCCCCAGTTGCTCTCCAGCACGCGCGCCATCTGCTTCTTGGCGACGAACGGATACCAGAAGGTGTCGTGGTACAGCACCGAGGCAAAGTAGGCCCACGGCGCCAGCACCGTCTTGAGCGACCACTCGATCGGCTTCTTGAGCGGGCCCCAGTAGATCTTGTGCTGCATGCGCGAAGCGAAGGTCATCTTCTTGAACGGGCCGACGAAGTCCCACACCTGGTTGCCGGTCTCGACGTCGCCAACGATCTCGATGTCGTCGAACTCGCCGCAACCCAGGCCGCGCTCGTGGGCGAGGCGGATGAACTTGAGGCTCATCGGGTCCATGCCCATCATGCGCGCCGCCACCGCGTCGATCGCCACCTGATCGGCGCTCGCCAGGATGACGTTCTTGACGTGCGGGATCATGCAGCGCGGCCCCGGGCCGTCGCCCGCGAAGGTGCCGTCCATCACGGCGAAGAGGCCGGGGTGGATTTTCTTCTGGATCATCAGCAGGTCCACCAGCGTCTCGTGGATCACCGGGTGGGTCCAGTGGCGCCGCTCGTTCAACAGCCCGCCGAAGGCGTTCTTCATCGCCCCGGTGGTGGTGGTGAACACGTGCGTCTTCACCGTCGGCATCTGGATGATGTTCTCGCCGATGAAGCGCTTCGGAATGTGGAAGCCCTTGGGGTAGACCTCGTTGAGGCAGATGAACTCGTCCGCCAGGTCGCCCACCGCGTCGCGGATGTGGATCCACTCCTCGCCCTCGTATAGATGTACGTTGCGCAGCCCGTGCGCCTCGATGACGTTGATCTGCTTGTTCTCGCGCTCGCCCAGGTGCGCGTCGATCACCACCGTGCGGTTGTGACAGGCGTGGATCAGATTCGGGTCGTAGCCGTCTTTCAGCATCGCCCGGATGGTGCCCTCGAGCTGCCACGGTGTGGTCGAGCTGCCGGGGTAGAAGAAGTGCCAGGAGATGTTGATCTTCAGCGCCGTGTCGACGTCCTTGGGCAGCACCTCCTGGTAGCCGGCCAGGTTGAGCAACTCATGGTAGTCGGACAGCACGGTGCCCGGTGTGGTTTTCAGTACGGCGACGCGGCTTTTGGCCATTGCAGGGGGTTCCTCGGGATTCGACGGGAGCTTTGATTGTAGTACGGCGGCCGGTTCCGCTAGGCCAATCGGCCCGACAAACCCTGCTATCCTGCCCGCTGATGGAACCGGTCCTGGTCGTGCTCGGCTGTGCCACCGGCGCGGCGCTCCTCGCCGCGGCCGGGATCCTGCCGCTCATCGGGCGCGAGACGCTCCCCCATCGCTGGCTCGGCTGGTCGAACGCGTCCGCCGCCGGTGTCATGTTGGGGGCCGCCTACGTGCTGGCGGTGCGCGGCATGCCGGGCGGCCCGATCGCGCTCGGCGGCGGGGCGATCCTCGGCATCGCCTTCATCTGGTGGACCCACGAGGTCTCCGGCACCGGCGAGCTGGAGCTCAACATGCAGGGCGTAGCGGGCGAGTCGTACGGCTCCGACGTGCTGCTCGTCGGCGCGCTGCACTCGGCGGCGGAGGGGCTGGCCATCGGCGCGGCCGCCGCCTCGGACCTCACCCTCGGCGTGTGGATGGCGGCGGCCATCGCGGTGCACAACATCCCCGAGGGCACGCTGCTCGCCGCGGTGCTGCGCGCCCAGGGCACGAGCAAGGCGCGCGTGCTGGTGCTCACGGTGGTCGGTAACGCCACCCTGGTACCGATGGCGGTGAGCACGTTCGCCGTGCTGGTGGCGGAGCCGCAGGCGACCCCTTGGGCACTGGGATTCGGCTCCGGCACGCTGATCTACCTGGTGACCGTCGATCTGCTGCCGGAGAGCTACCGGCAGGCCGGTGCGACCACCATCGCGCTGGTGGCGCTGCTCGCCATGGGCATGGTCGCCACGCTGCAGGAACTGGTGCGATGAGCCCGGTGCTGCTGGTCTTCATCTATGGTCTGATCACCGCCGCCACCACTGCACTGGGAGCGCTGCCGTTCGCCTTCGTCAAGCGCATCTCGAACCGCACGGTCGCCTACGCCAACTCGATCGCCGCCGGGCTGATGCTCGGCGCCTGCTTCCAGCTCGTCGTCGAGGGCTCGGGCTACGGCCATGTGCAGACCGGGGCGGGCGCACTGCTCGGGGTCGGCTTCATCCTGCTGGCGCAGCGCTTCCTCGCCGAGCGCGACGTCGAGATCGAGGAGGTGCAATCGGCCGATGCGCGGCGCATGATCCTCATCGTCGTGGTGATGACGGTGCACTCGATGGCCGAGGGCATCGCGGTGGGCGCCGCCTTCGGCGGCGGCCGCGACCTCGCCATCCTGATCACCGCGGCGATCGCGGTGCACAACATCCCCGAGGGCCTGGCAATCAGCGCGGTGCTGCGCCCGCGCGGCACCAGCATCCTCAAGTGCGCCTGGTGGAGCTTCTTCTCCTCGATTCCCCAGCCGCTGCTCGCCGTACCGGCGTTCCTGTTCGTCGAGGCGATCCAGCCGGCGCTGCCCTACGGCCTCGGCTTCGCCGCCGGGGCGATGATCTTCATGGTGCTGGTCGAACTGCTGCCCGAGGCCTACGAGGAGGGCCGCCGCCCGGCGGTCGGTCTGCTGGTGAGCTCTTCCCTGGTGGCGATGATCGTCGTCCAGCAATACCTGTAGGTGCCGGGGAGGGCCTGACGCCGGGCGTCCTCGGCCCGTGCGGCTGCATGAGGGCTCGGGGATTTCGGTATCGTAGAGGGACGAGCGTAGGGCGTTCCCCGTGACCTGGAGATCAGACATGACTCGCCTCCCCATGAAGGTCAAGTCGGTGACGGTGATCCTCGCCGCCGCCGCCCTGACCGCAGCGCCGCTGGCGGCGCAGCAGTCCGAGTCACCGCTGCCGGTGCAGCGCGTGGTGCTGTACAAGTCGGGTATCGGCTACTTCGAGCACGTCGGCCGGGTGAGCGGCGACGAGGACGTGACGGTGAGCTTCACCAGCGCGCAGCTCGACGACGTGCTCAAGACGCTCACCGTGCTCGACCTCGACGGCGGCCGCGTCGGCGACATCGGCTACAACTCCCTCGCCCCGCTCGACGAACGGCTGCGCAACGTGCGGCTGCCGCTGGGTGAGCGGCCGACGTTCTTCGACCTTCTAGACGCGCTGCGCGGAGCGCGCATCGAGGTGCGCACCGGCAACGAGACGGTGAGCGGGCGGGTGCTGTCGGCCGAGCGCCATCAGCGCACCTCCGGCAATGAGACGCGCACCGCCGAAGAGGTGACGATCGTCACCGACGACGGCGACGTGCGCCGCTTCGAGATCGGCCCACAGGTGTCGGTACGCCTGCTCGACGCAGACCTGCGCGCCGAGATGACGCGCTACCTCGGCTTGCTGGAGTCGACCCGCGAGGAGGACGTGCGGCGGCTGACCATCTCGACGCAGGGCTCGGGCGCGCGCGACCTGTTCGTCAGCTATGTCTCCGAGGTGCCGATCTGGAAGAGCAGCTACCGCATCGTGGTGCCGTCACAGCCCGGTGGCGCGCCCATCCTGCAGGGCTGGGCGATCGTCGACAACACCATCGGCGAGGACTGGGACAACGTCGAGCTGTCGCTGGTCGGCGGCTCGCCGCAGTCGTTCATCCAGCAGATCTCGCAGCCCTACTACGCGCGCCGGCCGGTGGTGCCGCTGCCGGACTATGCGCAGTCGACGCCGCAGACCCATGCCGGCACGCTGACCGAGGGCAGCGGCCGCATCGCTGGCCTGGTGATGGATCAAGACGGCGCGCCGCTGCCGGGCGTCACGGTGACCGTGCGCGGGCCCGACGGCGTCGTGAGCGCCCACACGAGGGTGTCCGGCGAGTATGCCCTCGACCCCCTGCCCCCGGGGAGGTACGACGTCATCTTCACCCTGCAGGGATTCAAGACACTGGTTGCCAACACCACCGTGGGCAGCGGCCGGGTCACCCGGCGCGACGCACGGATGCAACTCGGGACGGCGGAAGAGACAGTCACGGTGAGCGGCAGGTCCCCGGTGGTCGACGTGAGATCCTCCAACATCTCGAACCTACGCAGCGAAGAGCCGCCCGCAGCCGGTGCCTGGCAGGAGGCCGCTTCGATGTCCGATACCGCGGCGATTCTGCCCTCCGCATCGTATGAACTTCCGGAAACCGCACCTGTCCCCATCGAGGAGCGCGTCGCCCGCGGCCTGCAGGAGCTCGAAGCGGCCGCCGGCGGCCAGGTGCTCGGCGACCTTTTCGAGTACCGCCTCGCCGATCCGGTGACCATCCGCCGCAACGAGTCGGCGCTGGTGCCGATTCTCCGCGCCGAGGTGGCGGCGGAGAAGGTGTCCCTGTGGAGCGCCCGTCAGGGCTCGTCGGGCCGGCCAGTGCGTGCTCTGTGGCTGACCAACGCCTCCGACCTGCCACTCGACGGCGGCAGCTTCACGGTGATCGAGGACAGCGCCTTCGCCGGCGAGGGGCTGCTGGATTCGATGGAGCCGGGGGAGCGGCGACTGCTGTCGTACGGCACCGACGTCGCGGTGCTGGTCGACAGCGAGCTCGACCGCGAGCGCGGCGCGGTCACCCGCGTGACCGCCGAGCGCGGCGTGCTGGTGTACGAGACGGCGATGCGCGAGGAGCGCGTCTACGCGATCCGCAACCAGGACAGCGAGCCGCGTACAGTGATCGTCGAGCACCCCGCGCGGGCCGGCTGGGAGATCGTCTCCGACGCCCTGCCCGAGGAGACCGCGCCCGGCGTGTACCGCTTCCGGGTGACCGTCGATCCGCAGCAAACGGCGACGCTGAACGTCGCGGAGAGCCGTCCCCTCGCCACGCGCGTCGAGCTCGGCAACCTCACGGACGATCACGTCGCGCTGCTGGTGCAACAGGGTGTCGCCCGCGCCGAGCTGGAGCAGACACTACGACCGATCCTCGACAAGAAGGCCGAGATCGCCGTCGTCCAGGGTGAGCTGCGGGAGCGCAATCGCGAGGTCGTCACCATCGAGCGCGACCAGAGCCGCGTTCGCGAGAACCTGCAGGCGCTCGGCGACAGCGCCGAGGAGCGCAGCCTGCGGCAGCGCTACGTCTCCCAGCTCGAGCAGCAGGAAGACCGGCTCGAGACGCTGCGCGGTGAGCTGCGCCAGCGCAACGAAGGCCTCGCCGCCCTGCAGGTCGAGCTCATCGACCTCATCGGCAGCATGTCCTTCGAAATCGATCCGGCCCGCTGATTGGCTGCGCCCGGGCGTGGGTCTAAGGGAAAACGCTTACGTAGAATTCTTGACATAGTCCAGAATTGGCACCATGCTAGAGCATGGTCGAAAACCCCGCCGATAGGCTTCGTGACCACGGACTGCAGGTCACCGCGCAGCGTCTCGCCGTTCTGCGCGCGGTGTCGGTGCGACCGCACGGCACGGCCCAAGAACTCGCAGAGGTGGTGCGCGCCGAAATCGGCGCCATCTCGCGCCAGGCGGTGTACGACGCCCTCGGCATCCTCGCCGACAAGGGTCTGATCCGCGCGATCCAGCCGGCAGGGTCGCCGGTGCGCTTCGAAGCCCGAGTCGGCGATAACCACCATCATCTCGTCTGCCGTAGCTGTGGGCGGATGGTCGACG
>JASFRZ010000052.1:0-16914 GCA_050114655.1 Acidobacteriota bacterium
CGCTCGCCTTCGTCATTCCCTACTTGCTGGTCGCCTGGCTCCTCGGCCCGGAGTTCCCCAGTCTGCTGGGCAGCCTGATCGCCCTGGCGATCGTCGTTCCGGCGGCACGCCGCCGCTTCCTGCTCCGCGACGAGACGCCCTGGACCTTCGAGCCCGCCGACCGCTGGCCGCCTGAATGGGCCGGCTCGACACCGGCGGTGGCGGAGCAGGAGGACCTGCCGGCGGACCTCGGTCTGCTGCGCGCCTGGTCGCCCTACCTGGTGGCCGCCGTGCTGCTGGTCGTCACCCGGCTGCCCGCTCTGCCGCTGCGCGCCGCGCTCGAGTCCGTGACCCTGAGCTGGAGCTCGATCCTGGGCACGCCGCTGTCGCAGTCGGTGCAACCCCTCTACCTGCCCGGCACCATGCTCGCCATCGCCGCGCTGCTGACACCGCTGCTGCATCGCCGGCCGCTGACCGGCAACGTGCGGCGCGCCTGGGCGGGGGCTGCGGCGACGCTCGCCCAACCGGCGCTGGCGCTGGTATTTGCCGTCGCGCTCGTGCGGGTGTTCATCGACTCCGGCGTCAACCAGGCCGGCCTCGACAGCATGCCGATCTGGCTCGCCCAGCGCCTCGCCGACGTCACCGGCGCGGCGTGGCCGTTCTTCGCCCCGTGGGTCGGCGCGATGGGAGCCTTCGTGGCCGGCAGCAACACCGTCAGCGACCTGATGTTCTCCGTCTTCCAATTCGGCGTCGCCGCCGCCGCCGGGCTTCCTGTGGTTCTGGTGCTCGCGCTGCAGGCAGTGGGCGGCGCGGCCGGCAACATGATCACCGTTCACAACGTAGTGGCGGCCAGCGCCACCGTCGGGCTGACCGGCGAGGAAGGCACGTTGATCCGCATCACGATCTTGCCGATGATCGTCTACCTGGTGGTCGCCGGCGCGCTGGGCGCGCTGTTCGCCCACGGACTGTTGCCGGAACCGTTCTGAGCGGGTGTGCCGGCGGCTGCCCATCTGCCCAGCCGACGAGGCAGTGAGAACCTCGCTGCCCGGCTCCTGTCGGAGGGGGCGCACCGGCTGGGAAAGTCGCTGATTTACGGTACCGTTGTACGGGCGCGAGAGGTGGACGCCACCTCAGAGGTCGCGATCGATTTCGACACGCGCCCGCAGGCGACCTCAATCGACCATCCACGGGACGGAAACGGATGACAAGAGAAAAGCTCCCCGAGCGCGTTCTGCTCGGGCCCGGACCCAGCGACGTGCACGAGCGGGTGCTGCGGGCCATGGCGCGCCCGCTGATCGGCCACCTCGACCCCGAGTTCCTGGGCATCATGGATGACAACCAGAGAATGTTGCGCGAGGTCTTCGGCACGGAGAACAGGATGACGATCCCCATCTCCGGGACCGGCAGCGCGGGTATGGAAGCGGCGATGGTCAACCTGGTGGAGCCGGGTGACCGCGTCGTGGTGTGCATCGCCGGCGTGTTCGGCGTGCGGCTCGCCGAGCAGGCGCGCCGCAACGGCGCCGAGGTGGTGACCGTGGAGACCGAGTGGGGCACCGTGATCGACACCGAAGCGGTCAGCGAGGCGCTTGCCGGCGGCGACACCAAGGTACTCGCCATCGTGCATGCCGAAACCTCCACAGGAGTGCTGCAGCCCCTCTACGACATCGTCCAGGCCGCCCACGCGGCCGGCGCGCTGGTCATCGTCGACGCCGTGACCTCGATCGGCGCACACCCGGTCGACGTAGACGCGCGAGAGATCGACGTCTGTTACGCCGGCACGCAGAAGTGCCTGTCGTGCCCGCCGGGCCTGGCGCCGATCACCTTCAATGATCGCGCCCTCGAGGCCGTCGCCGCGCGGGCCACGCCGGTCCGCAGCTGGTACCTCGACGTGTCGCTGCTCAACAAGTACTGGGGCACGGATCGCGTCTACCATCACACCGCGCCGATCAGCATGGTCTACGCGCTGCAGGAGGCGCTACGCATCGTGCTCGAGGAGGGCGAGGAGCCGCGCGCCGAGCGACACCGCCGCAATCACGAGGCGTTCATCGCCGGGGTCGAGGCGATGGGCATGAGCATGCAGGTCGAGGATGAGCGCTACCGGTTGTGGTCGCTGAACGCCGTGCGGGTACCTGACGGCATCGACGAGGCGGCGGTGCGCAAGCAGCTGCTGCGCCAGTACGGCATCGAGATCGGCGGCGGCCTCGGCCCACTGGCCGGCAAGATCTGGCGCGTCGGCCTGATGGGCGAGTCGTCGCGGCGCAACAACGTGCTGCTGCTGCTCGGCGCGCTCGAGGGTGCCATCGCAGCACAGGGGCACGACGTTTCGGCAGGCGCGGGCGTGTCGGCGGCGCTGGCGAGCTACGGCTAGCGCGAGCCCTCGTCGTCGTCGGAAGCGGCGCCTTCATCGATGACGTCGCGCATCTCGCGGATCATCTCCTCGATCTGCTTTTTCTGCGACTTCATCGTGTGGCGAGAGAACCACACGATCCAACCGCTGACCCCCGCCATCAGCAGGAAGATCAGCGCGAAGATACCGAACCAGCCGAGATCGCTCACCGATCCGAGGGCTAGCCGAGGTCGACGCCTTCGCCGCGCAGCACCGCGGCGATCTGCGGCAGGACGCCCTCCAACGTGGCGCGATCGATGACCAGCGGCGGGGCGAAGCGAATGACCTGCTCGTGGGTCTCTTTGGCCAGGATGCCATGCTTCATGAGCGTCTTACAGAAGGGCTTGGCGGGCCCCGAGGCCTCTTCGATCACGACGCCGATCAACAGCCCCTTGCCGCGCACCTCCACGACGTGCGGCGAATCCACGGCGCGCAGCTCGTCCATGAACCACTCGCCGAGCTCGGCGGCGCGGTCGGCGAGGCGCTCGTCGACGATCACTTCAAGCGCGGTCATCGCTACCGCCGCGCCGAGCGGGTTGCCGCCGAAGGTCGAGCCGTGGTCGCCGGGGCGATATAGGTTCATGTACTCCTCGTCGGCGCACACCGCCGACACCGGGTACACACCGCCGCCGAGTGCCTTGCCGAGGATCAGAACGTCCGGGCGGACCTTCTCCCAGTCGCAGCACAACAGCCGGCCGGTACGCCCCAGGCCGGTCTGGATCTCATCGGCTATGAACGCCACGTTGCGCTCTCGGCACAGCCGGGCGGCGTCGGCAAGGTAACCATCGGGCGGCACGATGACCCCGCCCTCGCCCTGGATCGGCTCCACGAGGAAGCCGACGGTGTTGTCGTTGATGGCATCGCGCAGGGCATCGATGTCGCCGTACTCGACCACCGTAAAGCCAGGCGCGAAGGGCCCGAAGCCGTCGCGGTACTGCTCCTCGGTGGAGAAGCCGACGATGGTGGTGGTGCGGCCGTGGAAGTTCTCCGAGCAGACGATGATCTCGGCCTTGTCGTCGGGGACGCCTTTGACCTTGTAGCCCCACTTGCGCACCGTCTTGATGGCGGTCTCGACCGCCTCCGCGCCGGTGTTCATCGGCAACGCCTTGTCGTAGCCCACCAGCATGCAGAGCTTCTCGAGGAACGGCCCCATCATGTCGTTGTGGAAGGCACGCGAGGTGAGCGTGCAGCGCGTCGCCTGCTCCTGCAGCGTGGCGACGATGCGCGGGTTGCAGTGGCCCTGGTTGACCGCCGAGTAGGCGGAGAGGCAATCGAGATACTTCCTGCCTTCGACGTCCCACACCCACACTCCCTCGCCGCGGGTGATCACCACCGGCAAAGGCGCGTAGTTGTGTGCGCTCCAGCGTTCGGCCTGCTCGATGTACTCCACGGTGCTGTTGGGCTGGCTGAGGACGGTTTCGGACATCGCTCTGTGCTCTTCGGTCTGGTGGCGGCGATACGCCGCCGAGGGAGTGCCAGGGCGCCACCCGAGCGTCGGGTGGTATGCTGAAAAAAAGCGCCTACCGAGAAGGATAAGGTACCTTTTCGGGGGTGCGATTGCGAGACTCAGTGGGTGCACGTCGGCCGAGCAAAATCGGCCCCTGGGTTGACGCGCGGTCGCCGGTGCCGTATCCATTGAACCTCTATCTGCGAAACAATCCCCGTGACCTAACGAAACCCACGAGCTCGCCGAGGCTGACCTATATTCGGCGCTCCCCCGAAACAAGGTCGTAAGGAGAAGTCGAGGATGCATTCCAGCAAGCGTTTGATGTGGTTGGTCGCCGCGGTGGCATTAATCGCCTTGACTGCCGCTTGCGGAGGCCAGCCGGCCGAGGAGACGCCCGCCGAACAGCCCGCCGCTACGGAGGAACCGGCGGCGGCAGCGCCCGAGGCAGCTCCCGAGCCCGAGCCCGAGATGACCCCGGAAGAGCCTGCCGCCCCGGCACAACCGCAGCTGCAGGGCAACATCGTCGAGGTCGGCGAGGGCGAGTTCACCTGGTTGAACGCTGCCACCCGCGAAACTCCGGGCCGCTACACGTGGAAGGTCCAGCTGCGCAACGACACGACGCAGACGCTCGACATCACCGTCACCTGGCAGTTTCTCGACGAAAACGAGAACACCATCAAGACCGACCGGGAGACGGTGCGCGTGGAGCCGGCCGCAACCGGCTCGTTCGAGGGCCAGGGAGAGATGGAACGTGACGCCGCGCGCTCCGTCGCTTTCACCTCGTACTCGTGGGACTGGAAGATCGTCGAAGGCGGATAAGCGGCCGACATCCGATCGAAGAACGCCGGCTCTCGCGCCGGCGTTTTTCTTTGCCGCTACGCCCAGATATCGTGCAGCGCTTCGCCCTCGGGAACCGTGACGCCGGCGTCGCGCAGGGCATTGCCGATCTCGCCGAGCAGTAGCTCCACCTCGCTGCGGTCGATCGAGCGGCCCATGTGGCCGATGCGAAAGATCTTGCCGGCGAGGTCGTCGAGGCCACCGGAGATGTAAATGCTCCGTTCCCGCAGGTACTTGATCAGATCGCCCGGCGGCAACTGCGGGTGACCGTGTACCGAGGTGGTCACCGGCGAGGCGATATCCTCGCGCACGAACATCTCGAATCCCATCTCACGCAGGCCGCCGCGGACCGCGGCGGCCGCCTCGGCGGTGCGCCGGATGCGCACGTCGAGACCCTCGGCGAGGATCTGCTCGAGGCTGGTGGTGATCGCCTCGATGACGTTCGAGGCCACGGTCGTGGGATACGGATGCCAGGCGGCCCAATTCTCACGGTAGCGGCGCCAGGTGCGCAGATCGAGGTACCACCCGCGGCGCGAAGGGTTGGCGTCGATCGCCTCCCAGGCGCGCGGGCTGACGGTGATCGCGGAGATGCCGGGGGGCGCGGCGAGGCATTTGTTGGCCACGCTGGCGCACAGGTCGACGCCCCAGGCGTCGACCTGCAGATCGACGCCGCCGAGCGACGAAACCGCGTCGATGATGGTCAGCGCGCCGTGCTCGTGGGCCACTGCGGCGAGCTCCTGAACCGGGTTGAGCACGCCGGAGGAGGTCTCGTGGTGCACCCACACGACGGCGTCGTAGGACTGATCGGCGGCGGCGAGGCGGCGGCGCACGTCGTCGACGTCGATCACTTCCCCGAGCGGGTACTCGACCAGGTCCACCTGGGCGCGCTGCGCGCGACACATCTCGGCCAGCCGGTTGCCGAACCAACCGCTCGATGGCGCCAGCACGCGCGCCCCGTCGGGCAGCGCGCTGGAGAACGCCGCGTCGAGCGAGGCCGTGCCCGGACCGACGATCAGAAAGAGGTCGTTTTCGGTCTGGAAGACGACCTTCATCAGGTCGATGCAATGGTTGTACGCGGCGACGAATGCCGGCCCGTAGTGCGGCACGATGGGGTGTCCCGTGGCGGCGACGACCTCCGGCGTGCTGCCCGCCGGCCCCGGGATGAAGAGGTGAAGATCCTTGTCGTCGCTCATCGCGCTACCTCCTCGTTCGCCGGAAAACCTCGACATCCGTCGCCGCGATTGTACCTTGCGAGCGCGCCCCCTTCAGATGTCGATTCCCTCGACGCGCTGGTTGCGCGGAATCAGCGAGACCAGCACGCCGCGCTCATGCCACTCACCGCAACCCAGCGCTACGCCGGCGTAGCGCACGGCGATGAAACCCCGCGTCATATCGTCGCGACGCGCGTCCTCGGCGCCGATTCCAAGATCGCGGCCGGCGAGGAATTCCGCCGCCTCGCCGCGTTCGAGCTCGAGCAGGTTACGGCGCGCACCCGCGCCGAAGGCGACGATTGCGGTCGAAGTCGGCTTCCACATGCGGCGTCCGATGCGCAACAGGTGCAGCCCGACCGCGTCGAGCCGGGTGCGCTCCAGGCCGGCGAGATCGACATTGCCCACCCACACATTGTTCTTGCCGCGCTGGTAGAAGCGCAGGCTGAAGAAAGGGTCGCCGGCGGGAGCAAAGCGCTCCTCCCACCAGGCACGGTACGGCGCGCCGTCGATCTCGGCGAACGGCACGCGCCTCATCGCGCACCCTCCTTGCGTACCAGTGCCACGGTGAACCCACCGGTATCGTTGAGATGGGGCCAGAAGCGCGCCACGTTGGCGCAGTCGGGACGCAGCGTCTCGCCGCGCCACACGGTCACGCCCGGGGCGGCCGTCAGGCCATCGATCGCGATCGGCTCGATGCGGGCATCGTCGCGCAGGCTGTAATCGAGCACCATCTCGTTCTCCTCCGGGGCGAAGGTGCACGTGGCATACAGCAGCCGACCACCGGGGACGAGCATCTTCCAGGCACGCCCCAGCAGGGTCGCCTGCAACCCGGGGCGGCCGGCAATCGAGGCCTCGGGCCGCTCGCGGTACACACCGCTGCCCTGGCGCACGTTGCCCTCGCATGAGCACGGCGCATCGAGCAGGATGGCATCGAAGGGACCGGCTTCGAGCGGGAAGCCGGTCCCGTCTTGCGCGGTCATCGCCACGTTGAGCAAGCCGAGGCGCTCGCAATTGCTGCGCAGCGCACGGATGCGATCGACGCGCACGTCGTTGGCGACGATGGTGCCGTCACCGCCGGTAGCTGCCGACATCTGTGCGGTCTTGCCTCCCGGAGCGGCGCAGAGGTCGAGGATGCGCTCACCGGGGCGCGGGTCGAGCACCCGAACCGGAATCAGCGATGCCTCTTCCTGTACGTGGTAGAGGCCGAGCAGGTACTCGAGCGTCAGCCCCGGCTTGTCGAGACCCACGACCCTCATGCCGCCCCGATACCAGCCGAGCGGCTCGCAGCGGCAGCCGCGCCGCTCGAGGCGCGCGGCCAGCGCCGCCGCCTCGGGGGTGTAACGCGGGTCGATGTCGGCGTGCGCCATTCCCTCGGCGCGCTCGAGCGACGCGAGCGCGGCCCGCCGCAGCGGGTTGGCCCAGAGCACCGGTGGGAGCTCTCGCTCGCAGGCGGCAGCGAAGGCGGCCCAATCGTCGATAAGCGCCTCGTAGCGCCGTAGATTGTCGATCGCAGAGGACATCGACCGTGCTCTCGCTCACCGATCTCGAAGACTGCCGGTGAAATAGCGGCGGGATTGCGGTTTAATCGAGGGGCGGCAGACACCTCGGAGCCAGTTGCATGAACGAACTGCCGCGCAATCGGGAGTCAACCATATGCGAGAACCGTCCTCAGCGCGCGCCCGCGGGTCACGCACCGCAAGGCGCTGGTCGGTCGTCGCAGCCCTCGTTGCTCTGGCAATCAGTGCACCCTCGACCCCGGCGGTGGAACGCGCCGAGGCGACGCCACTGCAGGATTCACAGGAGGGCATGCCGCGCGAGCAGATGCTCGTGCTGCGAGAAGCGTTCCAGCTGGTCAATACGGTGGGCAACGAGGTGTGGCCCGGGTGGGCGCGCAGTCCGCTGACCGTGCTGATCATCGACGACGACTGGGAATACCTCACCAACGTGCCGCAGGACTGGAGTCCCACCGGGAACTTCCAGCTCATCGAGCAACGCTTCATCGGTCAGCCCATCTACCGACGCGAGCGCACCTTGCCGCGCGCGCTGCGTGCCGCTTTCCCGGTTGCCGGCCTGCCCGCTGCCGCGGTTGGCGCCTGGCGGCCGGCGGAAGAGAGCCCGAACGAATGGGCCGTGACGCTGGTGCACGAGTGGTTCCACGTGCTGCAGATGTCGCGCGGCGAGCAGCAGAAGGTCACCGACCTCGACCTCGGTGACGGCGACTTCCCCTCGCTGCAACTCGACTACCCATTTGTGTACGGCGATCGCGACATCGGCCACGCCATCCACCTGCTGGGCGCCGCGCTGTACGACTTCTGGAGCCGTTCGCGCACCCTGCCGCGCGCCATGCAGCGCACGTTCGTCGCCGAGACCTCCTGGGCGGCGCTGCAGAACCTGCAGACCATCGTCAACCTGAAGTACGGCGAGCGCGCCTACAACTACTTCCGTTACCAGACCTGGAACGAGGGCGTGGCGCGCTATACGCAGGTGCACGTCTCGCTGCTGGCCGCCAACTTCGAGGACAACGGCCGTTTCTATCCGCAGCCGGGCTTCGCCGCGCTGCAGGGCGCGATGTCGTACGGTCGCCTTTGGGAGGAGGTCACCCACACCAACTACTGGCTGATGCGCACGCCCTCGGGCGACAAGGGTGGTGACCCGACCAGCTTTTACGGTATCGGCCACGGCATGGCGGAGCTGCTCGACGCGGTCAACCCGACGTGGAAGGAACGCTACTTCGACCGCGGCGTGTGGCTCGACGACCTCATCGCGGAGAAGATGGACCAGCAGGCGGTGGCCAACCGCTGACAGGCCGTCGCCTTGCGCGCGCTCCGCTCAACCGCTGTACTGACGGGTGATGGCCACGATCGACTCCTTGCCGACTCCTGCGCTGCTGCTTGACGTCGACGTGCTGCAGCGCAACATCGACCGCATGGCGCAACGCGCCGAGACGCTCGGCGTGCGCCTGCGGCCGCACGTCAAGACCCACAAGTGCCTCGAGATCGGTGCGTTGCAGCGCGACGCAGGCGCCGCCGGCATCACTGTCTCGACGCTGTTCGAGGCAGGGGTGTTCGCCGAGCACGGCTTCGACGACATCACCTGGGCGTTCCCGCTCATACTCGACCGCGTCGACGAGGCGGTCGCGCTGGCGGGACGCGTCCGCCTCGGCCTGCTGATCGACTCCTCCGAGGCGCTGCGCGCGCTGGCCACGCGCGCCCACGCCGATCACCCGCTGCGCGTCTGGATCAAGGTGGACTGTGGCTACCATCGCGCCGGGTTGGATCCCGAGTCGGACGAATTGATCGCGCTAGCCGCCAGCATCGAGCAGGCCTCCGGCCTGCAATTCGCCGGCATCCTGACCCACTCTGGCCACGCCTACCACGTCTTCGGTGATGACGCCCGTCGCGCCGTCGCCGAGCAGGAGCGCGACATCATGGTGGCAGCCGCCGACAGACTCCGGGTGCAGGGTATCGAGGTACCCGATGTAAGCGTCGGCTCCACCCCGGCGACGACCGCCGCACGGTCGCTCACCGGGATCACCGAGGTGCGCCCGGGCAACTACGTCTTCTACGACTACACGCAATGGGCGCTGGGTTCGTGCGTTGCCACCGATGTCGCGGTCTCGGTGCTGGCAAGTGTCGTTTCGCGCATGCCCGATCACAGCGTCGTCGATGCCGGCGCGCTGGCGATGTCCCACGATCCTGGCCCGGAGCAGCAATCCCGTCATATGGGCCCGGTGTTGCGCGACGACGGCACCCTCGATCCCGAGCTCACGCTGCTTTCGGTCAGCCAGGAGCACGGAATCATCAACCGGCCCCTGCCGGTGGGCACGCGTTTGCGCATCATGCCCAACCACTCCTGCCTGACGGTGGCGTGCTTCGACGAATACAACGTGATCCGCGAGGACGACGTCATCGATCGCTGGCGAATCCACCGCGGCCGGTAAGCACTCGCGGCCGCCGAGGCGGCGAGCGTCCGGAGCCGAGGTCTAGACGACCCGCCGCCCGGACCGCGACGCTGTTCCGAGCAGCTTCTGGATCTTCTCCGGCTGCTCGCCCGCCTGCCGCAGGTGCCACGCGCGTGACAACCGAAGGGTGTTGTAGTTGACCGCGGTGGTGATGCCGGCGGACTTGGCGTGGCCCCCCAGGATCTGGCGGATATCCTGCACGTGCACCCGGTGGCCCTTGTTGGTGAGGAACGCAGCCGGCGAGTCCTCGTCGCCGACGACACCGCTGTGCGCGAGCAGTAGCCTGCGCGACTCCTCGAAATAGCGCTCGAGGATCTCGGCGAGCTTCGGATCGACGCCCACGCGACGCGGCTTGCCCTCTTCCGAGCGCAGGCGCAGGGTGTGGCGCCGGTGATCGAAATCGTCGACGTCGAGGGCGGCGATCTCACCCGCGGTGGCTGCGGCGTAGTACAAGGCCGAGAGTATGGCGACGTCCCGTAGCCCGTAGACGTCGCCGGCGTCCGGATCAGCGATCAGCCGGTCGACCTCGTCCTGGGAGAGTATTTCCACCGGAAGCTGCGTCATTCTCCACTCTCCTGGCACCTGTCGTCATGGTAGCACGCAGTGGAGAAGCCTTTCGGGGGACAAAAAGAAGGCTCGCGACCACGATCCCTGGGGACCGATGGGACCGTGAGCCGCGAGCCTGTCAGGATGACGTTGTACTCGGTTAACGCCCCTCCCCCTGGTTTTTCCGAGGAAATTTCGGACTTTTTTCGACTGCGGTGTATCGTGAGGCCGTGAAAGACACCTCAGACACCTCTGAAACCCCGGCTGAGGCCGTTCACGGTATGCTCGACGAGCCCTCGTTGAGCCGCCAGTGGGTAGCAAGGCGGCTGCAGCGGGCGCTGACCGTGGAGCGCTGGTCGGGCCCGGCGCGCGCCGGCCTGTCGCGCTGCGGCGGCCACACCGGTCGCTTGCTGGCCACACAGGCCGATGCTTCGCGACTACGCGCCAAGCGTCTCGAGCTGCTCATCGACGAGATCGGCGCCGTGCCCTACCCGACCTGGGGCGTGGGCGCCCCTTTGACGCGTGCGGCGACTTCCGTGGTGGGCCTGCTGAGCGTCACCCTGGCGGGGCGACTCGGGCGACTGCTCGCCGAGCACACCCTTTCGGAGTACCGCGCGCTCGAGTCCTTCGTGCAGGACGCCGCCGGGGTACCGGCGGAGCTCTTCGAGCAGATCGTGCCGCTGCAGGCCGAGTCGGCACACGAGCTGGCGGCCTGGGCCAGCTCGCTCCACGCGGCTGCGTGACCAATCAAGAGGGCCGCGCGGATTCCCGGCGCCGGCGAGCAGGGCGCTTTTGTTCTCTCGCGGGACCTCCGATGGCTTGCGCGAGCTCTCCGGCCGCCTGATAACCTCCCCGACACCGGTCAACGGCAACAACGGCGCCTGAGGACCCTGCGGGGCGCTCCGGCCGGAAGGCGCTTCGACCCCCGGGTGACGATGGACTCCAACGAGCAGAAGACCAGCGACCCGCAAGCGGGCAGCGCGGCGCTCAACGGGTCGGTAACCACCGTCACCGAGACCGAGCCGCGCCGGGTGCGTCTGGAGGAGCGCCGCGGCGCGGTGGTGTTGCTGTCCGGCGGGCTCGATTCAGCCACCGTGCTGGCGATCGCGCGCGCCCAGGGGCTCGACTGCTATGCGCTTACCGTCGACTACGGCCAGCGCCACCACGTCGAGCTCGCCGCTGCCCGGCGCACTGCGCTGTATCTGGGCGCCTCGGCACACCGTGTCATCGCCGTGGACCTGCGCGCCTTCGGGGGCTCGGCGCTGACCGCCGCGATCCCGGTGCCGCATCCGGAGTCGATCGAGGACATCGGGCGCACCATCCCGTCGACGTACGTGCCGGCGCGCAACACCATCCTGCTGTCGCTGGCGCTCGCCTGGGCCGAGGTGCTCGAGGTCAGCGACATCTACATCGGCGCCAACGCGCGCGACTACAGCGGCTACCCGGACTGCCGGCCGGAGTTCCTCGAAGCCTTCGAGAACCTCGCCAATCTGGCCACCCGCGCGGGGGTCGAGAAGAATCGCGAGTTCCGTGTCCACGCGCCGATCCTGCGCCTGACCAAGGCGGAGATCATCACCAAGGGGATGGAGCTGGGGGTCAACTTCGCCCTCACCCACTCATGCTACGACCCCTCGCCGGACGGCCGCGCCTGCGGCATCTGCGACTCCTGCATCCTGCGACGCCAGGGCTTCCAGGACGCCGGCGTCGAAGACCCGACGGAGTACGTCAGCGAGAACTGAGCGCCCGTCCGCCGCCGGCCCGTCCCCAGCGACCTTGGAGACGCGCTACCTTGTAGGCGCACACTCCGGCACCGGGACCCGCATCATGTCCGTTATTTCGCAAGAGAGCGCCGTCGAGAAGATCTCGCTGTCGATCAACGAGATCTTCTTCTCGATCCAGGGCGAGTCGACCTGGGCGGGGCAGCCGTGCGTGTTCGTGCGCACCACCGGATGCCCGCTGCGGTGCCGCTGGTGCGACACGGAATACGCCTTCTACGAGGGCAGCCGCTGGCACCTCGACACGCTTGTCGACAAGGCGTGCAGCTTCGGTGCCGAGCTGATCGAGATCACCGGCGGCGAGCCGCTTGCCCAGCCCGGCACGCCGACGCTCGCGGCGGCGCTGCTGGCGCGCGGCAAGACCGTCCTGGTGGAGACCTCCGGCGCGATCGATATCTCGGTGCTCCCTGAGGGTGCGCACGCCATCATGGACCTGAAGTGCCCGTCGTCCGGCGAGGCGGAGAGCAACGACTACGACAACATCGCGCGGCTGCGCCCGGGCGACGAGCTGAAGTTCGTCGTCGGCACGCGCGAGGACTACGATTGGGCTGCGCAGATGGTACGCGGGCACAGGCTGGACCGCTGGCCGGTGTCCTTCTCTCCCGTGTGGGGCGAGCTCGAGCCGGCCGAGCTGGCGGCCTGGATCCTGCGCGACGGCTTGCCGGTACGCCTGCAACTACAGCTGCACAAGATCCTCTGGCCCGACGTCGAACGCGGCGTGTAGCGATGAGCGACCCGACACACCAGCTCGAGCTGGCAACCAACTTCACCTTCGAGGCCTCACACCAGCTGCCGCATGCCCCCGAGCACAGCAAGTGCCGCCGGCTGCACGGTCACTCGTGGAAGGTCGAGGTGCACGTGCGCGGCCCGCTCGAGGAGCGTACCGGCTGGGTCATCGACTTCGACGACATCAAGCGCGCCTGCGAGCCGGTCTACGACGCCCTCGACCACCGCCATCTCAACGACATCGAAGGCCTCGACAACCCCACCAGCGAGCGCATCGCGTTGTGGATCTGGGATCGCCTGGCGCCCGCGATCCCCGGCCTGTCGGCGGTGGTGATTCACGAAACCTGCACCGCACGGTGCGTGTACCGCGGCCCGCAGCCCTCTTGAGGGAGTCGGTCGCGCCCGTGTCGCACGAGATGACGAGATGAGCAAACACGAGCACCACGACCTGCGCGACAGCGAGCCCACCACCGCCGGCGGCTATGGCGTCAACGAAGCCACCGCCGGCATCGACGTTGAACTGCCCGCCATCGACACCTTCCCCAACCAGTTCGACGGCTACGTGGTCACCATCGAGAACCCCGAGTTCACCGCCATCTGCCCGAAGACCGGGCTTCCCGATTTCGGCCTGATCACCATCACCTACGCGCCCGCCAAGCTGGTCCTCGAGCTCAAGGCGCTGAAGCTGTATTTCGTCGCCTACCGCAACGTCGGGATCTTCAACGAGAACGCGGTCAACCGCATCCTGCGCGACATCGTCGCCGCCTGTCAGCCGCACTGGGCCGAGGTCGAAGGAGTTTTTACCCCGCGCGGCGGGCTGGCCACCACAGTGGCGGCACGCTGGGACGGCGACGACTGACACGCACGAGGCGTGCCACAGCCTCCCGTTCGCGACCTTGAAGGCGCCCGGACCGACCGCCGCGGCCCTTATTGCCCCTGGAGATGCTCCGCGATGCGCGGCAGCGCGCTCAGCACCGTCTCACCGATCGCCTGGAAGCTGCCGGCGCCGAGCTTGTCCATGGTGTCGAAGGGTGAGTGCCAGTTGCGACCCCCACTCCCGGCGCTCCCCGGCCCGTAGCTGAAGTCGATCAGGTCGATGGCGGCGACACCGCGACGGGTAAAGGGCAGGTGGTCGTCCTCCATGAACTGCACGCCGGAAACGAACACGTCGCCGTACCCGATGTCGGCGGCGGTCTGCCAGACGATGTCGTTGAGCCAGTCAGCGCCATTGTCGTCGCGCGGGAACGCCAGCTCGGCGTCGCCGATCATGTCCATCAGGATCATCGCGCCGATGGTGTCGAGCTCGCCGGCCTCCTCCATGCGCGTCGCCATGTGCTTGCTGCCGTAGCGGCTGTCAGTTTCCGACCACGCCACCAGCGCTTCCTCGCCGTCGAAGAACACCAGCCACACCGGCAGCGGCGGGCGGTGCTCGGCGAGCACGCGGCCGAGCTCCAGCAACACGCCGGTGCTCGAGCCGCCGTCGTTGGCGCCTAGGAAATCGAAGCCCTCGGTCTTGAGAGTGTCGTAGTGGCCCGACAGGATGATCACCGGGCCATCGGGCGCCCCCTCGGCCGCCGGCACCTCGGCGATGATGTTGGCCATCTCGATGTCACCCACCGGCGTGTTGCCGACGAACTCGTCGCGCCGCGTGGTAAGGCCGAAGCCGGCCAGCGTCGACTCGATGTACTTGCGCGTCTGCTCGAGCTCGGCCGAGCCCACCGGGCGCGGACCGAACGCCACCACGTCACGGGTGTACATCAGCGCGCGCTCGCCATCGAAACCGAGCGCGGCAGCGGTCTTGCCGCTCTGCGACGCGGCGGGATCGGCGGCTGCCGATGACGGCGACCCAGAGGTGGTCGGCGTCGCGTGGCCGGAGGATGCGGCGCCACAGCCCAGCACCAGGGCTGCCGCGGCAAGCGCGAGAGTGAGCCCGCGGGCCGCGGGGAAACGGTGGCTGTGACGCATCGGGGCATGCTCCTCGGGCGTCGTCGTATCGACTGCGCCCGCGTTGGGATCGACTATCCTAAAGTCTGCTGGAAACCGTACGGTAGCAGGCCGCCGCTCCTGCGGCCCGTTCCACTCCCGCATTACGGCATGAGCAAGTTTGAACAACCCGCAGGGGGCGCCGCAAGTTTGCGGCCTCCGTTCATCGCGCACGGATGGCGCGGCAACCGCCACTTCCAGACCATCTGGCCCAATCGCATCAAGCGCGATCCGGCCGGGCCGGAGCTTGCGGCGCGCTCGCACGCGGCGGTCTTCGCGTCGGAAGACGGCGACCTGCTACGGGTGTATTGGTCACGTCACGACGCAGCGGCACCGCAGACTCCCGGAGGCCCGGCCGATCCCGAGGCCGTGGCGGCGGCGCGCAGCCGCGCTTCCACGAAACATCGCGCTGCCGGGCCCCAGCGTCCCGTGCTCGTGGTGCTGCACGGCCTCACCGGCAGCGCCGACGCCGAGAACGTCACCGCCACCGCCGCCAAGGGCTGGGACCTGGGCTTCGACGTGGTGCGTGTCGATCTGCGTAACAGCCAGGCCGATGACGCTCCGAGCCTCGGCATCGGTCACGCCGGTCGCAGCGAGGACCTACGCGCCACGCTCGCGCACGTCGAGCAGCACGCACCGGGCGCGCCGATCGCGGTGATCGGCTTCTCGCTCGGCGGCAACATCACGCTCAAGGCCATCGGTGAGTACGGCACGGCACCCCCGCCGAGCCTGCGCGCCGCCGCCACCGTATCGGTGCCGATCGACCTGGACGACGCCTGTGCCGCGATCGACGGACGTCGTCAGAACTGGATCTACCGCACCTACTTCCTGCGGCGGCTGGCGCGCCGCTACCTGGTGGCGCGCGCCGAGCGCCCGGATTTGTTTCATCCCATCGATGTCGATAGCATCCGCGGCATCCGCGACTGGGACAACGCGGTGGTCGCCCCCCTCGGCGGCTTCGTGGACGCCGAGGACTACTACGCGCGCAACAGCTCGCTCGAGGTGATCGGCGACATCCACGTCCCGACGCTGCTGATCCATGCCCAGGACGATCCCTTCATCCCGTTCCGCCCCTACGAGAGCCCGGCCGTGCGCGACAACGACAAGCTGACGCTGCTGGCGCCGCCGCAGGGCGGCCACGTCGGTTTCTTCAGCACCGAGCAGCTCGCCGGTGAGCCCGACCGCTACTGGGCCGAGAACCGCGCCCTCGCGTTCTGCGGCGCCGCGGTGGGGCTGCGCTGGGGGACACCGCCGCCCAACGGCGGCAACGGCGGACCCGACCGCCGGACAGCGGATCCGTCGCGACGGGGCGGCGCTTAGTGCCGCCGAGCCTCCAGGAGCACTCCGCACTGCTGTGCGCCCTGGCGCGCGCCGCCAGCGACCATCCCACCGCCGACAAGCTGCTGGTATGCCAGCCTCGCGGCGTCGGCCGCGAGCTGCTGCACACGCTGGCACGTGCGGGCCAGCCCTGGCTCGGATTCCGCGCGCAGACCCCACGCGACCTCGCCAAGCAACTCGCCACTCCCGCGCTGGTCGCCGAAGGGCTGGTGACGATCGACGGCTTCGAGGAGCTCGCGCTGCTCGACGAGGCGATCGATGCGGTGCTCGCTCGACCGGTCGGCAAGGCGCTCGCCGAGCTCGGCAACACGGTCGGGTTCCGCAACGCGCTGCAGGCGGCGGTGCGCGACATGCGACTCGCCGGCCTCGACGCGTCGGCGGTCACGCACACCCGGCTGGAGGACCACGCCAAGGGCCGCGCCCTCGCCGCCATCCAAGAGGCCTACGAGAAGCGGCTGCGCAGCCGCGACGCAGTCGACCTCGCCGACGTGCTGCGTCACGCGGTGATCGCGCTCGGCGACGACGGCCCACTGCCTGCGGCGCGCGTCTACATCGTCTCGGAAATGTCGCTGCGCGGGCTGCGCGGGGCGCTGCTCGAGGCGCTCATCAGGGGCGGCGCCGAGGTACTGCCGACCGACCCGGTCGAGGGGTTGGAGCGGCCTGACACAGTGCTCGCGGCACCGCCCGAGCCGCCCGCGGCGACGCTGTCGTTCCTGTACGCGACC
>JASFRZ010000053.1:0-16560 GCA_050114655.1 Acidobacteriota bacterium
CCGCTGCGCGTCGCTGCGGTGCAGGGCAACGTGGAGCAGGGGCGCGTGTGGGCACCCGAAGCGCTGCGCGCGATCATTCAGAACCATGTTCGCCTGACCCTCGCCGCCATCGACGAGGGCGCTGACTTGGTGGTGTGGCCGGAGTCCTCGGTGCCGATCCGCGGCGGGCTCGAGGGCGACCCCTCGACGCGCGCCATGCTGGCACAGTTGGCGCGACAGTTCGCCACCCCGCTGGTGGTGGGCAGCCCGCACTACGAGTTCGATGAGGCGGGTGACGCCTGGGTGACCAACGCCGCCTTCCTGGTGCGCGCCGACGGCCAGTGGGGGGCGCGTTACGACAAGGTGCACCTGGTTCCGTGGGGAGAGTACGTGCCGGTGAGCTGGCTGTTCCGCTTCGTGACGCCGCTCGTCGAGGCGATCGCCGGATTCCGCTCGGGGGCGCCCGACCAGGCACTGTTCGCCGATCCGGCCGCCGGCGTACCCCCGTTTGCCATGGCGATCTGCTATGAGATCGTTTTTCCCGACCATGTGCGCCGGCAGGTGGCGCGCGGCGCGCGCTTCATCGCCACGATCACCAACGACGCCTGGTTCGGCGACACGTTCGCCCCCTACCAGCACTTCTCGATGGCACGGTTGCGCGCCGTCGAGACCCGACGCTACCTGGTGCGTGCCGCCAACACCGGTATCTCGGGAATGGTCGATCCCTGGGGCCGCGTGCTGGAGCGTAGCGAGCTGAACCATGAGGCGCTGCTCCGCGCGATCATCTGGCCGCGGGACGAGCTCACACCATACGTGCGCTGGGGCGACGTGTTGCCACGTGTTTGTGTACTCTTGGCAGTACTGGGGGCGGTGCTCGCCTGGCGTGACCGGCGCGTGGCCCTCCCAGTGCCCGAAGATCCACCCGATCCCGAAGATCCCCAGGCCCGTCACATCGGACACACTGCCGCTGGAAAGCCATGATCGAAGACCTGCGACGCCAACTGGAAGAGCTCCGTTCCCGCTATGCCGGTCTGGGAGGTCATCTTTGACCCCGCCGGCGCGCAGAAGCGACTTGCCGAGCTCGAGCAGCAGATGTCGAAGCCCGGCTTCTGGGACGACGGCGGCGATCCCGCCGTGCTGCGCGAGCGCAGCCATCTGGAGGAACGACTGAGTGATGGTGAGCGGCTCGCCGACGCTCTTGCCGACGCCGACGCCATGCTCGAGCTTGCCGACGAGGGCGAGGACGAGGCGCAAGGGCTGCTGAAGGACGCGCTCGCAGCGCTCGAGTCGGAGCTGGACACGATCGAGGTCCAGCACCTGCTCGGCGACGCCGACGACCGCCGCCCGGCGCTCATGGAAATCCATCCGGGTGCCGGCGGCACCGAGTCGCAGGACTGGGCGGCGATGCTGTTCCGCATGTACACGCGCTGGGCCGAGTCGCGTGGCTATGAGGTGGAGGTGCTCGACGAGTCACCTGGCGAGGAAGCGGGGCTCAAGAGCGCCACGTTGCGGGTCGAGGGGGACTACGCGTTCGGCTACATGAAGGGCGAGACGGGGGTGCACCGGCTGGTGCGCATCTCGCCGTTCGACGCCTCCAGCCGGCGCCACACCTCCTTCGCGTCGGTGATGGTGTCACCCGAGATCGACGACGAGATCGAAATCGAGATCGACGAGAAGGACCTGCGCATCGACACCTATCGCTCCAGCGGCGCCGGTGGTCAGCACGTCAACGTGACCGATTCCGCGGTGCGCATCACGCACCTTCCCACCGGCACCGTGGTGCAGTGCCAGGCGGAGCGCTCGCAGCACCGTAACCGCGCCAAGGCGATGACCGTGCTGCGCAGCCGTTTGTACGAGCTCGAGCGCCTCAAGCAGGAGGAGCGCATCGCCGCCAAGCAGGGCGAGAAGAAGGAGATCGGCTGGGGTTCGCAGATCCGCTCGTACGTGCTGCAGCCCTACCAGTTGGTCAAGGACCACCGCACCGATACGGAGGTCGGCAACGTCGACGGGGTGCTCGATGGCGACCTCGACCGCTTTGCCGAGGCGTACCTCAAGTGGGTTGCCGCGGGGCGGAAGCCGGTGCGCGGCGCGGCCGACCAGGATGACTGATCGGTCCCCTCGAGCCTCTCATCGTGGCGCTTGTGCGCGTGCGGCCGCGACGCCGACGAGAAGCTCGCGCTAGCGCTTGTCTCGGATCTGGTCGATGAAGTAGGCCTGCTGGTAGTAGTTCATCGACAGGATGCGCGCTTCCTCGGGCCCGCAGACGCGTGTCGGGTCGGTGCCCTCGACGAAGGCCACCACCATCGACGGGCCGCACACGTTGCTCGACAACAGGCCGGTGTGGGCGTCGATGGTGCGCAGAACTACGCCCAGCGGCTGCTCGAACTCGAGCGGCGGAAGCCCCTGGCTGGCGGCGCGCATGACGTCGATCCAGATCGGCAGCGCTGTGTTGGCGCCTTCGCGTCCCGGCCCGATCGGCTTCTTGGTGTCGTTGCCGACCCACACGCCGATGGTGTGATACGGCGAGAAGCCGACGAACCAGGCGTCGGAGTAGTTGTCGGTGGTGCCGGTCTTACCGGCCAGCGGCATGCCGAGCTCGCGCACCAGCGGCCGCGCACGTCGCCCGCTGCCGCCCATCAGCACGCCGTTCTCGTCGTAGACGTATTCGATGACGTTGTTGAGCATGCGCACCATCTCGTAGGCGACTTCGGCATCCATCACCTGTTGCGACTGGCGCTGCACGACGAAGACCGGGCGTCCCTCGCGGTCGACGACATTGCGGATGCGGTGCGGCTCGACGCGCACGCCGCCGTTGGCGAACACCGCGTAGGCACGCGTCATTTCCCACAGCGACACGTCCACGGTACCGAGGGCGAGCGACAGGTAGGGCTGCAGGTTGGCGGTGATGCCGAGGTTGCGCGCCATGGCGATGACGTTGTTGCTGCCCACCCGCTGCTGCACGTCGACCGCGACCACGTTACGCGAGCGCGCCAGCGCCTCGGTGTAGGTGGTAATGCCGGTGTACTCGTTGTTGTGGTTGTGGGGCTCGTAAGGCTGGCCCGAGGAGTCGGTGAATGCCATGCGCATGTCGATGGTGACGTCACCGGCGGTATGACCGGCCTGCAACGCCGCGGCGTAAACGAAGGGCTTGAAGCCCGAGCCGGTCTGCCTCACCGCCTGGCGCGCGCGGTTGAACTCGCTCTCGTCGAAGCGCCGGCCGCCGACCTCGGCCTTGATCTCGCCGGTGCGATTCTCGAACACCAGCACCGCGCCCTCGATCTCCGGCTCCTGGTCGAGATCGACCGCGGCGGTGCCGTCGTCGCGCAGCTCGGTGACGTGCACGGTGATCTGGTCGCCGGAACGCAGCAGACGCGCCAGGCGCACGTTCTCCGGGCGACCGAAGGTGGTCCAGGCGGCGCCCTCCGGCGTCAGCTCGCCGGTATAGTTGGCGAAGCGCACCAGCGCGCGCTCGTTGTTCGACTCCAGCACCACGGCGGGTACATAGTCGCCTTCGTCGATCGGACGGCTCCAGCGCGCCAGGTCGAACGTCGCCGGGTCGATCCCCTCGTCCAGCAGGTTGCGCTGCACGCCACGCCAGCCCTGCGTCTTGTCGACCCTCCGCAGCCCCTCATCGAGGGCGCGCTCGGCTGCCGCCTGGATGCGTGGGTCGAGGGTGGTGCGCACGCGCATGCCCGACTCGTACAGGCTGCTGCCGTAGCGGTTGTAGAGGTTGCGACGGATCTCCTCGGTGAAGTAGGCACCGAGCTCCTCGCTGCGGTCGTTGTCGGCGAGATCGAGGGGCTCGTTGCGCGCCTGCTCGTACTGTTCGTCGGTGATGTAGCCCTCGGAAAGCATGCGGCGCAACACCAGCTCACGGCGACGGAAGGCGCGCTCCTGATTGCGCTCCAGCGGGTAGTAGTCGTTGGGTCGCTGCACGATGCCGGCGAGCAGCGCGCTCTCCGCCAGCGTCAGCTCGTCGAGCTCCTTGTCGAAGTACAGCTCGGCGGCGGCGCCGAAGCCGTAGGCATCGTGGCCCATGAAGACGGTGTTCATGTAGAGCTCGAGGATGCGCTCTTTGGAGAAGTAGCGCTCGGTCTGCAGGGCGTAGTAGAAGGCCTCGACCAGCTTGCGCACCGGGGTCTTTTCGGGGCTCGACCAGCCCAGGCCGCGAGCGAGCTGCATGGTGATGGTGCTGGCGCCGCGGGCGCCGAACCCGCCGGTGATGTTGTCGCGTACCGCGCCCAGCACGCTGATCGGATCGACCCCGACATGCCAGAAGAAGCGGCTGTCCTCAATGGCCAGGAGGGCGTTGCGCTGTTGCTCGGGGATGTCCTGGTAGGCGACCAGCTTGCGCCGCTGGATGGCCTCGAGCTCGCCGAAGACCTCGTCCTTATCGTCGTACAGGATCACCTGCATGCTGGGGGTGTATTGCTCCAGGACGCGTACCTGCGAGGGGTCGGGAAGGTAGACCATCGCCATGCCGATGCCGGCGCCGGAGAATGCGGCGAGGAAGAACAGCAGCACCAGATTGCGTGGCCGGGTGACGGCGCGGGCAGCATCGTTGATGAAGCGCAGCGGACCACCGCCGGACGGTTTCTGGGCGCCCTTGGCGGCCTTCTTGCCGGCCTTGTTGCCGCCGGTCTTGCGGCCCTTGCGGTGGGCAGACCTGACGGCGGAAGGCCGGCGGGCCTTCGGCGGTGTGGGCTTGTCACTGGAGGAGGACATCGACATCGATGGTAGCACGCAGTACCGGCTCACTGGCGGCGTGGAAAGCCGCTCCGCCAGCGGACTTGACACCATCGCGACGCCGTTGTTCCATCACTTTTAGCACTCGTGCAGGATGAGTGCTAATGCCAAACGACCCTGACCCACGACGTCCCATGAGCAGCGATCTGAGCCCGCGCGGCGCCGCCGTGCTGGATATCATCGTGCGCCACTTCATCGCCACCGGACAGCCGGCCGGCTCGGCGACGGTGGCGGAACAGCTTGCCGAGAGCGTGAGCTCTGCGACCGTGCGCAACGTCATGGCGGAGCTGTCACGGCAGGGCTACGTCAACCAGCCGCACACCTCCGCCGGCCGCACACCTACCGGTCGCGGTTACATCGCCTACGTGCGCCACCTCATGGAACACGGCGCCCTGCAGCGTGTCGACGAGCGCCGCATTCGTGCCTATCTCGATGAGGTGCAGCCGGACCTCGACGCCGTGCTGCAGCGCGCCTGCTCGATCCTCGCCGACATGTCACAGCACGTCGGTATGGTGCTCGCGCCTCCCCCGGCGGAGGCCGACATCCGCCACATCGAACTGGTGCGCGTCGGCCTCGATCGCGTATCGGTGGTGTTCATTACCAGCGGCGGTCGGGTGCACACGCGTACCGTGGTGTTCAACGAGACCTTGAAGGAGTGCGATCTGGAGGAGGCGGCGAGTTTCCTGCGGGAACGTTTCTCCGGGCGCACGCTACGCCAGCTGCGTGATCGCGTGGTGGCACAGCAGCTCTCCGGATTCTCGCGCCCCGAGGCGCTCGCGGTGCGACTGGTGCGGCGCTCGCTCGGCGACGCCATCGACCAGGCGGCGGTCATGGTGGAGGGCACATTCCATCTGCTCGACAGCCCCGAGCTTACCGAGCGCGCCACGCTGCCGGAGATCTTCGCGGCGTTCGAGGAGCGCAGCGAGCTGAGCCGATTGCTGGCGGTCTGCGGCGCGGATGTCGAGGCGCGGGTGCTGATCGGGCGCGACGGCCTGCCCGAGGTGCTGCGCGGCTGCGCACTGGTGGCGGCCGGATACCGCTCCGGCAGCCAGATGCTCGGCGCGTTGGGGGTCCTCGGTCCGGCTCGCATGCACTACGAGAAGACCATCCCGATGGTCACGACGATGGCGCGCGTGACGACCGACGTGGTGACGCGCCTGTGCGCCTGATTACTTTTCCTCCCGACCCTTTTCGGCCTGGCATGCGCCGCCGCGGGGCGAGTGGGGCACGAGGACGGACTTCAAAATGACGGTAAGATGAACAACGACAAAGAGATCGACGAGACCGCCGGCGGCCCGGCGGACAAGGACGACGTCGCTGCCGGAGCGCGCCGGGTGCCGGTGAGGGGAGAGGACGGTGCTGGCGAATCCGCCGCGGAGGCCGGCTCGGAAGAGCTGAGCCGCGTCGAGCTCGAGAACGAGCTCGAGCTGGCGCGCGCGGAGATCGAGCGGCTGCAGGATCAATCGCTGCGGCGGCAGGCCGAGCTGATCAACTTCCGCCGCCGCGCCCAGAAGGAGCTCGCCGAGTCCAGCGCCGCCGGCCAAAGTCGGCTGCTGGAGCTCCTGCTGCCGGTGATCGACGACTTCGAGCGCGCCGTGGACCACGAGGCGGAGGATGCGCGCGCCTATCACCAGGGTATGCAGATCATCCTGCGCAGCCTGCAGAGGACGCTCGAGCAGATCGGCCTGCAACGTATCGAGCCGTTGGGCGAGACCTTCGATCCGGAGATGCACGAGGCCATCGCCCGGCACGAAACCGACGAGGTGCCGCAAGGCCAGATCCTCGAGGTCTATCAGCCGGGCTACAGACTCGGAGAGCGCTTGATCCGCCCGGCGACCGTGGTGGTGGCATACGGAGGGGGGCAGGCATCGCAGAGCGGCGCTGACGACGCTTCCGAAGTCGGCAATGGCTGAGCGGGACTTCTACGCCGTCCTCGGGGTCGCGCGGGACGCTTCGGCTGACGAGATCAAGCGCGCCTACCGACAGGCCGCTCTGAAGCATCATCCCGACAAGAACCCCGGCGATGCCGACGCCGAAGAGCGTTTCAAGGTGGCGGCGGAGGCTTATTCGGTACTGTCGGATCCGGAGAAGCGCTCGCTGTACGACCGTTTTGGCGAAGCCGGGCTCAAGGGGCGGCCGCAGTTCAATGCCGACGCGTTTGCCGACTTCTCCGACATCCTCGGCGACCTGTTCGGCTTCGGCGCCTTCGGTGGCATGGGACGGCAGCGCCCGCGATCCGGGCGCGGCTCGGATTTGCGTGTCGAGCTGCACGTCAGCTTGCAGGAGGCTGCCGCCGGGGTCGATAAGACCATCCGGGTGCGGCGCCATTCGCTGTGCGATGCGTGCGACGGCACCGGCTCCGAGAGCGGTGGCGGTGCGACCACCTGCGCCCGTTGCGGCGGCTCCGGCGCCGTGCAGCAGCGCCACGGGTTTCTCGCCATCGCGCGCCCCTGCGGCGCCTGCGGCGGCACCGGCCGCACGGTCAGCGATCCCTGTCGCACATGCTCCGGAGCGGGACGCGTGGCCGGCCGCGACGAGGTCAAGGTGCCGGTACCCGCGGGGGTCGACACCGGCACCCGGCTGCGCATGCGCGGCGAGGGCTCGGCGGGAGTGCGTGGCGCGCCCGCCGGCGACCTCGAAGTGATCATCGGCGTGCGCGAGCATCCGCGCTTCGTGCGTCGTGGCAACGATCTGTTCACCCGCGCCGCGGTGTCGTTCCCCAAGGCGGCTCTGGGTGGCGAGATCACCGTGGAGGCGATCGATGGTGAGGAAGTCACCTTCGACATCCCGGCGGGCACCCAGGGCGGTGAGGTTTTCGAGCTCAAGGATCACGGCATGCCGGCGCTCAACGGCGGCCGCCGTGGCAAGCTGCGCGTCGCCGTGCAGGTGGTCACGCCCAAGCGGCTGACCCGTGAGCAGCGCACCCTGATCGAGCAACTCGCCGAGATCACCGGCGAGCCCAAGACCGACGGCGAGGCCGAGAGCTGGTGGGATCGCCTGCGCAACCTGGTCGGGTGAGCGACACGGACGCGCGCCGCCGCTTCCGCGTCGCCGCGCTCGACGCCAACGCCGAAGGCGTCCTCGATCCGGGCCCTGACGTGCTGCGCCATCTGCGCGTGCTCCGCGCCACGGTGGGCGACGAGGTCTACCTCTTCGACGGCCGTGGAGAAGAGGTGCGCGCCGCGATCACCCGCCTGGACGGCGATGCGCTGCGCGTGCGCGTTATCGATCGGGTGCTGCGCGATGTCGAGTCGCCGCTCACCACCTGCCTGGTACAGGCGGTTCCGGCGCGCGCCGCGCGCATGGAGACGATCGTACGGCAGAGCACCGAGCTCGGGGTGGGGCGCGTCGTGCCGGTATTCGCGCGGCGCAGCCAGCATTCCAAGGCGAGTACCGCCAGCCGGAGACGGCTGGCGCAGCGCTGGCGCCGCATCGCCGACAGCGCTGCCGAGCAGTGCGGCCGCACGCGTGTGCCCGATATCGACGATCCGGCGCCCTACGCCGAGCTCGACTGGACAGGCTTGCCGCGCCCGCTTTTGCTCGCCCACCCGTCGGCCGGCAGCAAACGGTCGGTGGATGCTCGGGGGCTCGCAGACGGCGACCGGCCAGACGGGGTCACCCTGCTGGTCGGGCCCGAAGGCGGCTGGAGCGACGACGAGGTCGAGGCTGCGACTGCGCATGGCGCGGTGTTGTTGCAGCTCGGGCCGCGCGTGCTCCGCGCCGACAGCGCCGGTACCGTGGCGCTGGCTGTCCTGCAGTACCTGTGGGGCGACCTCGATAGCTGAGCAGGATCGGTCGGCGGCGCGGATGTGAGCGGACGCTCCGCTCGGTCAGCTCGTCGTCTTGTGAGCCGGTTTCTCTTCGGCCTCCGGCGCGCTGGTGCGCGCGTTGCCGGCGGCGATGAACGGCCGATCCTTGGCGCCGTGGACGGTGCCCTTTCCGGTGATTCGACGAAAGTCCTGGCCGCGCATCGAGACCACCCGACACATCTCGTACAGCCTGCTGCGCGCGTACGGGCCGATCCGGTCGGCCAGAGTCGGGGCCGAGGGGTCTTCGTCGTCGCAGTAGTTCGTCGTGATCAGGGTGATGCGCTGGTGGCGATAGCGGTCGTTGAGGATCTGCGTCACGGTGTCGCGCACCCAGTCTGTCGGGCGTCGCGTGCCGAGTTCGTCGATCAGCAGCAAGTCGGCGTTGAGTACCGGCCGCAGGATCTCGAGCTCCGACGTCTCCGAGACCGGGTTGTAGGAGTCCTGGATGTCGCGCAACAGGTCACGGTAGTCGACGAAACGACCGCTGACGCCCCGCTGGGTGATCAGCTGCCGCAGGATGGCCATCGCCAGATGGGTCTTGCCGACGCCGGCGGGGCCCTCGAAAAGCAGCCCGGTCTCGACATCCGGGTACGCGGCCACAAAATCCTCGGCGATCACCTTGGCGGCTTCGAGCGTGGCGTTGAGCGGGTCGAAATTGCCCAGCGTGGCGTGCTGGTAGCGCGGTGGGATGAGTGCGGCGTCGAGGCGGCGCTGCGCCTGACCGCGCGCGTGACACTCGCAGCGTCGCACCGGCGCGCCGGGCTCGTCCGACACCGCCACCCAACCGGTGTCGCCGCACAGCTCGCACGAAGGCTCCGTCGCGGGCGGGCGCCGCTCGGCGCTCACGAGCTGCTCTGTCCTTCCTCGGCGTCGGTCTCCGCGGCGCGCTGCGATCGGGTGACCGAGATGCGGCTGCTGGTATGTACGGTGACCGCACCGCGCTCGACGCGCACCAGCGCCTGCTCGAAACGTCCCTTGAGCTCGCTGTCGTTCTTGAGCAGCTCGTCGCGGACGTAGGCCATCAGGGAGGCAACATCTTGTTGCAGGCGTGCCATGTTCTCACGCATGTTGAGCACCACCTCGACGCCGGCGAGGTTGACGCCGAGCTCGCGGGTCAGCGTCAGGATGAACTCGAGGCGCTCGAGATCTTCGTCGGAGTACAGGCGGGTGTTGCCGTCGGAGCGTTCGGGGCGCAGCAGCCCCTCGCGCTCGTACATGCGAAGGGTTTGCGGATGGATGTCGTACATCTCCGCCACGGCGCTGATCATGTAGGTTCCGCCGCGCCCCTTGTTGTCGTCGATCATCGCTGCACCGTAGCACGTCCGCCATGGCCTCGGACCGGCTTCGAAGTGCGCTCGCCGAACTCGCGGATGAGGCGCTTGGCGTCCTCGTCGACGACCTCCGGCAGCCATACCTCGAGCTCCACGATGAGATCCCCGCGCAGCCCGTTGGGCATCTCCAGCCCTCTGCCGCGCAAACGTAACCGCTGCCCGGCGCGCGCGCCGGGCGGCACGCGCAGCAGGGCGGTCGATCCGTCGAGCGTAGGAACCGGAACGCGGGCGCCGAGGATCGCCTCGCTGATCGATACCGGCAAGCGGGTCAGAAGGTGCGGTCCGTGGCGCTCGAAGGTGGCCGGGCCGCGCAGGTGGACGGTGACAATGAGGTCGCCGGGCGGTCCGCCGCGCCGCCCGGCGTGTCCGGCGCCGCGCACGCGCACTTCCTGGCCGTCGAGCACACCCGCGGGAATCTGCACGGCGATAGTCTCGGCGACGTTGGTGAGGCCGATGCCGTGGCATTCCGAGCAGCCGACGCCGCTGCGCACCCCCTCGCCGCCGCAGTCCGCGCACGGAACGGCGACGCTGAGCGCGCCGTGGGTGAAGATCTGCTTTCCCGAGCCGCGACAGGCGCCGCAGGCCGAGGCCTCACCCATGCGCACTACCCCGCGTCCGCCGCAATGGCGGCACGGACGCAGGCGTCGCACCGGGACGGGAACGCGACGGCCGCGCTCGGCGTCGGCAAGGCGGAAGTCGACCTTGGCGTGCACATCGCCGCCGCGCTGCGGGCGGGTGCGTCGGGCGTGATCGCAGAGACTGCGAAACAGCTCCGCGAAGGTGGTTTCCCTGCCGTCCGACGGCGCCCCGGTGACCACCTCGATGTCGTCGGCAATCGGTCGCCCCTCGCGATCGTAGCGTTGCCGCTCGCGCTCGTCGGTGAGCACCTGGTAGGCGAGCCGGATGCGCTCATAGGCGGCGCGAGCACGCGCGCTGCCGGGGTTGATGTCGGGGTGGTAGCGGCGGCTCAGGCGTCGGTAGGCGGACTCGATCTGTTCCAGGTCGGCGTCCGGGGGAACGCCGAGCACGGCGTAATGGTCACGGGAGAGCATGGTTCAGTCCCGGGGACCGGGATCGGCCGGCCAGCCCGGCCGATCCCTTCGGTTCCCTTACGAGGATTGTCCGTCTTCGTCGACCACCTCGGCCTCGAGGACCTCCTCTTCGTCCGGCACAGCGCCGCCACCCGCGGAGGCGTCGGCGCCGGGGGTGCCGGCGCCCGCCGTCTTGTACATGGCCTCGGCCATGCTGTGCGATGCCTGCTGCACCTTCTCGGCGGCAGCCTGCAGGGCAGCCGTATCGGCGTCTTCGTTGCCGAGGACGTCCTTGGCGGCGGTCAGCGCCGACTCCATCCCCGAGACGGTGCCGGCATCGAGGTTGTTGCGATTTTCGTCGAGCACCTTTTCGCTCTGGTAGACGATGGAGTCGAGCTGGTTGCGCGCGTCGATGCGGGCGCGCCGACTCTGGTCCTCGTCGGCATGCGTCGCCGCGTCCGAGACCATCTGATCGATCTCGTTGCCCGAAAGGCCGCTCGAAGAGGTGACGGTGATCTTCTGCTCCTTGCCGGTGCCGAGGTCCTTGGCAGACACGTTGAGGATGCCGTTGGCGTCGATGTCGAAAGTGACCTCGATCTGTGGCACGCCGCGCGGCGCCGCCGGGATGCCGACGAGATGGAACTTCCCGAGCGTGCGGTTGTCGCCCGCCATCTCGCGCTCACCCTGCAGCACATGGATCTCGACGCTGGTCTGGTTGTCGGACGCCGTAGAGAAGACCTCGCTCTTACGCGTCGGGATGGTGGTGTTGCGCGGGATCAGCACCGTGGTGACCGCGCCCAGCGTCTCGATGCCGAGCGATAGCGGGGTGACGTCGAGCAGCAGCACGTCCTCCACCTCGCCGGCCAGCACGCCCGCCTGGATGGCTGCGCCGACGGCGACGACCTCGTCGGGATTGACCCCCTTGTGCGGCGGCTTGCCGAACATCTCGGAGACCAGCTCCTGGACCTTCGGGATGCGGGTCGAGCCGCCCACCAGCACGACCTCGTCGACATCGCCGGGCTTCATGCCGGCATCCTTCAGCGCCTGCTTGCAGGGCGCGATCGTGCGTTGCATCAGGTCGTCGACGAGCTGCTCGAACTTCGACCGCGTGAGCTTGAGCGAAAGGTGCTTGGGGCCGTTCTCGTCGGCGGTGATGAAGGGAAGGTTGATCTCCGTCTCGGAGACGCTGGAGAGCTCGATCTTGGCCTTCTCGGCCGCTTCCTTGAGGCGCTGCAGCGCCATGCGGTCCTTCGACAGGTCGACCCCTTGGTCCTTGCGGAACTCATCGACGATCCACTCGATGACACGCTGGTCGAGGTTGTCGCCGCCGAGGTGCGTATCGCCGTTGGTTGCCTTGACCTCGACGACGCCGTCGCCCACCTCGAGGATCGAGATGTCGAAGGTGCCGCCGCCGAAGTCGTACACCGCGATCTTCTCGTCGGCCTGCTTGTCGAGGCCGTAGGCGAGCGCCGCCGCGGTGGGCTCGTTGATGATGCGCTCCACCTGCAGGCCGGCGATCTTGCCGGCGTCCTTGGTGGCCTGGCGCTGGCTATCGTTGAAGTAGGCCGGCACGGTGATGACCGCGCGGTCGACCTTCTCGCCGAGGTAGTCCTCCGCCGCCGCCTTGAGCTTCTGCAGGATCATGGCGGAGATCTCCGGCGGCGGGTACTTCTTGCCGCGCGCCACTACGCGCACATCGTCACCCTCCTCGATGACCTCGTAGGGGACCATCTTCATCTCTTCAGAGACCTCGCTGTAGCGACGCCCCATGAAGCGTTTGATCGAGAAGACGGTGTTCTCGGGATTGGTGATCGCCTGGCGCTTGGCCACCTGGCCGACCAGCCGCTCGCCCTTCTCGGTGAATGCGACCACCGATGGGGTCGTGCGGTTGCCCTCTGCGTTGGGGATGACCTCGGGCTCTCCGCCCTCCATCACGGCGACGACGGAGTTGGTCGTGCCGAGGTCGATTCCGATGATCTTGGACATCTGTCTTCCTCCGTTCAAAGGTGCCCGACGCGGTTTCCGGAGCGCAGAAGAAGGGACGCTGCGCAAACCGTGGAGGCGCCCTGCAAAAGTACGTTGGCAATGGGCTGTAGGGCGTCTGTGGCTCACAGAACAGCCCCTGAAAACAGTTTAGCTGTGTATGAGAATAAAATATGAGTGAGATGATGTCAACTCTCGAAATCAGGCGAGAATCCACCCAGGGGCGCCTCAGAAAGGTCTCCCGCCGCCTGCGTCGCGCCGCAGGGGAGCGACGATGTTGTCGCCGCGGTGGCTACTTCGCGCCGCCCTGGCCGCGCTGGACGAAGAACATGCGCAGCTGGTACAGGACGTCCTCGAGCTGCTGAGCCTCGTCGTCGGTGAGGTTGTCGCGCGTCTTCTCCTGAATCATGCCGAGCAGGTCGATCTTGTACTTGGCCATGTCCAGGTCCTCGGCGGTGTCGCCGGTGCGCGGATCGGGTAGGGCGCCCAGGTAGAGCATCGCCTCGAGGTACATCCCCTCGACGAAAGCGGTGAAATCGCGCGGCAGGTCGGCGATGCTCGGCGCCGGGCCGCTCGGGCCACCGGCGTCACCGGCGGCTGCCGCACCGGCAGTCTCGGCCGCGGAGGGGGGCGACTCGGGGGATTCCGACGAAACCGCGGATTCCTCGGCCGGCGCGGAGGAGGGATCAGCCTCCGCGGCGGGTTCGGAGTGGGGTGTGGGAGAGGGTTCCTCGGAGGGCGCGGCTGAAGGTGAGGCTTCGCCCCCCCGTTCGGCGTCGCGCGCGTCGGTCGCCGACGGGCGGAGGTCGCCATCCATGGTGAACTTGCGTCGATCGGTCACCTTGATCTTGGGTTTTTCCTCGTTGTCATCGAATAGCTTGTCGTCGTCCATGGCCGGTCCAGGTCAACGTGATGGGGCATCCGCAGCTCCCTACCAGGCAGTGTAGAGTACTCCCGTTTCACCCTGCCTGCACCTGATGCCCCGTGCGCGCGATTGTTCGCGGCGGGGGTGCCGGCCACCTCGACGACGAGGATCGACGTGTCGAAGCACCCGCAAGCCGAGGCCGCCTTCGGGCGGCTCGTCGACATCATGGAGACGCTGCGCGGCCCGGACGGCTGTCCCTGGGATCGCGAGCAGGACTTGCGCTCGCTGCGTCGCTATGTTCTGGAGGAGGCCTACGAGGTGGTGCAGGCGATCGACGACGGCGACATGGAGGCGCTCCCCGATGAGCTCGGGGACCTGCTCCTGCAGGTGGTTTTCCTGTCGCAGATGGCCTCCGAAGAGGGGCTGTTCGACGTGCGTCGCGTGGCCGACGCGATCAGCGACAAGCTGGTGCGGCGCCATCCGCACGTATTCGGCGACGGCGAGGTCGAGGATGCCGAGGAGGTGCTGCAGCGCTGGGAGTCAATTAAGCGGGAGGAGCGCGGCGGCGGCTCGGTGCTCGACGACATCCCGGCTTCGTTCCCGGCGCTGGCACGTGCCGAGAAGCTCGGCCGGCGCGCAGCGCATCTCGGTTTCGATTGGCCCGACGTCGACGGCGTGCTCGCCAAGGTGCGCGAGGAGCTCGACGAGGTCGAGCAGGCTGTCTCGAGCGCCGGAGCGGAAGCGCGGCGCGACGAGCACGTCGAGCAGGAGATCGGCGATCTGCTGTTTGCCGTCGCCAACCTGGCACGCCAGCTGGGCATGTCGCCCGAGGCCGCGCTACGGCGCGCCAATGAGAAGTTCGAACGCCGCTTCCGTGCGATCGAGCCGGCGATCACCGCCGGTGACGTCGACGATCTCGGCGCCATGGACGAGCTGTGGGAAGCGGTCAAGCGGCGCGAGGCTTGATACGTGCCGATTCGAGCTAGTCCCGTCGCCGCGTGGTGAGCGCGGCCACCAGGACGCCGAGCAGGTACAGCGCGACCATCGGCACCGCGACCAGCACCTGGCTGGCGCCGTCCGGCGGGGTCACCACGGCAGCGACCACAAACGCCAGCAGCACGGCATAGGGCAGCCAGCGCACCATGCGCGCCGCGCTCACCAGGCCGAAACGCGCGGCGACGAAGCTCAACAGTGGGAGCTGCGCGGAGACCCCCATGGCAAGCAACATACGCAACGCGAAGCGCAGGTACTCGCGGATCGTCACCGCGTACTCGAAGTCCTGCGCCACCTGCAGCAGGTAGCGCACCGCGAACGGCAGCAGCACCCAGTAGCCGAAGGCCAGTCCGGCGGCGAACAACAGCGTCGACGAGATCACGAAGGCGGCCGCCTTGAGCAAACCGCGGCCGAGGCCGAGCGGCACCATCATCCGCCACACGAGCGCCATCAGCACCGGCACGGTAATCAGCACGCCAACCAGCAACGAAACGCTGAAGTAGATGATGAACGGATCGGTCAGGCGGGTGAACACCAGGCGCGGGTCGCGGCCCGCTTCCGCCAGCGCCCTGGTGAGCGGTGCGGCGAGGAACGCAAACGCGCGATCGGCGATGCCCCAGGCAGCGCCGGTGCCGACGAGCAGGGTGATCACCACCCACACGAGGCGACGGCGAACCTCGTCGATGCGTTCGATGACCGAGTCCCACGCGATCGGGGATTCGGTGCTTTCTGGCGTAGTGGCGGTGTCCAAGGGGACGGGCTACTGTGAGGTGAACGGGCCGCGACAGGGCGTGGCAGGAGCCGAATTGTACCAGGAGCAGAGAACGTAACGTGGACAGTGAGGTACGCAGTGATCTGGCTGCGCTGCAGGGCGCGGCGGCGGCCGAATCGACCGACATGCGCGCCCCCGATGCCGCCGGTGGCCGTCCCGGTCGCGGCTGGATCGAGGTCATCTGCGGCAGCATGTTCTCCGGCAAGAGCGAAGAGCTCATCCGCCGGCTGCGGCGAGCCGAGATCGGGCGACAGAACGTGCAGGTGTTCAAGCCGCGCATCGATGACCGTTACGACGACGACCACATCGTGTCGCACAACCGCCAGCGACTGCCGAGCCAGCGGGTGACGACCTCCGCCGAGCTGTACGCCGCGGTGGCGCCGGATACCCAGGTGGTGGGCATCGACGAGGCGCAGTTCTACGACGAGGGTCTGACCGACGTCTGTCAGCAGCTCGCCTCCGAGGGCCGCCGGGTGATCGTTGCCGGGCTGGACCAGGACTACCTCGGTCGTCCTTTCGAACCCATCCCGCAACTCCTCGCCGTCGCCGAGTACATCACCAAGACACTGGCGATCTGCGTGCAGTGCGGCGCGCCGGCGAACCACTCGCAGCGCCTCATCGCCAGCGAGGAACGCGTTGTGGTGGGTGCCGAGGACGTTTACGAGGCGCGTTGCCGCGCCTGCTTCGATCCCGACCTGCATCACGGGCGTTGAGTCCGCAGTCGCCGCGCGCTCAGCCGCCGTCGAGCCAACCGCCGACCCGGCGGTGCCCACGCCCCGCCGCCCAGCGCTCGCCGCGAACGCGAACGCGCTCACCGGCGGCGACCGTCACCGCGCCGTCGCGGTCGGTTCGGTACACCGCGATCTGGCGCGCGCGATAGCGCTCCAAGACCTCCGTATCGGGAAGGCCGAAGCGGTTCTGCCAGCCGGCGGAGATCACCACGTGGCGGGCGGCCAGCCGGTCGAGAAGCTCGTCGCCGCTCGACGTTCGGCTGCCGTGGTGCGGTGACTTGAGGACCGTCCCTGCGGGCAGCCGAAGGGAGCGCACGTAG